>JAQUUA010000049.1 GCA_028694055.1 Candidatus Methanomethylophilaceae archaeon | reverse complement strand
CTGGAGGTCCATGACATCCTGTCGGGCTTTCTCCATGGATTCCCTCCGGATGCGTATCTCCTCCATCCGGGAATCCACGAGGAACGATACCTCCTTGGCGGCATGGAACCGTCTCCTGCGGACCGATTCAGCCATATCCTCCAAATCAGATAGCAGTTTGTCCAGGTCCGGACCGGCCAGACCTTCCTCCTCCGCTTGTTGTTGGGCCTGAATGTGGCAGGATCGTATGCGGAAAACAATGAGGTCGCCGATCTGATCCACCAGCCTCTCCAGGGTCTCATGGCATAACAGAGGCCTGCCTTGCTGGAGAAGTTTCTCCGACCATTCCGCCAAAGCCTCCAGGTCTGTGATGTCCAGGTCCATCATCCTTCCGATGCCCAAGAACTCACTGGCCCGGGCCTGAGCCATGCGGCAACGGTTCACCAACATGGCCCTTTTATCCAGGTCCTCCTCCAGGTGCAGGAGGATGTTGGCCGCCACATCGTATCTTCCTGCCTCGATGTTCACCCGGGCATTGCCGAGCATGTCTAAACTGACGGATTTCTCATGACGATCCAACATGGGCTCGCCGATACGGGGTCGGATACGAGATGAATGGTCTTGCAGAGCCCGGGATATCTCCGACCGACCTGTGCGCATAGCCTTCTCCATAAGGGATGAGGCGTTACGGTAATCCCCGTTCTCCAAGAAGAATTGGGCTTGAGGGAGGCTCTCCCGCAGACTGACTACTTTCAGTTTCAGCATGTCCGCGGTCTCGATGAGGCGCTCGCCCTCCATCATGATGTTGGCGGCGGCGCTTTTCAGTCCTTGTTCGATGAGGGAACGCAGGAGCTTCTTGGACTCCACGTCCGCCTCTCTGCAACGTCCATTATGGAACAGGTCCACCGCGACCTTCAAGGAACGGTCATTCAAACCCTCTTGGGCTATGATGGACGAGATGCGCAACAAGCGCTCGTACACCTCGTCGTGCACCAGCACCTGTATGTTGTAACCGATCTCCGCCTCCTTCAAAGCACCGTAGACGGAACGGAACTCTCCCTTCTCCAGGAGACGGAAAGCCTTTCTCAAACTGGACAGCTGTTCCTCGGTCTGGTAACCGCTCATCTTGGATTGGTAGGCTTGGATGTGGGCTTTCTGCAGTTGAACCGTGAGGCTGTCGTTGATCCTGTCTCGCACCAGGACCATCAGTTCCGAGGCTTGGGAGATGGCCTCCAGGTTGACGTTCTTGCCATCGTAGGAGAATGAGAACATCATCCTTTTGAGATCGGAGACGTCCACCTCCACGGCCTCTCCTGTGGATACCAGCTCCCGTACTTTCTTGAGCTTGTCCTCCAGGGCATCCACGTCCAGGTTCGATAGCTGCCTCCTGGCGGTCCAGACGATTCGGTACGATTCGTCGGCAGAGTTCTCGTTTAGAAGCTTCTCCGCCCCCTTGGCCTGAAGACGCATCTTCTTGACATCGTAGAGGTCCTCCCTTTCCTCCACCTCTTTCAGGAAGGACTGCAGGTAATCACGGGCATGGGTCTTGAGCTTGGCCTCGATGCGCAGACGACAGTCAGCTATCTCCCGCATCATGCCTCTGTAACGGCCCTCGTTAATGATCTGAAAAAGCTCACCGAGGCGTTCACTCTCACCCACCACATCGGCATCAATGCGGAACCCGGACTGCAGGCTCTTCTGTGCCAGGATGAGTTTGGAGCCCAAGAGCTCCTTGGCCTGGTAGTGGATCATCCTGATGGCCTCACGGACCATCCCCAGGGATCCTTCCAGGCCAGATTCCGACATGTCCTCACGCGCCTTGTTCACCAGGCGCATGGGCTCCTCCAGGTCAAGATCGTACTCCTCCACCTCTCCCACCAGGTCAGAGAGGGTGAAGAACGCCAGCTCCAGCTCGTTGTAGCCGCCCATGCGCTCCAGGAGCATGGCCTTCACTTCCTCCACTCCAGCAACACCCGCTCGGAGGTTTCCCTGGCGCAGGTCCATGCGGACTTCATCCAAACCGACTATTACCTCACCGAGATCGATCCCGATGTGCCGACCTACGGTGATCATGTCCCGAATCTCTTGGATCATGTCTGCGATGTAGTCTGACTCCAGGTCCTGGATGCGGTTTATGACCTTTTCGTAATCCTCCAGGGACATCAGCGGCTCTATCTCCAGCTTCTTCTCCGCCACGGACAAGTCCTCTTCCTCGCGTGTGGTGTCCACGCCGAATTCGCTCAGCACCTCCAAGCGGTCCCGGGCTTTGATGAATGAAGAGGGAAGGCCAATCTCCAATTGGGAATCCAGTCCATCCTGGATAAGGTCCATCTCCTGTTTGACGGTCTCGAAGTCCTCTTCTTTGAAATGAGCCTTGAGCTCATTCCAGATGAGATCCATGTAACCGAGGTCGCCGACGAATCGAGATAGCTTCTCATGATAGCTTCGCAACCAGTCCAATCGCTCCTGCACGATCTGTTGCACTGCCTGTACGACTTTGCTGATCGAGGCGCTCAGGCTCTCGGCATCCCCCTCATTGACCATCATCTCCTCAAGAGGGACGGATAGACGCTCCTCCTCCAGATGGTCTGGCAGCATGGACCGGACCTTCTCATGTAGGATGTGACGGGAATCAAGTAAGTGCTGCCTAATGGCCGGATAGATTCGGTTTGATATGTCCACGGCGCGGGGTATGGATAAAGCGATGGCCAACTCACCCTCCTGGAGCAGCTGTTCCAGCTCGGGCGGTTCAGATATCATGCTAACATGGAAGATGCGTCGAAGATGGAGGTATCTCTCCATGATGCGGGTCTGCGATTCCGACTCCACGGCCTCCAAGGCCTTACGTGAGGTCGCCAAGGCTTTGCGGTAATCCCTCTCCACCATCTGCTGCTCGGCCAGTTCCAAGATAGATCGGGACGTGCTCACGTCCACGCCGATGCTGTGGGAGGAGTCCACGGATGCTCGCACCTTGCTTATGAGGTCTTCAGCCTCTCTCTTGGCCTCGATTTCTAATCGGCCCCTCTCCTCCAAGGCCTTCTTCATTTTCAGTTGGTCCAAGAAGCTCATGCGCCCGTCTCCCCTCCGACGCAAGACAGAACGATTTGATGGCTTATCTATTTATGTCTAGCATGGCCACTTTCTCCAAGGCCAGATCGGATGGTGAAAGCCCTCTCAAACACTCTCCTTCTAAGATGAGCTGGGTTTTATCATCGTTCAATCCCAGGAGGGAATCTTCCCTTGTCCATCCTCTGCCTTCAATGACATCATCCGCCTCGTTATCGAATGCCAGGATGGCCAGTTCCGTGTCTTCGGGACTCACCCCGAACTCTGATAGGGCGCGGGAGATCTGGCGTTCCCCCGCTAGATACAACAGGGATTCCATGCCCAAGGTACGGGCGGAATTGTCGCCACGGGTGAAGGCCCTTCGGGCATGCATGACCGCCGATTCAGCATGTTCCCTTCCAATAATTCGGGAGGCACGGAGGACGAGCACCTCGCCAGGCAATTTGGAGAGATGAGCTAGAAGGGCGGGCACGTCTCCCACTTCCCCTCTGGCGCCTGCGATCTCATGGAGAGCCATGAATCCGGATTGTGGGAAGCAATAGATAACATCTGCGAACGGAATAACTATATCCCGAATCTCACTCTATGTGATGATTCAATCCGATTACAACGGTGTTCACATGAGTGAGGAATGGATAAAGATCATCGCCCCGGCGACCATCTCCAATTTGGGCCCCGGTTTCGACGTCTTCGGGATGGCTCTGCAGAAGCCGTTCGACACCATCATGGTGAGGAAGATCGACCAGGGCATCATCATCAGTTCGATCGAGGGACAGGGGGCAGACGGCATCCCACGAGAGGCTGACTTGAACTCGGCCGGTATCGCCGCCGCCGAGGTCCTGAGAAGATGCGATGCGGAGTTCGGCTTAGAGATGAAGATTGTCAAAGGTATCCGCCCCTGCAGCGGCATAGGTTCCTCCGGGGCCTCGGCGGCAGGAGGGGCTTTCGCCGCCCACGTCCTTTGCGACCAAGTATTGAGCACCATGGAATTGGTCATGTGCGCCGCTCATGCGGAAGAGGTGACCTCTGGAGGTCTGCATGCCGACAACGTCGCTCCCTGCATCATGGGTGGATTCACGGCCATACGTTCCTATCAGCCCTTCGAGGCCATCAGCATCCAGCCGCCTCGGAATCTGGGCGTGGTGGTGGCAATGCCTGATGTCATGGTCTCCACCATGGAGTCCCGCAAGGTCTTACCGCATGAGGTGAAGGTCTCCGATCTGGTGTTCCATGTCGGTAACGCCTCTTGCTTCGTGCATGCCATGCAGACCGGAGATTTGGACCTGCTGGGCCGCTCTGTCAGGGATGCAGTCTTCGAGCCTGCCCGGGTCAATCTGATACCCTATCTGAAACAGGCCGAGGACATCGCCATGTCGCTTGGCGCCAAAGCCTCCTTCCTGGGCGGTTCCGGCCCCTGTGTGATATCGTTCATAGACACCGATATGATGGATGGGCAGAACATAGCGGATTCCATACGGGACATGTACCATGAGAACGGCATCGGCTGTGAGAGCTGGGTCACTTCATGGGGCCTGGGTTGCAAGAGGGTCTGATATGAACCATAAAGTGATATGCTGGGACTGTGGCATGGAGATCGAGGATCCCTATGCAGATACATGCCACCGTTGCGGTGGACTGCTCACGGTCAAGATGGACCTGGAACCAGTCAAGGAGATGAAGCCCGAGGATCTGGCCTCCCGTCCCATGGGAGTGTGGAGGTATCATCCTTTTCTGCCGATAGATGTCGACAAGGCCATCACCCTCCTGGAAGGAGGCACACCCCTCTACCCCTGTCATGCCCTAGAGGAGGACATCGGGATGCAGAGGCTGCATGTGAAGTATGAAGGCGCCAATCCCACCGGCTCTTTCAAGGACCGAGGGATGACTGTAGGGGTATCCCGTGCCGTGGCCGTAGGTGCCAAGGTGGTGGGATGCGCCTCCACAGGCAACACCTCTGCCAGCCTTGCGGCCTACGCCGCCAAGGCCGGGCTCCGCTGTGCGGTCCTCCTTCCATCCGGCAAGGTGGCGTTGGGGAAACTGGCGCAAGCCATGTTCTTCGGTGCCTCCGTCATATCCATAGACGGCAACTTCGACGACGCCCTCCGGACGGTGCGTGAACTGGCGGATGAGAACTACCTCTACCTGCTGAACTCCATCAACCCCTACCGTCCGGAAGGTCAGAAGTCGGTTCTGTTCGAGATCATGGACCAATTGTCGTATGAGGTCCCAGACCGCATCATATTGCCGGTGGGAAACGCTGCCAACATCTGGGCGGTGTACAAGGCCCTCACAGAACTTCAGGAGGTGGGATGGATAGACCGCATGCCCATGCTTACGGGTGTCCAAGCGGATGGATCCATGCCTATCGTGCAATCGTTCCAGACCGGTCGGGATGATTTCGACCCGGTCCCCACCCCGGAGACGGTGGCTACGGCCATCCGCATCGGCAATCCAGTCAGCGGCAGGAAGGCCTTGAAGGCCATATATTCGACCCGGGGATGCGCGGTGAGCGTCACGGATGAGGAGATCCTGCAGGCGCAGAGGATGCTGGGTCGCCGTGAGGGTGTTGGAGTTGAGCCAGCAAGCGCCGCTTCCATAGCTGGCCTCATCAAGCTACGGGCCAGTGGAGAGGTGTGCAAGGATGAGAAGGTGGTCTGCATCTGCACCGGCAATGCCTTGAAGGATCCAGACACCATCATAAAGTCCTGTCCGCCCCCGATGCAGTCCAAGGCGGATGCGTCGGCAATCAAGAGGCTGCTGCAGGCCTGATCAGAAATCGAAGAGGCGGGACTGTCTCGGTTCCGCCTCACCCTCTATTGTAATCATCTCCTCCTCTGGAACGTCTTCGGTTTGCACCACGCTGCGACCTAGCTGAGACAGTATCGATGTAGCCAAGATCCGGCCTATGTGGGGGAGCTTGGTCAATTCTTCCAAGTCAGCCTCGGACAGCTTGGCACGGTCATGGTAACCGGCATCGAAGAGGAGACGGGCCCGGGACCGACCCACGCCCTTCAACCTCACCAGGTCCAAGAGCTCCTCCTTCACCCCATGTCTGATGCGCATCAGCAACCGGGAGAGCCTCTCCCCGGCCTGAGGCTGGAACATCTTGGCCAGTTCCGACATGGAATAAAGCAGCCATTCCGCGGAATCAGCCCTGTTGCGTAGGTCCCCGGGTCCAACGGAGTAGAGGTTCAGCAAACCGTCCTCGTCGTTCTCATCCATCCAGTCCAAGAGCATCTTGGCAACCTTCAGGTCCGATAGGAAGAACTGGTAATCATCCTCGTCCTCCGGAGGTGGGATCAGGAAGCGTCCCTCCATCTCTTCCATGGTTCCCTCTATCCACTCGGCATCTTTCTTCCTTAGGTATAGGCTCATGACATCCGGTGTGGAGCAAACCGTCTGCAGGATGGATAGGTCATGAGCCGCATCGTTCCAAGACTCCAGGGCCTGTTTCAGGATCAAAGCCGATTGCGGGTCGATGTAGAGGTCGGAAACCCTTTTCCCGAACCATGTGGACTGCAGAACCTGGTCCTCAGTTGCCATGCCGTTCTCCAGGAGCAGCTCCACGATGTTGTCCACTGCTTCCTCCAGGCCATAAAGGGCGCTCTGATGTCCATAGAACGTCTCTTTCAGGAAACGCATCACGTCCTCACGAGAGGAAGCGTCCCCGGTGGCCAGCAGTCCCAGAACGTGACTCCGGAGAACCGGTTCTGTTCCCAATTTGGAGTAGATCCTCTCCGCCTCTCCATAAAGGTAGTTCTCCATGAGCCTCTGGCAATCGTCCTCGCTCTTGGCCATCAACAAGGCCTCCCCATAGGGGTCGTAGCGAGGCCTTCCCGCCCTTCCGCACATCTGCCTGACCTCCATGACTGATATCGGCAGGAAACCAGCATTGGCATCGAAACGGGCGGTGTCTCGGACCACCACTCTCCGGGCGGGTAGGTTGATGCCGGCCGCCAGGGTTGGGGTGGCCACGATGCATTTCACCCTCCCTTGCTTGAAGCTTTCCTCTACCATCCTCCTCTGGGTGTAGGTCAAGCCGGCATGATGGAACGCTATCCCGGATGATACGCACTGCGCCAATTTTCGGCCGATGCTGGTGGATTCAGATTCCCCCTCCAAAGAGGCCCGTTCCCGAGCGTCCAGGGTTTGTCCGGCCAGAGGACGCATGAATTTAGAGTAGTTGTAGGCCACCGATTCCGTGGAACGGCGGGAGTTAACGAAGACCAGGCATTGACCGCCATCCCGAACTGATTCTTGTATCAGGCACCACAGTGGCTCACCATCACCTTCCACAGGGGAGCATCGTCCATCGGAGAAACGGATTTCTCCATCCACATAGACGCCCTCTCGCAAAGGTACCGGCCTCCAATCACTGGTGATCAATTCCGCCTTCATCCATTCCGCCAGCTCCATGGCGTTGGATATGGTGGCGGAGAGGGCGATGACCTGCATGCTGGGGTTGCGGCGCATCATCTTGGTCAAGGCCACCTCCAAGGTAGGCCCGCGTCCTGGGTCATGGATGAGATGGACTTCGTCAGCAATCACTAGTCCAACATCGTTCATGAAGGGATGGCCGTGCCGTAGCAGGGAATCCGCCTTCTCGGAGGTGGCCACCACCACATCAGCATCCTTCAGGTAGGTATCCTCGGAGTCCAGGTCACCGATGCTGAGGGCCACCCTCCAACCCAATGAGGAGAAGGCCTGCAGGTCGTCCCGCTTCTCGGTAGCAAGCGCCTTCAGAGGTACGATGTACAGAACACGACGCCCTTTCTCCAGGACTGTCCTGATGGCGGCCAGGTAGCCGATGAGGGATTTGCCGCTGGCAGTGGGTATGGATACCACAACGCTCTTGCCCTGTAGGACCAATGGGACGGCCTCAGCCTGAGGCGGGTGAAGCGTCACATAGCCCTGTTGATGCAGCAAGGCCTTCAATTCCGGTGAGACAGGTAGTTCATCAATGAGCATCCAGCATCCTCATTCTTTGTCTGGTATAGGGGATTATCGTTAAATCATATCCTATGTGGTAAGCAAAGACTTATTTAGAAGTCCATTTATCCTTAAGAACGTAGGGTATTAAAATGGAAGAAGGAACTGTTCCTGAGGCCATATGTCCCATAGATGAGTGGATCGAGAAGCAGGGTTTTGAGACCACTGCCGAGATCGACATCCCGGAGAAGCTCGCTGACCGGGTCATCGGACAGGACAAAGCGGTCGCAGTCATTAAGAAGGCGGCGGCGCAGAAGCGCCACGTCATGCTCATCGGGGAACCCGGCACTGGCAAGTCCATGCTGGCCAACTCCATGGTGGAGTACCTCCCCCAGGATGAGCTTCAGGACGTCATCGCCTACCACAACCCTGAGGATCCCAACGAACCCAGGATTAGAACGGTCCCGGCTGGAAAGGGCAAACCTATCGTGGCGGAGCAGAAAGCACTGGCCATGGCCCAGAAGCAGCAGAAGAACTCCATGCTCATGGTCATCGTGGTCATGATCATCGTCACCACCCTGGCTCTCTATGCCTTGGGCGGTTTCCGGGACCCGACCATCATACTCATCGGCCTCTTCGCCGTGGTCATCCTTTACTTCGTCTTCCGGTCTCCCAACCAGAGGCAGGAGGTCATGATTGTCCCCAAGCTCATTATTTCGCATGACGAGTCGGAGTCCTGTCCGTTCGTGGACGCCACCGGTGCCCATGCCGGTGCCTTATTGGGTGACGTCAAGCACGACCCATTCCAGAGCGGAGGCTTGGAGACCCCTGCCCATGACCGTCTGGAGCCTGGAGCCATCCACAAAGCCTCCAAGGGCGTCCTGTTCGTGGATGAGATCAACATGCTCCGCATGGAGTCCCAGCAGTCTCTGCTCACTGCCATGCAGGAAGGCCGCTT
>JAQUUA010000048.1 GCA_028694055.1 Candidatus Methanomethylophilaceae archaeon | reverse complement strand
GGCATGGGTCATTTCGCCTTGAACATCGGCTTGGCCTTCCAGATTGCCGATGACATCCTGGATGTGGAAGGCGACAAGAATAAGACCGGCAAACGCCCCGGCATAGACATCATGGAAGGCAAGCCCACGCTGCCGATCATCTATGCCATGCAGGACCCCGTCCACGGCCCTCGCATCCGGGAGATTTTCCAGGCCCGAGATATCAGCGACGCCCTTGTGGATGAGGCTTTGGAACTCATCCAGAAAACCGATTCCCTGGACCGCTGCCGCCAGCGCGCCTCCCATTTGGTGCAGGAGGCCCGTCAAGGCTTGGCCTTGCTCCCTCCCAGCATCTACCGGGACTCCTTGGAGGCCTTGGCGGACTACGTGGTGGTCCGCAACCATTAGGTGGAAACCATGGACAGACTCGACACCGACATTCTGGTGGTGGGGTCCGGCCCGGCCGGCAGCACCGCCGCCCGCTTCGCTGCCGCCGCTGGCGCAGACGTGACCATACTGGAACGCCGTTCTGTAGTGGGAAGCCCCGTTCGCTGTGGCGAGTTCATGCCTTCCATGGAGGAGATATCGGCGATGTTCCCTCAGGCCGAGGACCTGTCGGACATCTTCGATATGCCGGCATCCCTATGCTGCCGACAGTTGGAGGCCATCCGTCTGGTGACTCCCAAGGGGAAAGCCTATGACATTCCTTTCCAAGGCTACAGCACTGAAAGGGACCGCTTCGACCAGCACTTGGCATCCTTGGCCGTGGACAACGGTGCCCGGCTAATGACCGACACCGTATTCCATGGCATCGAAGGGGGCGTGGCCAAGACCAGTGCCGGTGACATCTCCTACAAGGTCATAATCGGCGCCGACGGCCCCGGCTCCCGTACCGCCCAGAGCCTCGGGCTGCCAGCCAATCATCAGCCTTATCCAGCCGTCACTGCCCAAGCGAAAGGGGAATTCGACCCTGTGCTGGTGATGTACTTCGGAGGCATCGCCCCGGGCGCCTACAGTTGGATCATACCCAAGGCCGGTTCGGCCAACGTCGGTATCGGTTTCTCACCCCGTTTCGCCCAGGACACCCCTCGGTCCTACTTCGATACCTTCGTGCAGAGGGAGGGCTTGGAGATCACTTCCCGCATGACCGGGAAGTATGTGCCCAGCTGTGGCCCGGTGGAGAGCACCGTGCGCGACAACGGCCTGATCGTGGGCGATGCCGCCGGCCATGTCATGTCCGTCAATGGCGGCGGTGTGCCGTTGGCCATCTTGGCCGGGCGCATAGCCGGCCATATATCGGCTGAGAACATCTCCGCCCAGCGGCCTCTGTGGGACTATGAGTTGGAATGGCGCCGCCTGATGTGGAAGCCACTGCACACCGCCCACGGCACCAAGAGGATGGCGGACTTCTTCGCCTTCGGGTCCGACCTGCGCACCGACGTCTGCATGCGCATCCTCGGCAAGAGGAGGATGGCCAAGATGTTGCGCTGCCGTCCCATCTTCCCTTGATTCATTTCTTGCGATGGGCCCGCATCCCCGCCCCACAGACCGGGCAGTCGGGGAGCTTCTCCTTATACCAGCGCCCGCAGCCTAGGCAGCGGTAGTTCCATTTCAAGACCTTCTTGATGGAATCCATGCCCACTGCCATGTACTCCAAGCCCATGATGGAAGCCAGGTTCTGGATGGAATAGTCGTCGCTGAGGATCTTCCCGCCGGTTTCCAAGGCCAAGGCCAGGATGGAGATGTCCACTTCCGACAACCTTCCTAGGTCCCCGCTCGCTCGGGCATGCTCCTGCACCTTCAGGATAGATTCCGGTCCGGGGTCGCGGACCTCCAAGAGCCCCTCCCAACGAGGCACGCGGCGGTCACCATGGCGGTTCAGCTCTTTCAGGACCCCGGAGGGGACAAGGCATTCCTCAGTCGGGAGGTCTTCCATGGAATACAATGCGGAACTGTCCAGGATGAGGAGCATCATCCAGACATGGCGGTCAAAATATATTTAGTATGGACATGGTTAAATAGGACAACCAAAATCAACCGGGGATGATAAAGAACATCGCCGTCGATGACGAGGTGAAGGACTTGATCATGAAGTCCGGTAAGGACTTCCGGGTCTGCACCTCATGTTACGGCCCCGCCGTGGTCACCACGGACAGGAAGCCCAGCAAATCCAGTGATATGCAGATTAAAGTAGGTGACAACACCCTTTTCATATCCAAGGTCCAGTTGATGTACGTCAACCGGGTCACCATGGACATGGTCTACGCCCCGGAGTACCTGGACGCCTGCCCGGTCACCAAGAGCCATTGATGGCCGAGAGGACCGACCTCTCCACCATGCTTTGGAGGTCTATCTTGTCCTCCAAGGCTTTCATCTTCCCAGCATCCGCCTGGGTTATGGGTTTGCATGGAACGGCGCCGCAGGGGGCCTCCGGACGTATGGATATCTCATAGGTCCCGGCCCGCTTGCCGATGGCCTCGATATCCAGCTTGTCCAAGCCTATCAAAGGCCTCAAAACAGGAATCTGCAGAGACTGTCCTTCCGCATAGATGTTCCGCAGTGTCTGGGAAGCCACTTGTCCCATGGAATCACCCATGACGATGCCATGACACCCGGTGCGTATGGCCACCTGTTGCGCCACCTGTAGCATGATGCGCTTGCAGAGGACGCATTGATAGGAATTGTCACAGCTATTTTTCACGATGCCTTGGTTCTCACCGTGGTTGGCGATGAGGAGGGGCATGTTCTGACCGGTGGCATGACGGAGATGCTCCGCCATGTCCTTCACCTTCCCGATGCTCCGGTCATCGCTGAATGGACGGTTGTCCATGTGCAGCAACGTCACCTCGGCTCCTCGGGACGCCATGAGGTAGGCGGCCACGGGGGAGTCGATGCCTCCCGACATCAGGACGACCAGACGAACGTTGTTCATAAGTTATCAGGTATTGAAACGGCTGAAATCAAGTCCGCCCCCGAAGGCTGAGTACTCCTCTTCCTCATCATCCTCCACGACCATGCTCAGCAGGACGTTGATGATCTCCTTCATCTGGGTCATCTCCGACTTCAGGCTCTTCAGCTGTTCTTCCAGTTCTTCGGTGGTGGCCATCGGTCTGGTCCTCTCCAAAGGCGGCTCTAGAAAACGACCTGCCCGTAGTCGTCCGCGATCTTGCGGGTGACCTTGCGGTCGCATTCCTCGCAATAAAGCAGCTTGCCACTCCGGACCATCTCGCCCCGGCACTTGGAACATCTGGCCAAGACAACGCCGAGGTGGTCCTCCTTGGTGGTCAGCTGCAGGGAGGGTTTTACCTGGGTGACGCGGGCGCGGATGATGTCCCCCTTGCGGAGCTCCTTGGTCACATCCTCGGTGTAACCCGGGGATATCTTGGAAACATGGATGGTGCCATAGGTCTCTCCGCCCACTCCTCTCTCGCTACCGTCCTTGGCCGCAACATCCACGGTGGCCATGGTGGAACGGGTGTCCGCTATGACGGCGAAGACAACATCCCCGTTGCGTAGGACATTAGGAGGGTTGGAGGAACGGACCGTGGCGGTCATCTCCTCCAGGTTGAGTTCCAGGTCACCCACCTGGGATGCGTATATTATGCCGTCCTCGTTGTAAGTGCCTTCAGAGGCCAGATATTCCTCTTCGACGGCAACTTCCTCTCCGGGAAGCACTCTCTTGGTCTTTATCATTTCAATCACCTGATGATAATCATAACAATATTGATTGATTCCTTAATCTTGCTATGGAACGTGAACAAGTGAGGAATATCATACTTATATTCTTTATGGAATGACAGCTCCCTGCCGTTCTTTCTGGCATAGCTTTCCAGAAAGGGCAGGGTCTCGGCCATGTGCAGGGAGTAGACCGAACCCGCGGCAACCATGGCGGCATCAAGGAAAGGACGGTCGGCACCCTTCCTCTGGCTTCCGAAAGGAGGGTTCATGACCACGGTGTCCGCTTTTCCATGGAAATCCCTGACGTCGGAATGGACGAGCTCGATGTCCGCTCCTGTCAGTCGGACGTTCTCTGCCGCCGTTTCCAAGGCCTTCTCGGAGACATCCAAGGCCAAGACCTTCTCCGCACCCAGGAGCCAGGCCCCGATGGCGAAGATGCCGTTGCCGCAACCCAGATCGACGACCTTCCGATCGGCGATATCGCCGTTCCCATAGGCCTGGAACAGAACATCTGCGGCGATGCTGGCCGGGGTGGCATACTGTTCCAAGGCTGGATCGGGTGCCGGCATTGGCAGCAACCTCTGCAGCCGCATCTCCAATTCTCTCTTCTTCATCCTGCCCTCCCATGGTCAAGGGGCGATATAGATTATCCCTCCGGTACGGGACATCAATATTCGGGCTAGAAGAACATTATAGACAAATGCACATTATGGAATGGATTTCATAGACAAAATACAACAAATGACTATACAAAACGTATAATGATAGACGTATAATCATAATCTTAATATATAACAATCAATAATCATCCTGCACATCCTCTTAAGGATGCACATTCATTCAATCACACTCAGGAGACGCATAAATGCTTCAAGGAAACGATGGTCCCGTCCCGGCCTCATGGATGGCCAGTGACTTCGATGCTTACCCACAGCAGGGACGCAGCTATGTGGTGGACATCCCGCACCGGCACAAGTACCGCATGGGAAGCTGCGGCATCGCTGGATGCATCAACACCGATGGCTCCATGATATCTGGCAGCAAGATAGAGAAGATGATCACCACCATGGGGGAGAGGGAGAACGGATTGGGCGCGGGATTCGTCTGCTACGGGCTGTTCCCTGATTATGCGGACGAGTACTGTCTGCAGGTCCTTTACGAGAGCGACCAGTCCCGGGCGGGATTGGAGGAGTACCTCTCCGACCGGGCCTACATCATCAAGGACGAGAAGGTGAAGACGGTGGCCGTTCCCACCATGAAGCCCCCTTTCCCCCTGGTATGGAGGTATTTCATCCGTCCCAAGACCAACACCGAGAGTTTCTGGCGGAAGGGCTTGGATGAAGAAGACTACATGGTGCACATGGTGATGCAGATCAATCAGGCTGACAACGGCGCCTTCTGCGTCTCATCCGGAAAGAACATGGCGGTCTTCAAGGGCTCCGGCTATGCCAAGGAGATCGCCCAGTTCTATGACATCGGCAGGTACAAGGGTAACATGTGGCTGTCCCATTCCCGTTTCCCCACTAACTCCCCGGGATGGTGGGCGGGTTCCCACCCCATCAGCATATTGGACTGGAGCATATGCCACAACGGTGAGATCACCTCCTATGGCGTTAACAAGAAGCTGGTGGAGATGGCCGGCTACAAGTGCTCCCTGCTGACGGATTCCGAGGTGATAACCTATCTCTGGGACCTCCTGGTGCGCCGCCATGGCCTTCCCATACCGGCGGCCTCCTTCGCCATGGCCCCCTGGTACTACAAGGACATCGACCGTCTGGATGAACAGCTGCGTCAATTGGCGTTGCAGCTGCGCATCACTTACAAGGAGGCTTTCCTGAACGGGCCGTTCAGCATCCTGGTGGGCAGGAGCGAGCCCAATGTGACCATGATCGCCCTGGCGGACCGCAAGAAGCTACGTCCATTGGTGATGGGTGTCTCCGAGGACGGCAACTCCGTGTTCGCCGCCAGTGAGGAATGCGCCATCAAGGCCGTGCAGAAGGACGCGGAGACCTGGGCCCCTAAGGCCGGCAATCCAGTGGTCGTCCGTTTGGGCGAGGGCATCGTCCGTAGGGGGACCGAAGCACCTTTCCAGGGGGTGAGGCTGTGAGCGTCCAGACTGTTGTACGGCTGCCTGAGAAGTACCGCCCCGTGGTGGACCATGAGCTCTGCCTACGTTGCAAGAAGTGTGTCCGGGCCTGTTCCTATGAGGTATTGGAGTTCAAGGACGACCGCATCCGTCCCAAGCCTGGTTGTGTGGCGTGCCTCCGGTGCGTCTACGAATGCCCGGCGCAATGCATCACGGTTAAGGAGATGGAGCCCCAGTTCGCCCATCATGCCGTTTTCGACCCTGTGCTGCGTCGCAGCATCATCGCCCAATCCAACAGCGGCGGCGTCCTCCTGTCGTCCTGCGGTGCCAACGTGGAGTACATGGACATCTTCAGCCATCTGCTCCTGGATGCGGCCCAGGTCACCAATCCCTCCATCGACCCCCTGCGGGAGCCGGTGGAGACCCGTACCTATCTGGGCCGCCGGCCCGGCAAGGTCACCGTGACCGATGACGGCCGCATAGACCTGCAATCCAGCAGCACGCCCCTGGTGGTCATGGACATGCCCATAATGATCGGGCATATATCCCTGGGTTCCATCAGCTACAATGCCCAGGCGGCATTGTTCCAGGCCGCTTCGGAGCTGAACATCGTGGCCGGAACCGGTGAGGGCGGTTTGCATGCCGACTTCTACAAGCACTCCAAGAACCTCTGCGCCGAAGTGGCCTCTGGACGTTTCGGAGTCACCAGCCATTATCTGAAGGAGGTCTCCTCGGTGGAGATCAAGATCGGCCAGGGGGCCAAGCCCGGCCATGGGGGGCATCTGCCGGGGGAGAAGGTGCAGGAACTGGTCTCCCAGACCCGCATGATCCCCCTGGGGACCGATGCTCTCTCGCCCTATCCGCATCATGACATCTACAGCATCGAGGACCTGCAGCAACTCATCTCGGTGTTGAAGGAGTCCACGGAGTACCAGGTTCCCGTCGGTGTCAAGATCGCCGCCGTGCACAACGTGGGGGCCATCGCCTCCGGAATCGTGCGTGCCGGTGCGGACTTCATAACCGTGGACGGGCTGCGTGGAGGCACTGGATCCGCTCCTCGTGTGATACGCGACCATGCCGGGATGCCCATCGAGATCGCCATATCCGCCGTCGACCAACGTCTGCAGGAGGAAGGCCTCCGGGACAAGGTCACCCTGTGCGCCAGCGGCAGCATACGCTCCGCTGCCGACATGATCAAGTGCATCGCCCTGGGAGCGGACGTTGTGGGAGTGTGCACGGCCGCCATGATAGCCATGGGCTGCACGGTGTGCCAGCAATGCCATCGCGGCATGTGCACCTGGGGCATCGCCACCCAGCGCCAGGACCTGGTGGGCCGTTTGCAGACCCCGGTCGCCGCCCAGAGGGTAGTGAACCTCTTCCGGGCCTGGAACGAGGAGCTTAAGGAGATGCTGGGTGCCATGGGCATCGACAGCGTGGAGAGCCTGGTGGGCAACCGGGACCGTCTCCGCTACATTGGACCGAATCCCCGCATAGCGGAGATACTAGGGGTGAAGCACTCCGGGGAAGGCTGGGGATGAAGGAGGGATGGCATGGCAAGCAAGAAGCACAATGAAGTTGTCATCGACGTGGACGAGAGGAATGAGCTGGGCCACCCTCTGGACTACCGGGAACTGAACGAGAAGATCCGTGGATGCATCTCCTCCGGAATGGAGAAGGTCATACTGAAGGGTGTGACCGGCCAGCGTTACATAGCATCCGCCATGGATGACCCAGACGTGAAGATCGACATACACGGGACTCCTGGAAACGATCTCGGGGCCTTCCTCAACGGTGGCACCATAGAGGTTTTCGGTAACGCCCAGGATGTCACAGGGAACACCATGAACGATGGACGCATAATCGTGCATGGAAACTCCTGGGACATCACCGGCCTGGCCGCTAGGGGAGGGACCATACTCATCCGTGGCAACTCCGGCTACCGGGTCGGCATCCACATGAAGGAGTTCAATGGCAGCGGCCCCCGTCTGGTGATAGGTGGAAGCGTCCACGATTATCTGGGCGAGTACATGGCCGGGGGCACGATCGCTATACTAGGAATCGGCATGGAAGAAGACGTTTCGCCAGTGGGCCTCTCCGTGGGGACCGGGATGCATGGAGGACGCATATTCGTCCGAGGCGCAGTGGAGGAACATCAACTGGGGACAGCGGCGCATGTCTTGCCCCTGACAGACGAGGATTGGGAGGAGCTGCAGTCCATGATCGAGGAGTTCGAACATGCTTTCGGTCTGAAGCCCAGCCGTTGCCGGGACGATTATGTCAAGGTCGGTCCCTTGGACAGCCGTCCTTTCCGTGGCCATTACGACAAGACGAACATCTAAACCTCTTCTCTCGTTTCCCCAATCATTCCTTGGTTCGTCAGTATCCATCGCCAGTGTTTCCACACAGACAACGGTACTGGCAGATTATGGGCATCCACGGGCCCTCCCATACATTGGACGAACTCGCGGCGGACCCGGAGTCCTTGGACCAGATAATGGTGGCCATCAAATATGATGAGCTGAAAGACATTGTTATGGGCGAGATCAGCGAGCTTTTCCGGGAGACTACGGACGAGTTCATGGTGACCCGCATCCTACCTGTGGAAACCTGTTGCTGCTTAGGGACGGCCTGCTGCCGGTGCCAGATGCAATGCCCTGAGACGGTGTTCGACTATGCATCGCTCACTATCAAGGCATGATTGCCACTGTCTCAGCCTCTCCTCAATGGGAGGTTCATCACAGAAAAGATTCATTCCTGTTTTCACAGGATGATACCTGGGCGCGATTGAGGAAAGGGTAATGGGAGGTACTTTATGGTGCGCATGTATCAATCAACATTCAAATTTAGTTTGAACCAAATTATTATAGTCAACATTAACTTGGTATGATTATGGTTCTGAGGACGCTTTCGGATTTATTGGCGGACTTAAATGGGAAAACCCAATCCGAGGACCAGATCTACCTTGCCATTGAGCTGGGGCTTTTCCGGGAGAGGGTGGTGCAAGCCATCCTGGAGATATCTTTGGCCAACAAATCGGAGGTCATGGACACCCTGCATGAGGTGGAGCAGGATCCCAAGATTCTGAGAAGATGCAAAGACTGTGATGTATTCATCGATATCGTGAGGGATGCCTGCACGGTCTACATGTCACAAGGGGCGGAAGCCGCCAAGGACCGTATGGAGCACGCCCGGGGGGATCATCTTCTCAAGCACTTCGATGCCCCTGGTTTATGCCCGGAGTTATTCATCGACATCACCAACGAGACCATACTCATGTTCGAGCTAGTGCATAGGATAGCGGAAGGAACGGAATCCCACTCCCAGATCCATCAGGACAAGTGGAAGACCATAGATCCAGAGGTATGCTCCGAGACATTGTTCTCCCTGTCCAATCCG
>JAQUUA010000047.1 GCA_028694055.1 Candidatus Methanomethylophilaceae archaeon | reverse complement strand
CCGAGTCTGGAAGATCAGTAAGCACCTGCTCAGTCAAATGGATATGTTGGAACGATTCCTGGACGTCAGCTTCGGCGTGGTCCGGACCAAGAAAGGATATCACATAACTGTCACTCCGGAGGAGACATGAACCGTCCCATCGTACATGTGAACTGCGCCATGTCAGCAGATGGCAAGATAGCAGGAAGTGACCGTGCCCAGGTGCGGATTTCATCTGCCGAGGACATGCAGAGGGTGAAGGGGATGCGTATGGACCATGACGCCATCCTGGTAGGGATCGGCACTGTGCTCTATGACGACCCGCATCTCACGGTTAAGGGCTTGAAGAAGGAACAGAACCCCATCCGGGTGGTCTTGGACTCCCGGGGCCGTACCCCGGACAACGCCCAGGTCTTGGATGACCGGGCTCGCACGGTGATCGTCACTTCCGAAGACTGCGACAAGACATGGGAAGGGTCAGAGGTTATTCGAGCAGGCCGAGGAAGGGTGAATCTGCGCATGGCCTTGGAGGCCCTTCATGACCTAGGCATAGGGAGCGTCATGGTGGAAGGTGGTGGTGAGGTCATCGCATCCTTTTTCGAGAATGGGTTGGTGGACGAGTACACGGTGTTCGTGGGAAGCATGATAATCGGAGGCCGCAACGCCCCCACTCCAGCGGATGGGGACGGTAGGAAAGTGGGGTCCAATGCACGCCTGCACCTGGAAGAGTACAGTCTTCTGGGCGACGGCGTGCTGTTGAGATACACGGTCCAGAATGATCATTTGTAGACCGGTTCGATGACGAACTTGCAATAATTGTTGGCGGTTCCGAAGCACTCGCTTTCTGTGACCCTCAGGTCCTTACCGGTCTTCTCCCGCAACACTGCCCGGAATAACCCCTCGTTGAACTTGCAGAGGGCCTCTCCCGCCTCCAGAGTGGTCTCGAAGTCGTCACGGATTATGATGGTCAGTGGAAGGAAGGTGTAGACGCACACCTCGCCCATGTTGTGGATCTCATAGAACTCCTGTATCTCGCTGATGACCCCTTCCGTGTCCTCTGAACCCATCTTCTTGGCCAGCGTCTTGCCGATCTCCGCCCCCAGCATGCGCATCATAGGGTCGATGCCCAATCCCACTGACTCCATGCCGATGATCATAGCCCTCAGCATGCCTTTATAGAAGGTCCCTTGGTCCCCCACGGAACTCAGGACGGTCTGCCTCAAGTCTTCCCTAAGCTTGTCGTTGGGCATCTTGGACCTGCCCACAGGGTGGGATATCAGATAGAAGATCTTGCGACGATTGTCAGAAGGGTCGTCCCGAGAACCCACCAGCCCCTCTTTCAACATCTTGTCGAGATGGACGGATAATGTGGACTGCGCCTTCCCGGTGAGGTTGGCGATGTCGGTGAGCGAAAGCTCTGCCTTGCTGAGCTCGCCTAATATCTTCTGCCGGACCGGGTTGGTGATTTGCTTCAAGCCGGAGCTAGTAGAGAACACATCGAAATCGGCAGGCTCGCTCATCGTTCTGAGCAAGGGGTTGAAGTTAATAAATTCTCCTCATATATGGTAGGACGAAGATTATTAATCCGCCATCCCATCTTCATGAACATCAGCAGAGGGAGCCTGGATGAAAGTTAAAACTGAGAATGGAAGGAGAGACATGCGCGCCCTGTGGTTCGAGGCAGGAAAACTGACAATGATCGACCAACGCTCCCTCCCCCACCAGCTGCGGACGGTGGATTATGAGACCTGCGATGAGGTGGCTGCAGCCATAAAGGACATGGTGACCAGAGGGGCACCGTCCATCGGCGCCGCGGCCGCTTACGGCATCTGCCTGGCAGCCCTGAAAGGCGAGGATTTGGAAGATGCCGCTGCCCGCATGAAGGCTGCCCGACCCACTGCCAACGATCTGTTCTATGCTGTGGATCATATGATGGACCGCTTAGCGGCCGGAGATGACCCTGTCCAAGCAGCGGAAGGATACACAGACAGCATAATAGAGAAGTGCCGTATGATCGGCGAGCATGGAGGAAGGATCATCCAAGACGGATTCCGTATTATGACCCACTGCAACGCCGGCGCCCTGGCGACCGTTGACCATGGCACAGCTTTGGCACCTATCCGTCAGGCCTTCCAAGACGGGAAATCCATATTCGTTTATGCCTCTGAGACCCGACCTCGCTTACAGGGGGCACAATTGACCGCTTGGGAGCTGAACCAGGAGGACATACCGCATTCCATAATAGTGGATGGAGCGTCCGGACATTTCCTGCGGCAGGGGGTGGACATGGTGATCGTGGGAGCGGACCGTATAGTGGCCAACGGTGATTTCGCCAATAAGATCGGCACCTACGAAAAAGCCGTTCTGGCCAAAGAGCTGGGCATACCATTCTACGTCGCCGCCCCGGTATCCACCTTCGACTTTGAAATGGCACGAGGCGAGGACATCCCCATAGAGGAGAGAAGCGAGGAGGAGGTCACAGTTGTGGCTGGGAACCTTATTACGCCTTCGGGCTCCAAGGCTTTGAACCCTGCCTTCGACTACACACCCGCCCGATATGTAACTGCTTTCATAACAGAGTTGGGCCTGCTCAAGCCGGAGGATATCAGCCGCCTGCGGAGGGATTGATATGGCACCGGATTTGACCGAGGGATTGGTGGATGTCTGCACCCGCCTCTACCAGAGGCGTCTGACGTTCTCCACTGGCGGGAACATCAGCGTCCGGGATGGCGACCGAGTCTACATCACCCCTTCCGGGCGGAACAAAGGGATGCTGAAGCGAGGGGACATCGTGACCGTAGACATGGATGGCCGGGCCCTCCAAGGTGGGAAACCCTCCATCGAGACCGGTTTCCACTTGGCCATCTACAAGATGCGGCCGGAAGTGCAGGCTGTGGTGCACTGCCACCCTCAATACTGCACCGCCCTGGCAGTCATGGGTGCACCGATGCGGACCGGGTTGACCCCGGAAGGCGTGCTGCTGCTGGGAGATGTCCCCTTGGTCCCCTACGGCACCCCTGGAACAAAGGACCTGGTGCGTCTGCTGGCCTCTTACTGCGTGGACCATGACGCCTTGCTCATGGCAAGACATGGGGCCCTGACAATGGGTAAGGACCTGGAGGAGGCTTTCAATCGCATGGAGGAGTTGGAGTTCCAAGCCCACATGCAGTTCCTGGTGGGGGATGCGGAGGAGATACCCCTGGAAGAGCGCCGACGCATCCTGGGACTTCCTTGAGGAAGCAAGTAATGAATAGTGAGAACCGATTCTATCCATGATGATATTGGTGACCAAATGGTTCGGCACCTTCCTGTGCGAGGAGGGGAAGGTGATCCGCAAGACCCTCTTCCCTCCGGACGCGGAGGCCATCGCCCAGAGGCTCTCCCAGGTGCAACGAGGGGGAGTCCTCCCAGAGGAGTATGCCTTGGCAGAGGACTTCAAGGTCAAGGTCTCAGAGAACCGTCAGTCGCCCATCGGAAAACCGGTGCTCTTCGACTCCTCCTTCATTGACCCGGCGGACTATGGATACTCCCGGGACCTGATGCATGAGGTCATGCTCAAACTGGCACGTTTGAGGACTTCTGAGCCTATACCTCGAGACCGGAACATCGTTCAAGCCATCCGATCCCTGGACGACCTCATCGAGACCAGCAACCTCATGAACGAGAGACTGCACGAATGGTATGGATTGCATTTCCCTGAGCTGGCGGACCATGCCCGGGAAAGACGCTATGCGGAACTCATCGCCCAGCATGGCCAGCGCCACTGTATAATCGAAGAATTGGGATTGGACTTGGAATCCATAGGTGCAGACCTGGAGGATGAGGACATGGACGCGGTGATGAAACTAGCGGCATCCCTGGTCTCCATCTATGATGACAAAGAACGTACCGAGGATTACATCCAAGACAATGTAATGGGTGCCGCCCCCAACCTCTGTGTCCTCATGGGTTCCGCTTTGGCGGCAAGACTCATATCACTGGCCGGGGGTTTGGACCGTCTTTCCAAATTACCGGCCTCCACGATTCAGCTGCTGGGCGCAGAGAAGGCCATGTTCCGCCACCTCCGTTCCCACAAGAAGCCCCCTAAGCACGGCGTCATATTCCAACATCCTGCCGTTCACCGTTCCCCTTATTGGCAACGTGGGAAAATCGCCCGGGCCTTGGCAGCCAAGGCGGCCATCGCCTCTCGATTGGACCAATTCGGCGGCGAGCCCGGCGGGGAATCCCTCCTGGCCGATTTCGAGAGAAGGGTGGAGGAGATCAAAAGGACCTATCCAGACCCTCCTCCCAAACCCCAATACAATAAGGCGCCGAAAAAGAGGAAATGAATAAATTATTTAAATAACGTCTTAATAACTGAGTGCACTTTAATTATTGGTGATTCACTATGTGGGAGCAGAAAGAAGTCAGAGAGCTTAAAGTCGGTCGATATATGAACATCGAAGACGAGCCATGCAAGATTTTGAGCATATCAACCTCCAAGCCTGGTAAGCACGGCGGTGCCAAGGCCCGTATCGAGGGAGTCGGGATCTTCGATGGTTCCAAGCGCTCCCTGGTGGCCCCGGTGGAACAGAAGATCCAGGTGCCCATGATTGACAAACGCAAGGCACAGGTTCTGTCCATCACCGAGGACGAGATACAGCTCATGGATTTGGAGACCTTCGAGACCTTCCATATGAAGATCAACGATGACCATGAGAGCAAGCTTGTCGAGGGCGGCGAGATAATGTACCTCCAGGCCATGGGCAAGTCCAAGTTGATGTGAGAGTGAAGATCAATATGCTCCCCGGAGTATCATTCCTCAACGCTGACCACAGCTACGAAGATGCTGATGTCGTCATTTACGGAAACACCTTCGACCATACCACCTGCTTCCGCCCCGGGGCCCGTGAGGCTCCGAACTTCATCCGTCGGGCTTCCTATAACTTCGAGCCCTTCATGTATGAGCATGGTGTGAACCTGGCAGACCTCAAGGTCCACGACGGAGGCAACTTCGATGTGGGCGTGATGGTGGACGACATGATAGAGGAGGCCGGCTTCTATCTGAAGCAAGCCGTGAAGGACGGCAAGTTCCCTATCGTTCTGGGCGGAGAGCACTCCGTGACCATACCAGCGGTCCACGCCTTCCAGGACATTGCCGTCATAACCATCGATGCCCACCTGGACTCCCGTGATTCCTATCTGGGCGCCAAGAACAGCCATGCCTGTGTCACCCGCCGTTGCGCCGACCATGTGGGGATTGAGAACGTCATCGCCCTGGGCGTCCGTTCCATATCCGATGAGGAGATGCAGATGGAGGAGGTCATGCCGTTCATTGATTCCTACACCATCTACGAGAAAGGGATCGAGTGGGCGGTGCAGAAAGCCTTGGACAGCGTGAAGAAGGAGAACATCTACCTCTCCATAGACATCGACGGCATCGACCCGGCCTATGCTCCCGGCACCGGCACCCCTGAGCCTTTCGGTCTCACCCCCTTCGATGTCAAGAAGGTCATCAACATGGTGGGAGAGCGCATGGTGGGCTTCGATGTGGTGGAGGTCAGCCCTCCCATGGACAATGGCAACACCTCCGCCTTGGCCGCCAGATTGGTGAAGGAAGCTTTGGCAGTCTGGTACAATAACCAGAGTTGATCCTTTGGATCTAAACATCTTATTCTCTGCTTTTCTTTTGGTCGCCGTCACCGAGCTGGGTGACAAATCGTCTTTGGCCGTCATCACCATGGCTTCTCGTTATGACCGAAAAGCGGTATTCCTGGGTTCCTTCTCGGCTTTGATGCTCATGACGGTCTTCGCCATCGCCCTGGGGTCGGTGGCGGCGGAATACCTTCCTCGCAGTCTCTTGTTGGGCATGGCGGCAGCTTTGTTCCTGGCCTTCGGAATACTGAGTTGGAGGGACGTGGATGAGGATTCCCATTCCAAGGACCTAAAAAACAAGAGCGTGGCTTTGGGAAGCTTCCTGCTGCTGATGGTCATGGAGATGGGGGACAAGACTCAGATCTCGGTCCTTTCCCTTTCCGCCACCGGCGATTGGTTGCCGGTGCTCTTGGGTGCGGGATCGGCATTCTTCCTGCTGGTGGGTGCAGCATGCCTCCTGGGGAATGCCTTGGCCAAAAGGATAGACCCAGCTCGCATGACAAAGTTGTCAGGCGCCTTGTTCCTGGTATTCGGGCTGGCCTACTCCATCCTTTTGTGGATCGAGCTCTTCAGTTGAGATACTCCAGCAGCATCACTTCGAACTTGTCCGCCCGCTCCCGGCAGAGGCCGGGGTCCCGGGATTCTGAGTAGATACGGAATATGGGCTCGGTCCCGGAAGGACGTATCAACACCCATCCGTCGTCGAAGAGCACTTTCAGTCCGTCTGTGCAATCCAGACGGTCCTGGGCGCATCTTTCGCTGAGGGACCGCATGATCTCCTCCTTCTGTTGGTTGGAGCATACAATCTTCCGCTTCTCCACATGGTAAACTGGGAGCTCCTGCAGCTGCTCCGACAGAGGTCCGAAGAACACGATGGACTCCAGCATCTTGGCGGCGGTCATTCCCCCATCCCGACAATACTGGTGTTCGGGGAAGATGAGGCCCCCGTTCTCCTCTCCTCCGAAGATCGCACCGATCTCCATCATCTTACGGGCCACGATCGGTGACCCCACTGCGGTGTAGACCAGCATGCCGCCGGCTTTCCGGACCACGTCCTCCACCAAGGAGGAGGAGCTCACCGGGGTGACCACGGTGCCCTTCTTCTTTTTCAGCATGACCTTGGAAACCAAGGCCAGACTGCGGTCCCCGGGCACGAACTCACCTCCATCGGCCACGAACACGGAACGGTCCGCATCCCCGTCCAGGGCGATCCCGAGATGGGCCTTGGACTCCCGGGTGAGGGATATGAGGTCCACCAGGTTCTCCGCCGTGGGTTCGCTGGGATGGCCAGGGAACTTGCCTTGGGCGTCGGAGTTCAAAGTGATGGCCCTCACCCCTAAGCGATCCAATATGAGGGGCATGGTGTAGACCGCGGCACCATTGGCGCAATCCAGGACCACCTTCAACTTCGCTTTTCGGATGGCTTCGGCATCCACACGGGAAACGATGTCATCGACATAGCGCTCCACCGCCCCGCTCACCTTCTGCACCCCTCCCACCTGGTCCCAGCTGACGCAGGGAACGTCGGATTGGTAGTAATCCTCGATGACCTCCTCCTTGGCGCGAGGCATCTCCGTCCCATCGCCGTCTATGCACTTGATGCCGTTGAACTGAGGAGGGTTATGGGAAGCGGTGATCATCACCCCTCCCTTGACGTCATCATGCAGCTTCACATAGTACTGTATGGCCGGGGTGGGCAGCACACCGAGGTCCATGACCTCCACGCCTACCGCGGTGAGACCGGCGATCATGGCATGTTTGAGCATGGCTCCGGAGGTGCGGGTGTCGGTGGCCAAGGCCACCTTGCCACCCATGAACCTACCGATGGCCTTCCCCAGCCTCAAGGCCAGGTTGACATCCATGTCATCATTCACCACCCCTCTCACACCATTGGTGCCAAATAGCCTTGGAACCATGGTCATCACCGAGAGGATATGAGAATGGCGATGGTGTCCGCACATTCCTTGCAACGGTCGGAAGAGGTCTCCAAAGCTTGTAGCATGCCCTTCATGAGGATGGTGGCCCGGAAGTCCATCTCTGCCATCAGTATCTTCTTCAGGACGGCATAGTTGATCTCATCTATGGCCCGTTCCTGGCCTTTGATGTTCTGCACACATTTCAAGGTGACAGACGGCTCATCACCGATGCTCTCCACCGCCCTGAGCAGGAGACGTACTGCCAGGGTGAGTTCGCTGCAGATGATACGGAGGGCTTCCCATATGTGAGGAGGGGCTTCGATGCCGGTCTCGATCATCAACTGCACATGCACACCAGCATCCATGGCCCAGTCCGCGATCTTGTCCATCTTCTTGACCAAGTGCATGAGGTCCTCGCGCTGGTCTGGGTCAAGATCCCCGATGGTGAGCTGCTCCACCAGCTTCTCCTCGATGCGGTCGGCCTCCCTCTCACTGAGGATAAGACGGTCCACAGCCCTCAAAGCAGTGTCCGGGTCCCCTCTGGATATGGCGGATATGGCCCTTTCCGCCTCATTGACGGAATCGATGATGGCTAGGCAGTGCTTTCGCATACCTCTCTGCACGAAGTCCTCTTTCCGCTTGCTGAACCAATCCAATAAAGATCTTTTGTTATTCAAGTTTGATCGCCTCCTCCAATCCTTGCCTTGGCCTCTCATACGCCATGGTCATCTTGCGGTTGAACACCAGGTAGACCACGTCCCCGATGCACGGGAGATCGTTGTCTATGGGCACGTTGTACTCCACCTTGTCCTCACTCTCCGCGGTGGTCCTGATACGCCAATAGGTGCCCATGAATATTATCTCTTCCACTTCGGCCTTCAGGCCTTCATTGGCCGTGTACACGTATTCCGGTCGAACGGACAGCACCACTGCGTCATGCCTTTTGAACGGTGTCTCCTTCACCCTCACCTCTGAACCGTCTCGGAGCATGACATAGACGTTCTTCTCGTCCCGACGGGATACGGCACCCAGAAGCAGGTTTGTCTCGCCGATGAAATAAGCGGTGAATATATTGTTTGGACTACGATATAGATTCATCGGAGCATCGGATTCCACGATGCTGCCGTTGCGCATGAGCACGATACGGTCGGATACCGACATGGCCTCCTCCTGGTCATGCGTCACATGGATGACTGTAATACCCAGGTCCTTCACCAGACGCCGGATGTCGTAGCGGAGGTCCACTCTGACGCGGGCATCCAAGGCGGACAACGGCTCGTCCAGCAACAGGAGCCGCGACCCAGATGCCAGGGCTCGGGCGATGGCCACCTTCTGCTGCTCTCCTCCGGAAAGCTCACCGGGCAGCATCTGCATGCGGTCCAGCATGTTTACCAGCTCCAAGTAGCGGTGCGATACCTCCTTCTGCTTGTCTTTCGGTCGGTCTCGCACACGCTGTCCATAGGCCACGTTCTTCTCCAGGTTCAGATGAGGGAATAAAGCGATGTTCTGGAACACATAACCGTTGTCACGGTCCTCGATGGGCAGGCCTGTAACATCCTTGCCATCAATCAGCACCCTTCCCTCGCTAGGCACCAGGATGCCGGAGATCATCTTGATGAGGGTGGTCTTGCCACAGCCAGATGGCCCTAGGATGGTGACGTACTCCCCATCCTTGATGACCAGGTCGATGTTGG
>JAQUUA010000046.1 GCA_028694055.1 Candidatus Methanomethylophilaceae archaeon | reverse complement strand
TTCCGGCCCAGCACCACCACGGACTCCCCCTCCTCGAGATTCAAGGATCCGTTCTTCAGGAGGGACTGCTGGCCAGTATAGGCGAATTCGACCTTGTCGAAGCGTAGGACGGGAGAGCCCCCGGTGGGCGGGCCCATGGGGAGGCACGGCGGATCCCTGGGGCCCATGCTCTCATGCAGGCGGCCATCCTGCATGAGGAGCACCCGGTCCGGCGCGTCGCCCAGGAGGTCGAGCCGATGCTCGGCGATCAGGACGGCATGCCCACGGTCGCAGAGCCCCCTCAGGAAAGCCATGAGCGCTCCTGCGGTGGGAACATCGATGTTGGAGAACGGTTCATCCAAGACGATCAACGGCGGGGACATGGTGAGGGCGGATCCCAAGCAGAGGCGTTGCATGTTCCCGCCGGATAGGCTCATGGGGTCCGCCTCCAGTCCCAGCCCTATCAGGGATGCCACGTTCCGCACCCTTTCCTGGAGCTCCGGCAAAGGAACGTTCAGGTTGGCGGGTCCGAAGGAAAGTTCGTCACCCACCCGGGTGTGCACCAGCTGGGATTCGAAGTCCTGGAACAGGGAGCCCACCATATGGCAACGCTCCTCCGGCAGCAGTCCCCGGGCATCCAAGCCTTGCAGTGACAGGCTTCCCTCCGCCTCTGCCGGCACCAGGTGGGGCACGATGCCGTTGATGAAGGATAGCAAGGTGCTCTTTCCGCAACCGCTGCGGCCATGGATGACAACCATCTCTCCTGGCCTTATGGCCAGGTCCAGCCCCTGCAGGCAGCTCCTGCCCCCTGGGTAGCGTATGTGCAGGCCCTCTATGCGAAGGAGTTCCGACGAATCCCTGGCAGGGAGAGCGGGGTTCAAGCCAGCACCACCGCCGTCGAGAGCATGGTGAAAACGATCAGAAGGAGAGCGTCCGCCCGGGAGAAGGCCATGGAGTTGACCATGGTGCGCTCCCCCTGCAGACGGAAGCCACGGGTGTGCAGCCCCAGGGTGATGCTGTCGGAGAGGTTGTAGACCCGGGACACCACCGGCATCATGAATGACCGGTAGGCCACCCGTAGGCGATGCCTCCGAGGGCGGGCCCGCAGGCCGTTGCTCTGCCTCACCCGGTCCATGTCCCGTATGAACACCGGCAGGAAACGGAGCATGACCATGATGGCCAGCGTCAGGCGTCTGGGGGCGCGCATGGATTCCAGACCGGACACCAGCTGCGCCGGGGTGGTGGTGAAGGCGAACATGGTGATGCTCACGGCGATGGTCATCATCCGCAGGCCGGAAACCAGCGTCCGGTCCAGGTCCGTCCCCATCCAAAGGTTGCTGGCCATGACCAGGAGGGCCAAGGGCAGAACGATGAAGGAGGTGCGCAGCAGGGCCAGACCGCAACCCGATAGCACCAACAGGGACCCCAGGGCCAAGATGTACAAGGACATGGCCACAGGGTCCATGACCAGCAGCGCGGCCAGGAGCATCATCACCGCCGCGGCGATCTTCACCACCGGATGGACCCCGTCCAGCCAAGTGTCGCTCTCGCTTTGGGACAGAAGCATGTTCACACCTGGTCAGGGGCGTACTCCTGGGCCCCCTTGGCTCCCAGGAACCCTCCGGCGGCCCCTAGGGCGGTAGTGAGCAAGGTGAGCCCCAGCACCAGTGGCCAGACGGCCTGCAGATTGTCCAAGCCGAACCCAGGGAGGTTGAACAGGGAGCCGAAGATGTAGCCGAAGATGTACACCAAAGCGTTGTAGAACGCGGACAGCAGCGTTAAGATGCGAGTGGTACGGAGGTCAGACCTCAGGATCAGGATGGCCCCGTCCGTCAGCAAGGCCGCGGAGACCAGTATGAAGAACATGGAGGGGGTGACGAAGGCCAAGGCCGTTCCCAGGATCAAGGAGCAGAAGGTCGCCACCCCCGCCCGCCCTACGCGTCTGTGACCCAGGGCCAGGAAGAAGCCCAGGAAGAAGGCGGTGACCACTGCCCCGGCGCCAGGGACGGTGGCGAAGAGGCCCACCACGAAGGGGACCGTCACCATGGCCGACACCAGCATGCCCACGGCGATCAAGGCCAGGAAAACAACGTCTTTGGTCTGGAATTTCAAGAACGACATCTGATCGCCCAGGGTATGGCGGCCAGGGATATGTAAACGATTTGCCGCTCAGCGTTGGAAGGCACGCAGGGTCCGCAGGCGGTTGAAGGCGGCGGCGATCTCGAAGGGACGAACCGTTGCCCTCTCGCCGTTGAGCCTACCCAGCGAGTCAAGGCCGTCTTTGGATATGCCTTTCATGGCCTCCTGCACCAGCTCCCGCATGGTGCGGGAGCCGTCCATCTTGTCTATGGACCGCACCAGGACGTCTGCCAGAGTGACGGTCTGCGAGGCCTCCACCAGCTGTTCCCAGGCCGAGAGGTCTATCTCCCCGTTGCCGAATTGGATGCTGTGCAGCGACCGGGCCACCACCGCCACCTCTTTGCGGCCTTTGCGGGGGTCAAGGTCGGTGTTCAAGGGATACCGGTCCATGGATGAGATGAAGCCCTCCCCTTCTTCCCGCAGACGGCGGGAGGGGTTCTCCGCCGCCACCTCCTTGGCCTTCTCCGTCACGTCTTTCAGCACATAGGCATCCATCATCAGCACGGTGTCCGCGATGTCCAAGTACTCTCCCGAGCCGCCCACCACCATCACCGTGGAGATCCCTTTCCCCTCCCATAGCTGGCGGACCCGGTCTATGAAAGGCGTGATGGGCTCGCTGCCTTTCGGCACCAGCTCCTGCATGCGACGGTCCCGCACCATGAAGTTGGATGCCGAGCGGTCCTCGTCTATGAGCAGGAGGTCGGCGCCCATCTCCAAGGCCTCCATGATGTTGGCGGCCTGCGAGGTGCTGCCGCTGGCGTTCTGGGTGCAGAAGGAGGCGGTGTCGATGCCTCCGGGCAGAGACCCGATGAAGGGGCGGATGTCCACGCTCTCCACGGGCCGGCCGTCCTCCACATTGACCTTCACGGCGGCGTAGCGGGTCACAGCCAATTCCCGGCCGTCGCCGGGGATGTGGTCGTAAACACCTTCGGTTATGGCGTCCAGAAGGGTGGATTTGCCATGGTAGCCGCCGCCGACGATGATCGTTATCCCTTCCGGCACCCCCATGCCCCAGACGTCACCGCTGTTGGGGGTTCGCATGCGTATGCGCAGGGAGTCCGGTGACCGGAAGGGGGTGGCACCTTGGCGGAGGGGGGAGCGGTCGACGCCGCTGCGGCGTGGGAGCATGGAGCCATCGGCGATGAAGGCCACCAGGCCCATGTCCTTCAGGCGGGAGCGGATGTGCTGGGCATCCTCCACCGTGCATAGGTGCTGGAACAGCTTGGAGTCCTTGTAGCTGGAATAGCAAAGTGAATCGGATACGATGATGGGGAGTTTCTCTGCCAGCATCTCCGCTGCCAGTCGTCCGGCCACTTGGCGGCCGAAGGCGGGGAGCCCGGCGCTGAACCGCACTTCCACGTAATCCTTGTTCAGCACCACGCTGCTCCTCTCCAGCACGGCCTGACCCGGCCGGGGGACGGATATGGTGCCGCTGCTGCCGCTGGCCAAGCCTCCCTTGGCATTGGTCCGGGCGGACTCCCAGAAGCGGCGGGCGATGAGGTCCCGCAAGGCTATGGAGCGGGCTCGGCTCTGGAAGGCCTCCGGTGGGAACTGGGCCTCGGATTGCGGTAAACGGACGCGCATGGTGCTGGGCGCGGCGAAAGGGTCCCCCTGCACATGGTCTATGAACAGGGTGGCGTTGTCCAGAGGATACTCCTTCTGCAGCTCCTTGTAGGACCGGTACCCTTTGCCGTCCAGACGTATCAGCTCACGGTAGAGCGCCCCGTCAACGGTCAATGCCGCCCACCTCCAGGAGGGCGAATCCAGTATCGGGGTCCATGGCACGTACCGCATTATCGCCGAGAAGCTCCTGCAGCACCACCTCCATGACCAGCCAGACCACCACTCCGGCCCGCACGCAGCCGGTGACGGAACGTCCATCGCGTCCGAAAGAGGCATGCATGTGCAGGATGGGAGCCCCATCCATGTCCGGGAATATGGTGCCCACTCCGCTCACCTCGTGCTGTCCATGCAAGGTGTGCAGGATAGGTTCGATGGGGAGAACATGACCGTCACGGGGGCCCATGACGATGCGGGAGCCGTCTTCCGCCCCTCCCACGGCCTGGACGGTGGCGGAACGGATCCCTTGGGCGAGGGCGAAGGACTCGATGGCTTCGTGCAGGACCTCTCCTGCACGCAAACGGAGCACGAAAACACGCCCTCCTGACATCTGAACGCTGTCCAATCGCGCCCCTCCTGGTTAATAATCAACGGTACTTGCTGTACCTGTCCAGCAGCCGGGAGATGCGATCGAGGTCCTCTTTCTCCAGCTCTCCGGTGTCCAAGAAGGTTTTGGCGTACTCCTTGGCCTCCCGTACCGAGTTCCGCGAGGCCTTGGCAATGAGCGAGGCCAGGAAGGATGTGGCCACGGAAGGGTCCATCTTCGAGGTCTCCAGGACTTCCCTCATGTCGTACTTGAACGGCTGGATGCGGTGCAGGTTCAACATGGGCTGTCGCTTGGAATCGCGATTCTTGGGTCGGATGGTCTTGTCTGCGGGATTCTTCCGGGAAGAATTCTTGTAACTAATCGCCAAATTTATAACTCCGGTATCGGAACAGACACCTTTCAATACTTAAATGATTTGGAGCAGTCCAAAGACTGGGCCAGGGTGTGCTCAGATATCGTTCACGAAGTTCATGAAGCTGTTCACGGTTTTGGCCATAAGCCTCGCCAGTTTCTCCCAATGCATCTTGGACAACGGGCTCTCCGGGTCGCAGAGGGTGAACATCATCTGCACCATCGTCTCCTTGGTATCCGCATCCTCACGGTCCCAGATGCTACGCCAGTTGTCCTCCTCCTCCGAATCGGAGGGGAAATGGAGCATGGAGTTGTCGATCAGGCGGACGGACATCTTGATGAGCTGCTCCTGGCTGAGCCCTAGGGCCCGGCCATCCACGATCATGGCGCCCACGAAGGCCTTCATCCTCTCCCAATCATTCTGAGGCCCCTCCGTTTCCGGGGGCGAGAGGGGTCTCCGGCCCCCGCCCTCTTCATGGCCATCCATTTTCCTCTCCTTGTTCATTCAGTTCACCTTGCCGCTGCCGCTGAGAACACACCAGGTGTTGCGGTTAAGGAGGTTTTTGGTTATCACCTTTCTTGCCGTGCGGTTGCTGCGCAGGAGCCGCAGGAGCTCCCTATAGCCCTCGCGGCACTTCCAGGAGTCCAGGTAGGCCGCGTACCCCTTGTCCACGTAGGACTGCAAGGTATCCCGGTCCAACGACCCTTGGTACTCGTAGGCCCGGTGGTTGGTCTTCCAATCCTCCGAGTCCAGGAGGCCGGCCTCCTCCTTCTCCTGCCAGAGCTTGGTCCCCACCAGGTAGTCCAGGATGTTGATCTCCACGGCATGGGGGCGGAGTTCCTTGATGAAGTCCACCGTCCGTTGCAGGTCCTCCTCGGTCTCCACCGGCGCTCCCATTATGAATGAGGTGATGACCATCATCCCCACCTCCTTGGCGTTCCGCACCGCTTCCGTTATCTGCTCCGGTTGGACCTTCTTGTTGTAGAAGTCCAGCACATGGGGGCTGGCGCTCTCCGAGCCGAAGAAGATCACATCGAAGCCAGCCTCCTTCATGCGGCCCAGAAGCTCCTTGCTGGCATTGTTCACCCTCCCCTCGCAGTACAGGCTCATGTCGATGCCCCGTTCGATGATGAGGTCGCAGACCCGCATGGCCCGGTCCTTCCTCTGGGTGAAGTTGTCGTCCACGAAAACGACGGACCGGTAACCTTCCTGGTAGAGCGATTCCAGCTCATCCACCACGCTCTCCGGGCTCCGGCTGCGCCAACGGCGGAGGGAGAACGAGGCGCAGGAGCAGTAGCGGCAGTCATAGGGACAACCCCGGGATGAGACCATGGTGGTGAAGCGCCCGAATGTCAGAGGGATGCCCTGATGCACATAGCCATATTCCAGGTCTCCCAGCTCGGAGCGGTCCAGGGGAGGGAGTGAGTCCAGGTCGTCGATGAGCGCCAGGGGGCGGTCCACGTACTCATCGCCGCGGAGATAGCTTATTCCGTCCACATCCCCGGGGTCCTGTCCAGACTCCAAACGGTCCAGCAGTTGGACCAGAGAGTGCTCGCCCTCGCCTTTGATGATGTAGTCTATGAACGGGTAGCCACGGAGTATCTGCTCCGCAGTGAAAGTGGCATGGTATCCTCCCAGGACCATCCAGGAGTCCGGGAGGGCCTCTGATGCCAGCCGCATGAACTCGATGGTCTCCCGGAAGGTGTGCGTGGAGCAGTTCAGGCCCAAGAGGTCAGGCTTCTCCTCCCTTACGGCCTGCAGGAGCTCGGGTATGCCCATGTCCCGACAGAATGCATCCACGACCTTCACCTGATGATGTGGGCGATCATTACGTATGCTGGCGGAGAGCGAGAGCAAACCCAGCGGTGGCCATTTCTCTCCGGTCCTCCCCGGTGGCGTGGATAGGAACACCTTCATGCTGAAACCTTCCCCTCAGTCCTGGTTTTAAGGGTATTTAATTATTATCACCATATGGCCAAAATAATGGGTTAAGATGCGTCAATGATTAAATATGCGGGCTGTAATTGTTCGCCCATGCCCCCGGAAGGGTATGTCCTGGACTGCACCCCAGATCCTCGTGTGGGTCGTTTACTGACCATAGCGGCGGCTGGAGCCCTGCTAATATCGTTGTACTCCGGTCTTTACGACCAGAGCGCCATATCCCTGCTGACCCTGGGGCTCTTGGTCTTCGGTCTGCTGGACAAGGGCCGGACGGTCTCGTTGCCGGATGCTTTCCAGGCTGCGTTGGTAGCTCTGGTATACCTGATGGTCATGGGCGCGGTCCTGGTGGAGTTCCCGCTCCTGCATTGGGCCAGCAACATCGTCCTGGGTGTCATACTGGGAGCGGCCGGTTTCATCCTGGTCTACGGTCTTCTGCAGAGGATGCCGGATGAAGGGGGGAAGGCCGTGCTGATGTCGGTTCTGGCAACCAGCTTCGCGGTGGCCATGGCAGTTCTCCTTGAGTTCTCCGAGTTTTCTCTGGATGCCGTCATGGGGTGGCAGCTGCAGGGCACGCTCCAAGACAGCATGGCCGACTTGGCCGGCGTGGCCATCGGAGGCCTGCTGATGTCCGTGGCCCATTTCCAGCGTCGTCAGGCCGGAGGCATTTTCACCCGCATGGTGGCATGCTTCATCAAGGTCAACCCCCAGCTCCTGGGCATAGGGGACGCCGATGACCAGGAGTCATTGATGGCCCTCATCTCCACCGGGGAGGGTGAGAGGCTGGAGTTCAAGTCCACGTTCCGCCGCAACACCCACACCGGGGAGAAGGACAAGCGCATGGAGAGGGCGGTGCTGAAGACCCTGGTGGCTTTCCTGAACAGCAACGGCGGCACCCTGTTGATAGGCGTGAACGATGAGGGCGAGGTTACGGGGATAGACCTGGATTCCTTCGAGAGCCGGGACAAGCTGGGGCTGCACTTCACGAACATCATCTCCAGCCAGATCGGCAACGGCTTCCTGCCGTTCATATCGTTCCGGCTTGTACCTGTTGAGGAGGTATGGGTCCTGCGGGCGGACTGCCGGCCCAGCAACGAGCCGGTGTTCCTCCGGGATGGCAACGAAGAGTTCTTCTACATCCGTTCCGGCCCGTCGTCGGTGGAGGTCAAGGGCAGCGAGCTCGTCAGCTTCATCGACCGTCGCTTCCGTTCCTGATGTCGATAAACGGATAAACGCCGGGGTGCATCCCATCCTCGTGGTTGAGATGAGCTTCCGCGACCTGGTGGAGAGGCCAGATATACTGTTGATGCCGGTGGCCCATGATGTGATGTCGGCCGTTCTGGCGGAAAGGGCAGGGTTCCACGCCATCGCCTGTGCCGGATATGCCAACAGCGCCTCCCTCCTGGGCCGTCCAGACGTCGGTCTGCTCACCCAGACGGAGATGGTGCAATGTGCCGCCCGCATGGTGGAGGCTGTCTCCCTGCCGGTTTTCGCCGACGGCGATACCGGCCACGGAGGGCTCCTGAACGTGTCCCGGACCGTGACCCTCTTCGAAAGGGCCGGGGTGCAGGCCTTGATGTTGGAGGACCAAGCAGGGACGAAACGGTGCGGGCACATGGACGGCAAAGATGTGGTCTCGGCGGAGGAGATGGAGGGTCGCCTGCGGGCTGCACTGCAGTCCCGGCAAGGGCAGGACATGATGATCGTGGCCCGCACAGATTCCCGCCAGACGCATGGTCTGGACGATGCCGTGAAACGGGCCAACCGTTATCTGGACGCCGGGGCGGACATGGTGTTCGTGGAGGCTCCCCAGAGCCGAGAGGAGCTGGAATCCATCCCCCGACTGGTGAAAGGCCCGGTGATGGCCAACATGATCCCCGGAGGCCGTACGCCCCTATGCAGCGCCACGGAGCTGCAGCGTATGGGCTATTCCTTGGTGGCCTTCCCCACCCTTTTGACGCATGCCATGGCCGCTACCGCTGAAGACCTGCTCCGCGAGCTGCGGGCATCCGGCGACGCCAGCAAACTGCATCCCCGGATGATGGGTTTCGGCGCCTTGCACGAGGTCCTGGGCATGGGTGGCCTGAGGGCCAAGGAGGAAGGATGGGGACGTGGCCCCGATAGGCCGGGAAGATAGTTTTGCACGGTTTTGCAATAACTATAAAAAAGTACTCGCCCATGGCAACAAGGGTGATGGCATGGACATGCAGGGCTTGATGTCAGAGAGCTCCCGTTGCGCCGACCTACTTCGTTGCGCCTACAACCTAGGGGAGCAGGAGCTGGAGCTGTACCGATTCCTGGGCGGAGGGCAGGCTATGCGCTCCGATGACATCGCTGTTTCCTTGGGCAGGAATCCCAGTTCCATATACAGGAGCCTGCAGAAGCTGCTTTCCTGCCATATGGTCAACCGTCGCACCGTGAACATGGAGGGAGGGGGGTACTACCATCTGTACTCCGCCCGTGGCGCACAGGCGGTGAAGAAAGACCTGGAGGCCTGCGTGGGGGAGTGGAAGAGCCGTGTGGACGAGCTCCTGGAGATGTTCGAGAAGGAGATGGAGGGGTCGAGGTGACGCATCGGGTCCTTGGCAAGACCGGCTGCCGGGTTTTCCCCTTGGGCATGGGCTGCATGCGACTGCCGGTGCAAGGGGAGGGGATGTCCCCCGTGGACGAGGAGCTGAGCCGGA
>JAQUUA010000045.1 GCA_028694055.1 Candidatus Methanomethylophilaceae archaeon | reverse complement strand
ACGAGCTCAAGGTGGCGGACAAGAAGAAGGAGGCCCGCCGAGAGGCCCGTGCCGCCCGGGAGGAGCTCTACAACCTGGTGGTCACCACGGAAGCCATCGCCGATTCCCTGCGCCATCAGGGAGTGAACGTTGGAGAGGCGGAGACCTTGGCGCAAAGGGCGCGGCTGGCATACGAGTCCCGAGACTCGGTCAAGGCCAGGGCATTGGCCGCTCAGGCCCGTCGTCTCATGGCCGATGCCCGGGTGGCTCCCGCTCCGGTGGAGGACGCTGACGAACTGGATTTCGGTTCCGACACCGAGGCGGAGCCATGGGAGGTCAAAGAGCTCCCGGACGACAACTCTTTGCCCTCCCGCTTCCTGATCGATTGTGCCCGTTCTGACCTGGAGGCTTGGGACGGAGGCTCCAAGGAACCGGTGCAGTTCCTGTTGGAGCAGGCCGAGAATGCTGCTTTGGACGGGGATTACGACCGAGCCCTCGCATTGGCGAACAAGGCCCGTTGCCACATGCGGACCGGTCCTTGCACGGAAGAAAATGAACGTCCTCGGAGCTGCCCGGGGTGTTTCCAATCCACTGAGCCAGATGACCGTTTCTGTTCCCGCTGTGGGCAGTCACTTAGCTGATTGTCGAAGTGGCGATACGATAATCTATTTATACTCTTCCTATAATCCAATGAATCCATGTTCCTGGTCAAGCTGGGTGGCAGCGTCATAACCGACAAGACCCAGTACAAGAGGTTCAATTCCGAGGTGGTGAGGAGGCTCTGCCAAGAGATCAAGGATTCCGGGCAAATGGTCCTCATAGTCCACGGTGCCGGCTCCTTCGGACATGTCCTTGCTCACGACCATCGCTTGGCGGAAGGCCAGGAGGCCGGCGGCAGCCCCGAAGCGATCGCCAAGGTCTCCTTGGACGTGCGGGAGCTGAACTCCATGGTGGTGTCCGCGCTCATAGAGGCCGGCATACCGGCAGTGTCCATACCGCCCGGGGCCTGCTTCATGATGTCGGACGGTCAATTGCGCTCTCCGGATCTGGAGGTCATGCGTCGTTATATGGAGCTGGGGATTGTACCAGTGAGCTTCGGTGACGTGGTGCTCGACGAGAGGAAAGGTTTCGGCATCTGCTCCGGCGACCAGCTCATGGAGGTCCTGGCCGATGCCTTCCATCCGGATAGGGTGGTCTTCGTCTCCGATATCGACGGCCTCTTCGACCGTGACCCCAAGAAGGACTGCCACGCCCAGCTCATAGACCGCGTGGACCGGGAGTCCTTGGACCGTATATCATGCGAGATCAACGTCAAGGACGTCACCGGCGGTGTGCATGGCAAGATGGAGTCCATGCTGCGGCTGTGCCGAGGCCAGCGGGACTGTGTGTTGGTGAACGGTTTGGCGGAAGGACGCCTGTTGTCGCTTTTACAAGGTGAGGATGTCACCTGCACTGTTGCAAGGAAGGATTGAAATGAGGGAAAGGAAGGCTGACCACATCGACATCTGCGTCAAGGAGAGGATCGCTCCCGATCACAATTACTGGAACGACATCAAGCTGGTGCATGAGGCCTTGCCAGAGGTGGATTACGATGACATCGACACCTCCACGGTATTTTTGGGGCGCCGTCTGGAGCTACCGTTCATGGTCACCGCCATTACCGGCGGGTTCCCCGGCGCCAAGAGGATCAACGCCAACATCGCCGAGGCCTGCTCCCGCATGGGCGTGGGCATGGGCGTGGGCAGCCAGAGGGCGGCATTGCACGACATAGACGTCGATAGCTACACCGTGATAAACGATTTCGAAGTGCCTTTGAAAGTGGCGAACCTGGGGGCTCCCCAGCTCATCTCCCAGCCCGGCAAGGAACCCTTCACGGATGAGGAATTGGCCCAGGCTCGGGAGATGATCGGCGCCCATGTCCTGGCCATTCATCTCAACTACCTGCAGGAGGTGGTGCAGCCCGAGGGTGACAAGCGCTCTGTGGGTTGCTTCGAACGCATCCGGGACATCGCCCGTTCCCATCCCATCATGGTGAAGGAGACCGGCGCCGGGATATCCAAGGCCACGGCGCAGAGGCTGAAAGGCATCGGCGTCCGAGCCCTGGATGTCTCCGGCATGGGCGGGACCAGCTTCTCGGCCGTGGAGATGCACCGCGCCCGCAAGGCCCAGGACCGCATCCGGGAGCGCATCGGGGAGACCTTCTTCGATTGGGGCATCCCCGCTCCCGCGTCACTGTGCATGGCCCGGGTGGGGCTGCCGCTGGTGGCCTCCGGAGGCATCGAGGACGGCCTGCAGGCCGCCAAGGCCCTGGTGCTGGGAGCGGACTTGGCCGGCACCGCCAACTCCGTCCTGAAGGAGGCCATGGTATCCGCTGATGCCGTGGAGGCCAAGCTGCAGGAGATGGCGGAGGAGCTAAGGGTGGCCATGATGCTCACCGGTTGCCGCCAGCTGAAACAACTTCCGGATCGCGATCATATCGTCACGGGCCCCACCCGTGACTGGATACAGAGGGAATAGACATGAACGTCATCGAAGTGCTGACCAAGAAAGCCCGTGAATTGGACGCCCCCATACTCTCCTACCTGCAGGAGGGCCAGCCAGAGAACATGATGGAGTCCTGCCGCCATTACCCCCAGGCCGGAGGCAAGAGGATGCGCCCGGTATTGGCGGTGACCATGGCCCAGGCCGTGGGAGGAAAAGGTCATCTGGCCGTTCCCTTCGGGGCCGCTTTGGAGATCATCCACAACTTCACCCTGGTGCACGATGACGTCATGGACAATGACGATACCCGTCGCGGGCTGCCGTCCGTGCACAAGGTGTGGGGGATGCCCACGGCCATCATATCCGGTGACGCCCTCTTCGCCCGGGCCTTCGAGATCATAGCCGACCTGGAGGTCCCCGATGCCGACGTCCGTCGTCTGCTGCGCCTCACGGCCCGCACGGTTTGGCTGGTGGCCGAGGGCCAGCAGATGGACATGAACAATGAGGACAAGGACAGCATAGACGTCGCCACCTACATCGAGACGGTGGAGAAGAAGACCGGCGTCCTGTTCGGCGCTGCCGCAGCCGGGGGGGCCATCATCGGCGGTGCGGACCCAGCCACAGTGGACCGTCTCTACGACTACGGACGGCAGTTGGGGATCGCCTTCCAGATCTGGGATGACGTCCTGGGCCTGAAGGGCGACCAGTCCAAGCTGGGGAAGCCGGTGGGGAGCGACATCCGCAACGGCAAGAAGACCCTAATCGCCATCGACGCCTTGGAGCATATGCCGGATGGAGAGGGCAGGGAAGCATTGCTGGCCGCTCTGGGCAACCCGGATGCCAGCGACGTCGCCGTGAAGGAGGCCATCGCCCGATTGGAGGAGTTCGGTTCCATAGAACGGGCCAAGAAGGCCGCCATCGACTATGTCCTGGATTCCAAGGCCAAGCTGCAGTCCGTTCCCGACAGTGCGGAGAAGGATTTCCTCCTGGCCCTGGCGGACTACGCCATCAGCCGGGAGCTCTAGTCGCAGACCACGCCGCCCTGGACGATGCGGAAGAGGGCGGAGCGCCCTTCCGGGAGGCTGCGATGTTTCATGATCACCGCCCTCCTCAGGCCGCTCTGGACCTTGTCCAATCGGATGATGGTCTTGGCGTTGTGATGTATGACGTGCCCTCCTAGGGCCTCATAGGACCCGGTCTTGATCTTGGTGTACACCTGGGATGTGAACACCACCGGGACATTCTTTTTCCTGGCCAAGGTTAGGAGCATCTCCGTCTGCTTCGTGAGGGAGTCCCGCACCGAGGACTCGTCATCCCGCATGCGCAGACGGTAGTACATGGTCATGGAGTCTATGATGATCAGACGCACGGAGTCGTTGGACTCCGCCAAGCGTACAGCGGCATCGATGCGCTGCATCTGCTCGTTGAAATCGTGCACCGTGAAAACCAGGAGGTTCTTCAAAGCCTCTGGGTCCGCCACTCCAAGGATCTGGTCCACTCTTTCCGGGGAAAGGCCCTCGGTGTCCACGTAGATGACCTTGCCTCCGGCCTTGGCCTGGTTCAAGGCCAGCTGCAGGCAGAGGTTGGTCTTGCCCGCTCCAGCCTCGCCGTACAGGAGGGTGACGCTACCCTTCTCGATGCCGCCCCCCAGCAGGTTGTCTATGCTGGGGCACTCCAGGGCGATTCGTTCCACGACACAAAAAGGGGAAAGGGGTTGATAAAGGTGTGGCGGGCCACTTGTCGCTCAGTCCTTCTCGGACTCGTTCTTCTCCTTGACGTCGGAGATGTCGTAGTCCATGTCGTCCCGGTACTCCCCCTTGGCCAGGTAAAGGGGGACGGCCACTATGGTCATGACCACGGAGGCGATGACGGCGATTACCGCCACCACCGCTATGGCTATGACTATGATCATGGCCAATCCGGCCAAGAGGTCCGGGAAGAGGAGCAGGACGATGAGGGCGGCTGCGGCCACCACTATGCATATCACCAGGAAAGCCGTGCTCTCCACAAGGGTCCGCAGACGTCCCTTGGGGGCACCTTTGGCCTCGCCGGTCCGTTCGTCATATGATCTGGTGGCCATTGTGTTTCCTCCTCGTTACCCGTTCACCGGCTGGGTTGCGGCATGTAGGGGTACAGGGCCGCGGCCAGGTCCGCCAGGGACATGGACTGGATGATTATCTTGCCTGGTCCGGTGAGGGTGGTTACGAACAGGCCTTCGCCACCGAACAGGGCGTTCTTCACGCCTCCGATGGTGGTGATGTCGAACTTCACTCCATCCTGCCAACCGACCACCTTGCTGGTGGATACCTTGTACACTTGGCCGGGCTTGAGGTCCACGATGTTGAAGTCACCGGAGGCATGGATGAAAGCCATGCCCTTACCGCTTATCTTCTGCAGGACCAGCCCCTCGCCGCCGAAGAAAATAGAACCCATCTTCTTCTGGAATGCCATTTCCTGGGTGACGCCGCCTTCGGCCGCCAGGAAAGCGCTCCTCTGCACCAGCCAGGTGCCCTCATCCGTGTTCAAATCAAGGATCTTACCGGGGGTCTTGCCGCCGAAACCGACGATGCCGCGCCCTCCCTGGGCCTCGAATGATGTGAGGAAGAAGGATTCCCCGGTGATCATCCGCTTCAGACCCTTCAGGGCCCCACCCTTGGTGCTGGTCTTCATGCTCACGTTTCCAGTCATGTACACCATGGCCCCGGTCTCGGAGTAAATGTCCTCTCCGGGTTCGAACTGGACATTGACGAATTGCAGGTTGTCGCCTGTGATAGTATATTTCAATAAATCACCAAGAATAAAGGCATCTTGGTAGTAGAAATAGATTCCCATGGTGGTGAAAAGCATAATATGGGACCATGGGAATCCGAGGGCATGCAGCCCCTGAGCGTCGGTGCGGAGGCATCCATATTCCAGTCTGATTTCCTGGGCCGGAAGGCCATCGTCAAGAAGAGGGCGGCCAAGGCCTACCGCCATCCTGTGCTGGACCAGCGCCTGCGCAGCGCCCGCACCCGCAAGGAGGCTCGGTTGTTGAGGGAAGCCAGACGTGCCGGCGTGCGGACGCCCATGGTCTACGATGTGGACTTGAAGGAATCCACACTGGTGATGGAGTTCATCGATGGTGACAAGGTGCGAGAGCTCTTGGAGGAACGGCCGGAGGAGGCGGATGCCGTCTGTTATCGCATCGGGGCCGATCTGGGGCGTCTGCATTCTAATCGCATCGCCCATGGGGACCTCACCACTTCCAACATGATACTCATGCCGGATGGCCAGCTCTGTTTCCTGGATATCTCCATGGGGGAGTCCATGGCTGAGCTGGAGGCCCTAGGCGTGGACATCCAGCTCTTCCATCGGGCCTTCCTGTCCGCTCATTCCTCCTTGGCCCCATCATACGAATCATTCCTGCGGGGATACCTTGAGCATCAGGACCAGGGACGAATGGTGTTGGAGAGGGCGGAGGAGATACGGAACCGGGGGCGTTACACATGAGGCTGGCGGTCATCACTTCCAATCCGGGGAAGGTGGAGGAGTACCGCGCTGCACTCTCCGTACTGGGGATTGAGATGGAGCACCGTCGCTTCCCGTACATGGAGCCCCAGGTGGATGACCTGAATGAGGTCGTCCGGCATGGTTTGGAGGAGTTGCGCTCCCAAGGCCTGCAGGATTTCATCATCGACGATTCCGGTCTCTTCGTGGAGTCCTTGAAAGGATTCCCGGGCGTTTACTCCGCTTATGCTTTGAAGACCCTGGGCAACAATGGCCTGCTACGTCTCTTGGACGGGCAGGAGCAACGCCGGGCGGAGTTCCAATGTTGTATCGGATGCAGCCGGGATGGGATGCCGGACATAGTGGTCCGCGGCAGCTGCCAAGGCGTCATACTCACAAAGGAGCAAGGGGAGGGAGGCTTCGGCTTCGACCCCATATTCTCCCCCGACGGGGAGCGGTCCTTCGCCCAGATGGGCACGGAGGAGAAGAACGCCATGTCCCATCGGGGACGGGCGGTGCAGGCCTTGGCCGAGGCCTTACGGGAATCCATGGAGGGATGATATGACCGAGAGTCCAGAATGCACGAAGAAGGTTATGGTCACGGGAGCGGCCGGTTTCATAGGAAGCCATCTGGTGGACGCTTTGTTGGAGGAAGGCTGCCAGGTACTGGGATTGGACAACCTGTCCGCCGGGATCATGGACCACCTGGAGTCCGCCATGCAGAACCCGTCCTTCCGGATGGAGAAGGCGGACATGGTCAGCGACGACCTCTCCCCGTTCCTTTCGGGCGTGGAGGAGGTCTACCATCTGGCCGCCAACCCGGACGTGCGGTCCGGGGCGCATGACACCCGCTCCCACTTCGACCAGAACATCGTGGCCACCTATCAGCTGCTGGAGGCCTGCCGGGGCACGGGTGTGAAGAAAGTGGTTTTCTCATCCACTTCCGCCGTGTATGGGGAGACGGAGTCCATTCCCACCCGGGAGACGGAGCCTCTGAGCCCGATCTCCATATATGGGGCATCCAAGGCGGCCTGTGAGGCCATGATCCATGCCTACTGCCACCAGTTCGAGATGGCCGGCATCATATTCCGTTTCGCCAATGTGGTCGGTGACCGCAGCACCCACAACGTGCTTCATGATTTCATCCGCAAACTGCGGGACAACCCTCGAGAGCTGGAGGTCCTGGGTGCCGAACCCGGCACATGCAAATCCTACATCCATGTGCAGGACTGCATCCGGGCCATCCTGAAAGGCTCATCGGCAGTGCAGGAAGGTGTGACGGCCTACAACATCGGAACCGAGGATTGGACGTTCGTCAAGGACATCGCCGACATCGTGGTGCAGGAGATGGGTTTGAACGACGTCGACTACCGCTGGACCGGTGGCGTGAAAGGCGGTGGCGGTTGGGTGGGGGACGTGCGAAAGATGCTGCTGAGCACCGAGCTCATACGCTCCCGTGGATGGGCTCCCTGCCTGAACAGCCAACAGTCCATCCGTCAAGCGGTGCAGGAGATCCTGGCGTCCAAGAAGTAGGGAACGATAATATTAAGAACAACGCCACTATGGCTATTCCGTTCGGGGCTGTGGGGTAGCTTGGTATCCTTGTGGCTTTGGGAGCCACTGACTCCGGTTCAAATCCGGGCAGCCCCACCATATCATTCTGATTCTCGGCACACACATGGAATAACCCGGCTCTCGGGGCCGGGGCGATGCCTCTTGCCGCTGGCGTGAACGACCCGCATCTCGATGACGGCGGTCATCTCCATGGCCTTATCGTCCACCGAGGCATAGGACGGGACCACTTTCCGGCATAGGGCCAGAAGGGCCTTCTCTTTGCACTCCCGATCCTCTATCACCGAGGCCTCCCCTCGCAGCACCACGGAATCGTATACGGTGGTGATCCGTTTTCCATCCGGGAAGACCTCATGGCCGTGGCATCGGTGCACGGTGAGGCAGCAACGAGGGTCCCGTTGCAGGTTGGAGAGCTTCTCCCCCACCCCTCTCCCGTGGAAATAGACCCGGTCATCCAGGAACACGAAGTCCATGGGCGTCCCGTAAGGGTAGCCGTCATCCCCGGTGGTGCTCAGGACACCGCATTGGTTGTTCTCCAGGAAGGAAAGTATCTCTTCTGACCCCATGGCGTTCTTCTGCATCTTGGGCTGCAGGACCCGGTCTCCTTCGCTGCGCAGAGGCATGCTGGGAACGAGGTTGATCCAGGATAAAAAGCTTAGGTGTCAGGAGCCACGATGGAGCTCAGCGCCGGTCCTTGGCCTTAGGGATGACATCCATGCCGTCCTCGAAACCCTTCGCCGGTGACCGGTCCTTGCCGGTGGTCAGCTCCAGGGCTTGCAGGAACTCCTCGTAACGGTCGGACTCTATCATGATCGTGCGGCCGTTGTTGAGATGCAGCTTCACCCCGGTGTCCCCGCCCATTGTGAAACCGGCCCCCTTGGGTCCGATGCGGTACCCGATGCCCATGTAGTCCTTCAACCAGCTGAAGCGCTCGGCATGGAAGGAACGGATGTCCACGTTGGAATACTCAAAGCTCTTCAACATCCGCACCCGGATCCCGGCGCTGTGCACCTCCGTGGTCATTGTGAACTGTATGAAGAACAATGGTAATCCGATGCACAACGGCACCGTCAGCAGAATCACCACGAAGTCGGGAGCGGGATTGTCTCCCACCTCCATTCCCAGGAGTATCTGGGCTATGAAGATGTAGACGCCGATGGCGGCCAAGCCGATGAGCACGGCCTTCATCCATGGGCTTTTCAGCCTCTGCCTCTCTTGGAACAGTATCCCAGAATCCCGCATGACGTGGTTATGGTGGAAAAGATATTTAATCTTGGATTCAGAAGCACAGGGCATGGTGGCAAGGATGCTGGACGCTTGGGCGGGGCTCACGGCCAAAAGGCCGTGGTGGTGCATCGCGGTGGTCCTGGTCATCAGTCTGGCCGCCAGTGCCTGCATAGCGACCATGGGGGTCACCCAGACCTTCAACGTGTCGCAGTTCAAACCAGACAATGACGTGGTCCGTTCCCTGGAACAGTCCTCATCGCAATTCGAGGACCTGCATGCCGCATCCGTACTGGTGGAATTCATCCCGGATGAGTTTACTGGCACGAACTTCAACAAGTACCAGTTCCTGCAGGTCCTGGAGTTGGAGAGGTCCATTTTCCAGGATCCGTTCTTGAATCCCCATCTCCGGGACCCGTCCGATTGGCGGAACTCCATATACAGCCCTGTGAGCATGGTGTCCTTGGTGATGCTGAACATCATCACCGCTCCTGGATCTCCCATAGGTATTGATTGGAGCGGCTGGGGGTTGGAGATGACCCCGATGCTGAACTCCTCCACCGGAGAGCCTATCCTGGA
>JAQUUA010000044.1 GCA_028694055.1 Candidatus Methanomethylophilaceae archaeon | reverse complement strand
CCTCCCAGCACCAGGATCAGGATTATCACGGCGGCCAGGATTCCGATCAACACGTCTTGGGCGCCACCCCACCATGACTCCTTCGCCGCCATATGGTGGTAGAAGGCCGAGCGGCATATTAATTGATTCATCTGCCGTATAATGGAACGGCATCCATCGATTACCGGGAACTCATAAAATGGATATACCCCTAACCGACTACCTCCTGCCCATGGAGCGTCCGGACAACGACACCTACTTCATGCGCATGGCGGAGCTGGTCTCCACCCGGTCCACGTGCATCCGCCGCGCCGTGGGCGCGGTCATAGTGAAAGAGAAGCGCGTGCTCACCACAGGATACAACGGCTCCCCTCGGGGAAGCAAGCACTGCGCAGAGATGGGCTGTGTCCGGGACGAGCTCAGCGTGCCCTCTGGCACCCGGCACGAGCTCTGCCGTGGCGTCCACGCAGAGCAGAATGCCGTCGTTCAGGCCGCATATTTCGGTGTGAGCATCAAGGACTCCACCATCTACAGCACCACCTTCCCCTGCTCCATGTGCGCTAAGATCCTCATCAACGCCGGGATATCGGAGCTAGTCTACCGTGATGATTATGTAGACGAGCTCTCCAAAAGGCTGTTCGAAGAGACCGCGGTGAAGGTGAGGCACTTCCGTCCCCAGGATTAAAAATTAGCTGAAGGCCGTCAATGGCCCGGACATCTGGCCCTCTTATAATTTTATTCATTTCACCATCGTTAAAATTCGATATAAAATTACAAGTACGCTTAAGTAGGAAGATGGCTATCACCGCTCAAAAAAGTAGTCGGGGAGAGTATTTTGAGCCGAACTGACACACTTATTATGATAAAAGAGGCCGAGATGGAGGCTAAAGCCATCATCGACAAGGCCATGTCCGATAGCAAGAACGCCGTGGCCACGGCCCGTCGTGATTCCGTGAATAAGATCCAGGAGGCCGAAGCGCAGTTCCGCAAGGAATTCGAGGCGGCCGTTGCCAAAGAGATGAAGGCCCTGGAGGCGGAACGCGACAAACTGCTCTCCCTGGGCAGGGACAAGGCCGGGCAGCTGGACAAGGCGGCCGAGGCGAGAATTGAGAAGGTCAAAGATTTCCTTAAAAAAGAGTTCGAGAGGACCATAGATGCTACTTCCTGAGTCGATGAGCAGGATTGTGATCGCGGGCTCCCGCAACCGTCTCCCTGAGACCATTGAAGCCGTCTACCGGCTGGAGCGGGCCCATCTGATCGACTATTCCGCCGACGACGAAGGTTTCTCCATCGGTGCCCCGCTGCCCAACGGCAGCAAGGCCTCGGAGCGGCTCCTGAAGATCAGGGCCATGCTCAACGAGCTTTCCATAAAGGACGTCTCCAACAGATCGCCCATCTCCGCCAAAGAGGTGCGCCACCTGATAGAGAGCGGCAGCGTGGAACAGCTGGATGAGGAACTCTTCGCTGTTCTGGACCATCGGAATAAGATCGTTCAGGAGATCGCTGATTTGGAGAGCACGGCCAAGGACCTGGAGCCCCTGGCGCAGCTGCCCCTGACCTTGGACATGTACCGCGGGTATGAGAGCCTCCGCCCCTTCGTGGGACGGGTGCGCCACGACCCCGCCGAGCTTCTGAGGGAGATCGAGGAGAAGGAGTTCTTCCTCTCCGACGATGGCAAGTTCATAGCCCTGTTCGTCCGCAAGTCGGACGAGGATGCGGCGCAGCGGGCACTGTCCAAAGCCGGTTTCGTGGAGACCCCCGTCCCTGAGGGGGAAGGGTCGCCGCAGGACATGATCGTGTCCAGAGCATCCAAGGCGGAGGCCCTGAAAGCCGAGCTGGCGGATGCCGACACCAAATTGGAAGTCCTCAAAGAGAGGCACATGTCTTTCGTGGCCTCCACAGAAGAGGAGCTGGCCATCGAGGTGGAGAAAGCGGAGACCCCTCTGCGCATCGCCACCAGCGAATACAGTTTCCTCATGGATGCCTGGGTTCCCACAGTGGACCTGGAGATGTCCGTGGCCATGCTGGAGCAGGCCCTGCAGGGGCATGTGTCCATAGACGTGGCCGAGACCCGCAGCCGCAAGCTGCATGACGAGGAGCACGTTGAGAAGCGTTTCCACAAAGTGCCCTCCAAGAGCAGCAATGGCCGCTACGGCAAACAATTCGAGTACTTGACATCACTGATGTCCACTCCCCGCTATCAGGAGAGCGACCCGTCCTTCCTGATCGGGATTTTCCTTCCCATGTTCTTCGGTATAATGCTGGGGGACCTTGGTTACGCAATCGTTTTCATCGCTGCAGGATACTATGGTATGAAGAACTGGGGTTCCGAGGAGGCCAAAGCGGTCTCCTCCCTGATGTTCTTCGGTGGTATATGGGGCGCCATTTTCGGCGTGTTCATGTACGGCGAGATGTTTGGGATGCACTTCATCGACCACCATCACGCCATGATCCCCGACTGGCAGGCCATGCTAGGCATGACCTTCCCGGCCTGGGTGGACAACATGACCATGGGAATCAGCAAGCTGGATGATGTGACGCTCATGCTCAAGCTGAGTGTTTACATCGGTATATTCCATCTATTCATCGGCTATATCGTGGGAGTGTTCAACATGAACACCCAACACGGTTTCAAGCACGCCCTCGTTGAGAAGATCTCCTGGATCATGGTCTTGATTGGCCTCTCCGGTCTGGCTTGGGCGGTCACCACCATAATGTTCAGCGGCGTGTCCCCAGAAGGCATGCTACTGTACGTGCTGGTGGTGGGAGCGGTGCTGATGTTGGCCGGATTGGCCATGGTGTACACCGTGGAGGGAATAAACGCCATCCTGGAGATTCCAGGGGTGGTGGGAAACATCCTTTCCTATACGCGTTTGGCGGCCATCGCGATGTCCAAAGCGGGCATGGCCCTGGCCTTCAACTACATATCCATAATCATGATCGCCGGCGGTTTGGGCGGAGTGTTGGGGCTGGTCTTCGGATTCCTGATATTCCTGGTCGGTCATCTATTGGTTTGGGTCTTGGCCCTGATCTCCTGCGGCCTGCACGGCCTACGTCTGCAGTACGTGGAGTTCATGACCAAGTTCTTTGTGGGCGGCGGGGACCCATACCAGCCGCTTCGCGCTAAACGTCAACTTACGAGAGCTATAGAAACAGAGGTGTAAAGAAATGGTAGACATTGGAGTAGGACTGATTGCAATCGCCGCGGGACTCGCTGTGGGACTGACCGGTTTGGCATCCGCCATCGCCGAGAAAGACATCGGAGCCGCTGCTGTCGGAGCTATGACTGAGGACGTGAGCCTGTTCGGTAAGGGACTTATCCTGACCGTTCTGCCCGAGACCATCGTCATCTTCGGACTGGTTATTGCGATCCTGCTGATCTTCGTCATGTAGATGGGGAAAAAAGGCAGAGAAGGAGCCGTTTCATGGCACTAGACAACGTAAGGAAGGACATCATCGAATCCGCCAAGGCCCAGGCGGCAGAGCAGATGCAGGCCGCCCAAAAGGAGGCCGCTGCCGTCATGGCCGAGGCAGAGGCGACGATTTCCGAAATGAGAAAGAGAGAGGGGAAGAAGCTCGAAGAAGCTATCGGGCACCTGCGCCGTCAGGAGCTGTCCTCCGCCGAGCTGGAGAGCAAGAAGATCGTGCTCGCCAAGCAGAAGGAGATCCTCAATCGCGCCTTCCAGGAATCGTTGGCAGCCCTGGAGGACTCCAAGCCTGCCACCAAGAAGCAGTACTACGCGATGATGGTGGAAGCCACCAAGGGGCTCTTGGATGAGCCCAAGATCTACTGCCCAGTGGGTGAGAAGGCCCGGTTGAAGGATGTCAAGGCGCACTCCATCGTGGAGGACGAGGACATCACCGGCGGTTTGGTCCTGGAGAGCCAGGACGGCAGCGTGCGGGTGGATATGCAGTTCAGCACCATCCTCCAGTCCGCTTGGGACAAAGAGCTGAAGAGCCTCTCTGATATTCTCTTCGGGTGAAGAAATGTTTGGGCAAAAAAAGGGCAACTATGCGTACACCGTGGCCAGGGTCAAGGCCCGCAAGTCACTGCGACTTGGCGATGATGTGTACACGAAGATGTTGTTGATGGACCTGCCGGAGATCAGCCGTATGCTGGGCGAGACCGTCTACCAGAAGGAGATGGCCGAGCTGGCAGGGCGCATCGAGGGCGTGGACCTCATCGAGCACGCTACATACCGCAACATGGCCCGCTCTTTCCGGAGCATACTGGAGATGAGCACCGGCCAGCTACGGGACATGATAGCCGCCAACCTCACCCGCTGGGACTACTGGAACCTCAAGGTGATCCTCCGTGCCAAGACCTTTGGAGCGGATGTGGAGAGCATCAAGGAGGACCTGGTGCCAGCAGGGAAGGAGAGCGCGGAGTTCAGGAACATGTTGGTGTCCTTGGACACTGTGGGCGATATACTCGATGCCTTCTCCAAGGCAGAAGGCGTGACGTTCCCGGCATCGATCGTGGAGTCCTTCAAGTCGGACGGAAGACTGACAGCCCTAGAGGACTTCCTGGACAAGACATACTATCAGAGACTCCTGGACAGCATAGACCCTTCTTCCAAGCCCACCCGACTCTTCAAGGACTTCATCAAGATGGAGATCGACATCATCAATGTGGAGACCATCCTGAAGTTGAAGATGGAGAACGTTCCCGGAGACGCCATCATGCCCTTCATAATCGAGGGCGGGAAGCAGTTGGACAACCGGCTGGCCAGTCAATTGGCCAACGCCGACAGCCTCGAGGCCATGTCCAGCGACCTGAAGAGGCTGGACTTCTACGAGGACATCGCGGAAGTCTTGAAGGCCGATTCCGGCAGCCTGCGTTCCCTGGTGTCTTCCTTGGAGAAGTACAAGATTCGCAAGGCCAGGACCTTCTCGCACCTGTACCCGTTGTCCATAGTTCCTATACTGGACTATATGATCAACAAACAGGTCGAGGTGGACAACATCCGCGTGATCGCTCGGGGCAAAGTGAGCGGATTGGACAACAACACCATCAAGGAACTTCTGGTGATTTGAATGGACATAGCAGTTATCGGTAACGAGGATTTCGTGCTCGGGTTCCGTCTGGCGGGAGTGAGGAGAGTCTTCACCACCACCGAGGAGAACTATGAGCCCACCATCCTGAAGGCCATGGAGGATGAGTCCATCGGTGTATTGGCCGCCGACTCCTCCGACCTAAAGTTCCTGAAGCCCCATGTGCGGCAGAAGGTCATGGACAGCATTCAGCCCGTAGTCGTCCCCATCGGAAGGGATGAGAGCGACCTTCGTGAGAAGGTGAAAAGAGCCATAGGCGTCGATTTATACAAGACAGAGGATGATTAGATGAGCAATGTAGGTGTGATCTACAGGGTCGCCGGACCGGTGGTGACGGCCATCGGCATATCCCCCCGAATGTACGATGTGGTACAGGTCGGTAAAGAGAAGCTGATGGGTGAGGTCATCAAGATCGTTGGTGACAAAAGCATCATCCAGGTTTACGAGAATACTTCCGGGTTGACCCCGGGTGAGCCGGTGGAGAACACCGGCAAGCCCCTGGTTGTGGAACTGGGACCGGGTCTGTTGAGCTCCGTTTATGACGGAATCCAGAGGCCCCTGCCGGTGCTGAGAGACAAGATGGGTGATTACATCCTCCGTGGTGTGACCGCCCCCGGTCTGGACCGGGCCAAGAAATGGGACTTCGAGCCCATTGTGAAGAAGGGCGACACCGTCAGCTCCGGTCAGGCCATCGGTACCGTGATGGAGGGCACCATGCCCACCAAGATCATGGTGCCCATCGGCATATCCGGCAAGGTGGAGGAGATCAAGAAGGGCAGCTTCACCGTCGAGGAGACGGTGGCGGTCATCGGTGGCGAGAAGGTCACCATGATGCAGAAGTGGCCCGTCCGTAACCCCCGCCCGGTGCAGCAGAAGTTCCTGCCCGACATCCCTCTGATCACCGGCCAGCGTGTGCTGGACTCCGTGTTCCCCATCGCCAAGGGCGGAACCGCAGCCATCCCTGGCGGGTTCGGTACCGGCAAGACGGTCACGCAGCAGCAGCTGGCCAAATGGTCCAACGCTGAGATCGTGGTCTACATCGGCTGCGGCGAGCGTGGCAATGAGATGACCGAGGTTCTATCGGAGTTCCCCCACCTGGAGGACCCCAAGAGCGGCAACCCCCTCATGAACCGTACCGTCCTCATCGCCAACACCTCCAACATGCCCGTGGCTGCCCGTGAGGCTTCCGTCTACACCGGCATGACCATCGCCGAGTACTACCGTGACATGGGATACAACGTGTCCCTGATGGCCGATTCCACCTCCCGGTGGGCAGAGGCCATGAGAGAGATCTCCTCCCGTCTGGAAGAGATGCCCGGCGAAGAGGGTTACCCCGCCTACCTGGCGGGAAGATTGTCCGAGTTCTACGAGAGGGCCTCCCGTTGCCGCACCCTGTGCGGCGAGGAAGGATCCATCTCCGTCATCGGGGCGGTTTCCCCGCCCGGCGGCGACCTGTCCGAACCGGTCACGCAGAACACCCTGCGCATCGTGCGGGTGTTCTGGGCCCTGGACACCAAGCTGAGGGAGAGAAGGCACTTCCCCACCATCAACTGGCTCACCTCGTACACCCTGTACGACAAGCAGATGAGGCAGTGGTACGTGGACAACGTGGCGCCGGACTTCCCGGAGCTGAGGGAGTGGGCCATGCAGACCCTGCAGAAGGAGTCCGAGCTGCAGGAGATCGTGCAGCTGGTCGGTTCCGATGCCCTGCCGGATGAGCAGAAGATCACCCTGGAGGTCTCCAGGATGCTCCGTGAGATCTTCCTGCAGCAGAACGCCTTCCACCCTGTGGACACCTACTGTCCCATGGAGAGGCAGTACACCATGCTGAAATTGATCCGCAAGTACTCCGACCTGGCCCAGAAGGCCCTGGCCGCAGGAGCGCAAGTCAGTGCCATCGCCGGCGTGCCGGCCCGTCTGCGCTTCAACAAGGCCAAGTACGAGGAGAACGTGGATGAGGAGCTGGCCGCCGTGTCCAAGGACATGGACGCCCAGTTCAGCGCCCTGGGGGCCTGAAAATGACGGCAATATCCAAAGAATACAAGACCATCCGGGAGATCGCCGGACCCTTGGTCTTCGTGGAGAAGACCGAGCCCATCGCCAACCAGGAACTGGCCACCGTGAAGCTGCCGGACGGCAGCATCAAGCGCGGCCAAGTCCTCGACACCTCGGACGACCTGGTTGTGGTGCAGATCTTCGAAGGCACCGCCGGAATCGACAAGGATTCCAGCGTCCGCTTCCTGGGCGAGACCATGAAGATGCCGGTGTCCCGCGACATGCTGGGACGTATCCTCTCCGGAGCCGGAGACCCGCTGGACGGCGGACCGGCCATCACCCCGGAGAAGAGGCTGGACATCGTGGGAGCGGCCATCAACCCCTGGGCCCGTGACAACCCCGCTGATTTCATTCAGACCGGTGTCTCCACCATCGATGCCATGAACACCCTGGTGCGTGGCCAGAAGCTGCCCATATTCTCCGGCAGCGGTCTGCCCCACAACGACATGGCCATGCAGATCGCCAGACAGGCCAAGGTGCTGGGCGACGACGAGGAGTTCGCCGTGGTCTTCGCCGCCATGGGAATCACCAACGAGGAGGCGCAGAACTTCATGAAGGAGTTCGAGCGCACCGGCGCTTTGAAGAAAGCGGTGGTCTTCCTGAACCTGGCCGACGACCCGGCCATCGAGCGTATCGTCACCCCCCGTCTGGCCTTGACCACGGCGGAGTACATGGCCTTCGAGCTGGACATGCAGGTGCTGGTCATCATGACCGACATCACCAACTACTGCGAGGCCCTGAGACAGATCGGTGCCGCCCGCGAGGAAGTGCCTGGACGCCGTGGTTACCCCGGTTACATGTACACCGACCTGGCGGAGCTGTACGAGCGCGCCGGCAGGGTCAAGGGCAAGAAGGGCTCCATCACGCAGATCCCCATCCTGTCCATGCCCGGTGACGACATCACCCACCCCATCCCGGACCTCTCCGGTTACATCACCGAGGGTCAGATCGTCATGAGCCGTGACATCCACCGTGCCGGTATCTACCCGCCGGTGAACGTGTCCTCCTCCCTGAGCCGTCTGATGAACAGCGGTATCGGTGACGGGAAGACCCGTGACGACCACAAGGCCGTCTCCGACCAGCTCTACGCCGCCTATGCGGAGGGCAAGGACCTCCGTGGCCTGGTGGCCATCGTGGGCAAGGAGTCGCTGTCCGAGAGGGACCGCAAGTTCCTGGACTTCGCCGACATCTTCGAGGACCGCTTCGTGCGTCAGTCCCCGGACGAGGACCGTAGCATCATGGAGTCCCTGGACCTCTCCTGGGACCTGCTGTCCACCCTGCCGGAGGACCAGCTGACCAGGATCGACCGGAAGTACATCGAGAAGTACCTGAAGAAGAGGTAGACGGATGTCCACGCAAGAGATCACCCCCACCCGCTCCGTACTCCTGGAGACCAAGAAGAAGATCAAGCTGTCCCAGAGCGGATACAAGATCATGAAGATGAAGAGGGACGGCCTCATCATCGAGTTCTTCGAGATCATGGAGAAGGCCAAGGAGATGCGCGACCGCGTGGTCGCGGACTACCTGAACGCCATGGAGAAGATACACATCGCATCGGCGGTGGAGGGAGCGATAGCGGTGAAGAGCGCCGCCTACGCCCTCAAGGGTGACCCGCAGGTCTGCCTGAGCTGCAAGAGCATCATGGGGATGACCGTGCCCAAGGTGGATGCGGAGTGCGGCTGCACGCCCATCCTGGACCGGGGCTACGGTGTCATCAGCACCTCCGCCTACATCGAGGAGGCCGCCAAGGCCTTCGAGAAGCTGCTGGAGACCATGGTCCTGGCGGCGGAGGTGGAGACCACCATGAAGCGGCTGCTGGACGAGATCGAGAAGACCAAACGCCGCGTCAACGCCCCGGAGTTCAAGGTCATACCGGAGCTCCAGGAGGCAGAGGCCTTCATCGAGTTCCGTCTGGAGGAGATGGAGAGGGAGAACACCATCCGTCTCAAGCACCTCAAGCGCAAGGCCGAGGCGGCGCAGTGATGCGGTCCATACCGGAGATCTTCCAGGGCATCATGGATGACAAGAGGAAGAGGGAGCTCTTCTTCAAGGGCATCTGGATGGCATCCCTGGGGATGCTGGTGCTGGGCTACTTCATAATCGTGCTCCTCCTGGTGTGAGAGAAACCACTTTCCGATCTTTTCTTTTAATTCCTCAGCAATCTATTAGGATCCAGTTTAAAATTAATTGATGAGAGGAACCCCGATGGAGTAGAGCTCTGCACCTATGGTACA
>JAQUUA010000043.1 GCA_028694055.1 Candidatus Methanomethylophilaceae archaeon | reverse complement strand
CAACATGATCATCGCCCCGGACGGCATGAGCGGGAACATCATATTCCGCGCCCTGCACTTCGTGGGTGGCTGCAAGGCATTAGGAGCGCCGGTCTTGAACCTGGAGAAGGTCTTCGTGGACACCTCCAGGGTGAAATCAGACTTCCAGGACTCCATAGCATTGGCCTTGCGTCTGGTGAGGGAGGTAGGAAAATGAGGATAGAAGTGGACGGAGCGCACTCCGGGATCAGGTTCTCGTCGTGCCATTTCATACCCGGTCATGAGAAGTGTGGCCGTTTGCACGGTCATTCGTACATCATCCGCATGGCGGTGGATGGGGACATCGGCCCCAACGGCATGGTCATGGACTTCATGGTCCTGAAGAAGGCCCTGCGCGGCATGGTGGACGAGCTAGACCACCGCATCCTCCTGCCTTCCCGCTCCCGGGAGCTGGAGCTCGTACAGGACGAGCTGTCCGTGCAAGTCCTGTCGCGAGGCAAGCGATACGTGTTCCCGGCCGAGGACGTCTACCTCATGGACCTGGAGAACACCACCGCCGAGGACATGTCCCAGATGCTGCTCCTCCGTCTCCTGGAGAGCGTGGATTTCCCTCCGGGGGTGCACACGGTCTCCATCGGATTGGACGAGGAGAGGGGTCAGACTGCCTGGGCCTCGCGGAGGCTGCGGGAATGAGCAGAGCAGTGGCCCTGCTCTCCGGCGGCCTGGATTCCAGCACCGTCCTGGCCATGGCTTTGGAGGCCTCGGACAGCGTGACCGCGCTCAGCTTCATCTACGGCCAGAGGCACGGGCGGGAGCTGGAATCGGCGCGGGCGTTGGCATCGCATTACGGCGTGGAGCATGTGGTCACCCATCTCGACCTGGGGATATTCGACTCCTCCCTCACCCGCTGGGACCAGGACATACCGAAGGGCCGTTCCACCGAGGAGATGGCCGACGAGATACCATCCACTTACGTCCCGGCCCGGAACCTCATCATGCTCAGCGTGGCCGCCGGCCTCTGCGAGTCCATCGGTGCCGACCGCATATACATCGGCGCCAACTCCGTGGACTATTCCGGTTATCCAGATTGCCGTCCAGACTTCTTCCGGGCCTTCGAGGAGGTCTTGAGGCAAGGCACCAAGGCCGGTGTCAGCGGCCGCCCCATATCCATAGCCACGCCCATCATCGCCATGAGCAAGGCGGAGATAGTGCGCCAAGCCCTCCGTCTGCAGGTGCCTCTGCACCTCACCTGGTCCTGCTATGCCGGAGGGGAGAAGGCCTGTGGCCTTTGTGATTCCTGCCAGCTGCGTCTGAAAGGATTCCAGGAGGCGGGGGCGGAAGACCCGGTCCCGTACGAGGTGAGGCCATGAGGATCTGCGAGATATTCCGCTCCCTGCAAGGGGAGGGAGTGATGATTGGCATACCCACGGTCTTCATCCGCACCGTGGGCTGCAACCTTTCCTGCTCTTGGTGCGACACCGCCTACAGCCGGGAGGGAGGGGAGGAGATGACCTTGGAGGAGATAGTCTCCCGTATCGGTCCCACCCGACACATCTGCCTCACCGGAGGGGAGCCCCTGCTGCAGGACGATGCCGTGCCCTTGACCCAGATGCTGCTGGACTCCGGGCGGCATGTGACACTGGAGACCAACGGCTCCATGGACATATCCGGCCTGCCGGACCACCCGTCCCTGCTGGTGAGCATGGACATCAAGTGCCCCATGTCCGGCATGGAGCACCGCATGCGCTTGGAGAACCTGTCCTCCCTGAAGGAGAAGGACCAGCTGAAATTCATCATCGCCGACGGCTATGACCTGAACTACGCGGTGAACGTGCTGCGTCATCACGAGGTGCGTTGCAACGTGGTGCTCTCCCCGGTGGGCGGCATGGACCTGGAGCCCTTGGCGGAGGAGGTCCTGGCTTCCGGTCTGGAGGTGCGGGTCCTGCCCCAGCTGCACAAGATCATATGGGGCGAGCGCAAAGGCGTCTGAGCCCTCGGGACCATGGGTCCCTACTGAAATCTTAAATATGCAGTGGAATATTTATCGCCAACCATTCGAGGTTGCTGATGAGCCACAACGCCATAGGAATGACGGTCATTCTAATTCTATGATAGCGTAGTGGTAGCGCTCCGAATGGTTTGAGGTGGTTTTTTGAAAACGACACAAGCCAGTAGTGGAAACGCCCTGGGCAGCAAAAGGGACATGATATACATCAGTCAGTTCAACCAGCTCGCCCTCCGTGACGCGGCGGTATCGGAGGTCAAGATCTTCGACACCACCCTCAGGGATGGGGAGCAGACACCTGGCATAGCCCTATCCCTGCGAGACAAGGTCCGCATAGCGGAGGCCCTGGACGAGATGGGCGTGCATGTCATCGAGGCCGGCTTCCCCACTATAAGCGAGGGGGAGCAGCAGGCTGTGCGCAGCATAGCGGAGCTGAAGCTGGATTCCCGCATCTGCGGCCTGGCCCGTTCCACGCGCAAGGACATCGACGCCGCCATGTCCTGCGGGGTGGACTACATCCACACCTTCATCGCCACCTCGGACATCCATCTGAAATACAAGCTGAAGATGAGCCGGGAGGAGGTCAAGTCCCGGGCCATCGAGGCCATCGAGTACGCCCGCTCCCACGGCCTGACGGTGGAGTTCTCCTGCGAGGACGCCACCCGCACCGACCTGGACTTCCTGAAGGAGATGCACATCGCCGCCCAGGATGCCGGGGCGCAGACCATCAACGTCCCGGACACCGTAGGCGTGATATCACCGGCGGCCATGGAGTACCTGGTGTCGGAGCTGGTCAAGGTCACCAAGGTGCCGATATCCGTGCACTGCCACAACGACTTCGGTCTGGCAGTGGCCAACTCCCTGGCCGCGGTGCGCGCCGGGGCCCGGCAGGTGCACGTCTGCGTCAACGGGCTGGGCGAGAGGTCCGGCAACGCCGCCTTGGAGGAGGTGGCCATGGGGCTCTTCGCCTACCATGGCATCGAGGCCGTGGACCTTTCCCAGATCGGTCAGGTATGCCGCACAGTATCACGTCTCACCGGCTATCCTCTGCCGAACAACAAGCCTATCGTGGGCAAGAACGCCTTCGCGCACGAGTCCGGCATCCATGTGCATGGGGTACTGGGGAATGCCTCCACCTACGAGGCCTTCGTGCCGGAGCTGGTGGGCATGCACCGCCAGATCGTGCTGGGCAAGCATTCCGGCGCCCATTCCGTGCGGGACAAGCTCGATCAGCTCAAGATCGACGTCCCGGAATCATTACTGCCGGTTCTGGTGAACCGGGTGAAGGAGCTGGCGGAGACCGGCAAGGAGGTGGACGACGCCGAGCTCATGGCCTTGGCGGACCACATCATGGCCCGGGGCGACCGGCAGGACATCGTAAAGCTGAAAGAGTTCGCCGTGTTCACCGGTAAGGGGATCACCCCCACCGCCACCGTCACGGTGGAGATGGAGGACGGCAGCAGCAACACCCGGTCCATGACCGGCATCGGGCCTGTGGACGCCGCCATCAACGCCATCCGAGGCGCCGTGAACGAGAGCATAATCCTGGACGAGTACCGTCTCAGCGCCATCACCGGGGGCAGCGACTCCCTGTGCGAGGTGACCGTGGTCATCAAGGACAGCTCCAACGGCGGAAAGGCGTCCGTGGGGAAAGGCATCGGGTCGGACATCGTCCAGACCAGCGTGGAGGCCACCATGAACGCCATAAACCGTAACTATCACCGTATCAAGGAGGACCGTAATTGAACCGACCTAAAACCATAGCGGAGAAGATACTCTCCCAGAAGTCCGGCGTGGACGCCTATGCCGGCCAGATTGTGGAGGCCGAGGTGGACTACGTCATGGTGAACGACGTCACCGGCCCCATCGCCTTCCGGGAGTTCGAGAAGCTGGGCATGGAGGCGGAGAGGGACCGCATCGTCCTCATCCCCGACCACTACGTTCCCAACAAGGACATCGCCTCCGCGGAGCAGGCCAAGGAGATGCGCGACTTCGCCCGTCGCCATGACATCCGGAACTACTTCGAGGTGGGCCGCACCGGCGTCTGCCACCAGCTCATGATCGACGAGGGCTTCGCCGCCCCCGGCCGCCTCATCATCGGCGCCGACTCCCACACCTGCACCTACGGCGGTCTGGGAGCCTTCTCCACCGGTGTCGGTTCCACGGAGGCCGCGGCGGCCTTCGCCACCGGCCGGCTGTGGTTCAAGGTACCGGAGAGCATCAAGGTGGAGCTGCACGGCGCCTTCCGGCCGCATGTGGGCGGCAAGGACCTCATCATCCGCATCATCACCGACATCGGCGTGGACGGGGCCACCTACAAGGCCTTCGAGTTCTGCGGCCCCGGCGTGGCCAACGTCCCCGTGGCCGACCGTCTCACCATCGCCAACATGGCCATCGAGGCCGGCGGCAAGGCCGGCATATTCCCCTGCGACCACCTCACGGTGGAGCACATCAAGGACACCGTGAAGGGAGACTACCAGCCGGTGTCGGCGGACGACGGGGCGGAGTACTGTCAAGTCCTGCGTTACGACCTGTCGCAGCTGGAGCCCATGGTGGCCTTCCCGCACCTGCCGGAGAACGGCCGTCTGGTGAAGGATGCCGACGTGGTCATCGACCAGGCTTGGCTGGGCTCCTGCACCAACGGGCGCATCGAGGACATGCGCATCGCCGCCGCGGTCATCAAGGGACGGCAGGTCCATCCGGGAGTGCGCTTCCTGGTGGTCCCGGCCAGCCCCCGGGTGTTCCGGCAGATGCTGGAGGAGGGCCTGATGCAGGTGTTCATGGACGCCGGCGCATACATCTCGGGACCGACCTGCGGTGCCTGCCTGGGCGGCCACATGGGCATCCTGGCCAAAGGGGAGCGCTGCGTATCATCCACCAACCGCAACTTCATCGGCCGCATGGGCCACAAGGAGTCCGAGGTCTACTTGGCGGGACCGGCGGTGGTGGCCGCCAGCGCCGTGGCCGGACGCATCGTCCGACCGGAGGATTTGTGAGGTGTCGAACATGGACAAGATAAGAGGAAAGGTTTGGCGCTTCGGCGACCACGTGGACACAGACCAGATCATACCGGCGGAGAGGCTGGTGGCAGAGAACCTGGGCTGCATGGACAGATTCATATTCGAGAAGGTCCGCCCAGAGCTGGCGGGAGCCATCGGCGATGGCGACATCATCCTGGCCGGCAAGAACTTCGGCTGCGGCTCCAGTCGTGAGCACGCCCCGCGCTCGCTCATACAGGCCGGCGTGTCGTGCATCGTGGCGGAGTCCTTCGCCCGCATCTTCTTCCGCAACTCCCTGAACGTGGGCCTGTTGCTGGTGGAGTGCAAGGTGGACGCCGCCGAGGGCGATGAGCTGGAAGTGGACGTCAGCGGCGGAGAGGTGCGCAACCTCAGCAGCCACAAGACGTTCCAGTTCCCTCCCTACCCGGAGTTCATACGCGACCTGGTGGCCAAGGGCGGCCTGATGGCCAAGATCAAGGAGGAGCAGCGGTGAAGCACCTGGCCATCCTGGCCGGCGACGGCATCGGGCCCGAGGTGATCCGAGAAGGCTTGAAGGTCCTGGACGCTGTGGCGGAGATATCATCGTTCCAATACGACGCGGAGGAGTTCGACATCGGCTCGGAGCGCTACCTGCGCAGCGGGGAGCTCATCCGGGACGAGGAGTGGGATGCCCTGGGCAAGAAGGACGCCATCTACTTCGGGGCCATAGGCGACCCCCGTGTGAAGCCCGGCATCCTGGAGAAGGGCATCCTGCTCACCATGCGGGCCCGCTTCGACCAGTACATCAACCTCCGTCCGGTGACGTCTTGGCACCCTTACGTGCCGTTGAAGAAGCACTTCGACTTCGACATCCATTTCCTGCGGGAGAACACCGAGGACTTCTACATCGGCGCCGGTGGGAATCTCCGTCCGGGGGAGATGCGTTCACGCATGAAGGTGGTCCGAGGGATGTACACCCTGGACCTGGACCTGCAGGCGCAGGCGGACCCGGAGGACGAGTTCGCCTTCGAGATCGGCGTCCTCTCCCGCAAGGGCGTGGAGCGATTCGCCGAGTACTCGTTCCGTTACGCCGCCGCCCGCGGTGACGATAAAGTCACACTGGTGGACAAGGCCAACGTCTGCTCCCAGATCTACGGCATGCAGAGGGAGATATTCCAGGAGAAGGCGGCGGAGCACGGCATGGGTCTGGACTTCATGTACGTGGACGCCATGGCCATGGCCATGATCGTCCGCCCGCAGACCTTCGGCACCGTGGCCGTGCCCAACCTCTTCGGCGACATCCTCACCGACCTGGGGGCGCAGCTGCAGGGTGGATTGGGCATGGGGGCCAGCGGCAACATCAACCCCTCGGGAGTGAGCATGTTCGAGCCCATCCACGGGTCGGCACCGGACATCGCCGGCCAAGGCAAGGCCAACCCCCTGGCGGCGGTCCTGGCGGCCAAGATGATGCTGGACCAGCTGGGCGAGGCGGAGATGGTAGAGGTCCTGCAGAAGGCCGTGCGGCACAGCTTGGACGTCGGCGCCGTCACCGCCGACCTGGGCGGGAAGCTGAACACCGTGCAGGTGGGCGACGCCATCGCCGACTACGTGCGCAACAGCCGTTGAAACCGTTTTCTTCTTTTTCCCTTTCAATCGGGGTCAGATCAGGGTGGATCCGATGAACCAGACCATCCAATGAACTACCACTGAGGGCACCATGTAAAGGAGCAGGAACCTCTGTATTCGGCGGTTATGCATGGCCACCGTCGTCCCTTCGGCCGGCATCCTGCCGAAGGGCAGGTACACGCCGTCCCTTTCAAGGGCACTCAGCGTCTCCCGGTTCTTGGTGTTGGCGAAGTTGATGAGCACCAATTCCAGGATGGTCAGGAAGACTATCCCCAATGTGAACGTGTCGAAGGGGATGACATCGAAGATGGCGAGCGAGAACAGGATGGGAGTGAACAGGATGGTGGCCGAAGGTATCATGGAACGTATCCACATTTTGGCTCTGATATGCTCCAAGTCCGACTCGGTGTAGCCGGGAGCGACGGTGAAGTCTACCATGTGACGATTCCTCGAATATTTTATAGATGATACTCACATAATAAGTGTATAAACATTTCGTAACCGTGCTAATCTTTATCGTCTCACACACCGCTCGTTCATGTGGTGTGATGATGGATTCCGATGAATGCTGTCCGATCTTCGATCCTCAGCGATGGGACGAGAAGACCTTCCAGTGGGACGAGAGACGTTTCATTATGGAGAGCGTACCCACGTTGTTCCATATGCCCCTGCCTTCCAGCATCGGCAAGAAGATAACCCGGATGTGGGAGATGACCACGCAGTCCCAGGCCAGTCCCGCCATTGAAGATGCCCTGATACTGTTCCGCGACCCTTCCGCTTTCCGATCGGAGATCTACTGCACGGTCACCAAAGAGGTGCCAGGTGCTGATAACGTCACCATGTCCGGCACGTATGTCTCCAAGGTGTTCGATGGGCCTTACAACGCCATTCCCAGATTCATGAAGGAGATGGAGAGCTACCTGGCGGGCATGGGCAAGGAGGCCGAGGACTACCTGGTGCATTACGCCTACTGCCCTAAATGCGCCAAGGAGCGCGGCCACAACCACCTGATACTGTTCGCCAAGGTTTGAACTCCAAGGTAGTCGATGATGGCCTTCAGAATAACTGGATGTAGATCTCGCCAATGAAATAGGTCACAGTCGAACCTCAGAATAAAAGGACCAAGACCATCAACCAAGGGAAAGTTAGGGTGAAGGCGGTGCTCAGGAACATCACCCTGGCATAGGCCCGATTGGCACCGAGGTAATCATCCTCGCTCAGTCCCTTCGGTTTGTAGCCCAACCGGGTGTTCTCAGCCGTGGCCTTCTGCACGAGTCCGTTCAGGATCGGTATCAATCGAGAAAGCAGGATTATCTGTATGACGTTGACGACAAAGGCGAAGGCCCAGACACCTTCAGCGGTGATGATGTCCATGATCCAAAGTGACAAGCCTATGATGGTCAGGAACGAGACGGAAGCCGTGACCACTAACAAGACAACCATCTTCATCTGTTCCTTTTGCAAGGAATTGATTTCGGTCATTTCCACAAGCTCCTGTGAAACTGTAGGAATCCTATCAAGTTGACACAGATATAATGATATCTTCTATAGAAATAAAAAAAAGGTAAGGTCGGGGACAAGCCCCCTATCCTTAGTTTTCAGAGGTCCACGCGACGGCTGAGCATGCGGGGCATGTACAGCTTGCGGAAGGGCTTGCCGGCGGTCTCTTCGCGGATGCGTTGACCCAGGACGTCCACGGACATCTCCTGGTCCAGGTTCTCCGCGCGCACGTAGACCTTGAGCAGGCCGGACTGCGCTTCCTGGTCTCCGACCACGGCGACATAGGAGCACCAGTCCTGCTTGGCCTTGCGCACCTTCTTTCCGACCGTGGCATCGCTGTCGTCCACACATACGCGGACACCCATCCGCTCCAGGGCGTCGGCCATCTCCACGGCCTTGGCCACATGCTCCTGGTTCACCGGGAGCAATCGCACCTGCTCAGGGACGATCCAGGTGGGCAGGAAGCCGGGACGTCCGGACTTCTCGATGCCCACGGCGGTGTCCAACAAGGTGTATAGGTAGCGCTCGATGGTACCGATGACCGCGGTGTGCAGTATGACCGGATGCTGGTCCTCGGCCTTCTCGTCCGCATAGGTGATGCCGAAGCGGTGGGCGTTGCCCACGTCGATCTGCACGGTGCCGATCTCCCGGGCGCGGTTCATCTGGTCCAGGATATGGTACTCGATGTTCACGGTCCAGTAGTAGTTGATGCCTTCTGGATAGAAGTGGATGATGGCCGGTTTGTCGTGGGCCTTCAGCAGATGGAGGATCATCTCCTTATTCTCCTCGTAGGCCTTGCGGGAGGAGATGTTGATGAGCATGTCGTAGTCCCGTCCCAGGGCCTCCACCTCGGCATAGATGCGGGCATCCAGCATCTCGAACTTCTCCCGGGCCTCCTCCTCATTGCGGCAGAGGACATGCAGGTCGGGCATGTTCAGGCGGCGGGTGCGGAAGCAGAGCATGGTCTCCCCGGACTGCTCCAGGCGGTAGGAGTCGGCGACCTCGAACGCTCCCAAGGGGAGCTGTTTGTAGCTCATGTTCCAGTTGCGCATCATGGCGAACTGCTGGTGGCAGGCAGCGTAACGCATGATGAATGATTTCTTCTCGGTCTTGATGGTGTACAGACGGTCGCCGAAGAGGTCGGCGTGCTCCCGCACCGGCGGCTCGTCCAAGGAGAACATGTTCGTTCCCTTGACCATGTATATGGGCAGGTCCATGGAATTGACGATGTCCGTGGAGTAATCCGCCACCAGATCGAACATCAATGCCCCATGGGGGGTGAAGCACATATGGCCGGCATCGCTCATGGATTCCCATTGGATGCCGAACTTCTTGCAGAGGCGGAGATACTCCGGCTCGCCTTTCAGCGGGGAGTTCTCCTTCTTCAAGGCCTC
>JAQUUA010000042.1 GCA_028694055.1 Candidatus Methanomethylophilaceae archaeon | reverse complement strand
CCATAGATGGCGGTCTTCACCAACGGCGAGTTCAGGATGCTCATGACGGCAGAACGGGCCTGAGGCTTGGTCTTGGCTTGGTTGACAGTGACCTCGATGAGCTTGGTGGCACCCTCGCCGTCCAAGGCGATGGTGCGGGCCAGCTCCCGCATGGCCTCCCGGAGGGCCTCCAGGAAGGTGGGGTCGTCGTCAGCGCAGTCCCCTCCGGCCATGCCGTTGGCCAGGAGCACGGACATGTCATTGGTGGACTGGTCGCCGTCCACGCTGATCATGTTCAGGCTGTCGTTCAGTATCTCCTGCCAGACGGAATTGAAGTTGTCGCTGAGGACGGCATCGGTGGTGATGAAACTGAGCGTGGTCCCGTTCAAGACCTTCAGATGGGGGGCGATCATGCCGCTGCCCTTGGCCATGCCGCCGATCATGATGTGCGAACCATCAGCCAGCTTCACCCGGTAGGCGACCTCCTTGATGCCGGTGTCGGTGGTGATGATGGCCTCGGCCGCAGTCTGGTCCGCCTCCCGTCCATGGGTGAGCTCCCGGCTGGCCTTGTCGATGCCATAGATGATCTTGGGCATGTCCAGGAAACGTCCGATGAGGCCGGTGGATATCACTCCCACCTCCTCCGGCTCGATCTCCAAGGCCTTGGCGGCCTGGGCCTTCATGGTCTTGGCGTCCTCGTAGCCACGCTTGCCGGTGAGGGCGTTGGCGTTCCCGCTGTTGATGATGAATGCCCGCAGCTCCTTGGGGTCCTCTTCCATCATGACCTGCACAGGAGCAGCCTTGACCTTGTTGGTGGTGTAGCCGATGAAGGACTTGGCGCTGACCTCGGAGTATATCATCCCCAGGTCCAAGGAGCGGTATTTCACACCGCAGTGCACGCCTGCCGCCAGGAAACCCTGGGGGGTGGTGATGCCGCCGTCGATGCGTTCCATCCTCAGACCCCCATGCCCGGCATGTCCAGACCGGCCTCTTCCTTCAACCCCAGCATGAGGTTGGCGCATTGGACGGCCTGTCCGGAGGCCCCTTTCACCAGGTTGTCGATGGCCCCGAAGGCCACTGCCCGGGAGCCGACACGTTTCACAGCCACCTGGCAATGGTTCGAGCACACCACCGCACGGATGGACGGTTCGTCCACAACATGGACGAAGCGTTCCTTGCCATACATCTTGTCGTACATCTTCACCAGCTCTTCCTCGCTGAGATCGACTTTAAGGTCCATGTAGCAGGATGAGAGGATCCCGCGCACAATGGGTAGCAGATGGGGAGAGAACAATACCTTGCTCTCCCCTCCCGTAATCATATCCAAAACCATCTCCATCTCCGGAGTGTGACGATGCTTGCCCACATTGTATGGGACTATGGTCTCCCCGCAGTACGGATGATGGGTGCGGGGGGACGGCACCATGCCGGCCCCGGAGGTGCCGCTCTTGGCATCGACTATGACGTCCGGCAGGACAACACCCTCCTTGAACAGAGGGGCCATGGCCAGGACCGTGGCGGTGGGGTAGCAGCCGGGGTTGGCCACCAGCTGCGCCCGACCGATCTCCTCCCGGAACAGCTCCGGTATGCCGTAGACAGCCTTGGCCAGGTTCTCCGGGTCGGTGTGCTCCTTGCCATACCACTGCTGGTACAGCGTGGCTTTGCGCAGACGGTAGTCACCACTGAGATCGATGACCTTCACACCGCTTTCCATGAGCTCCGGCGTGTACTGCATCGCGGCTCCATGCGGGGTGGCCACGAACACCATGTCCAGATCCATGGACCCCGGTATAGAGTCCACGAACTCCAGGTCCATGTAGCTATCGAGGTAGCTGTGCGTCTTGCTGACTTTCTTGCCCGCGCTCTGACGGGAAGTCATGACCGCCACCTCTATGTCCGGATGCGTGCACAGGATGCGGGCCAGCTCTCCACCCGTGTACCCTGTGCCGCCGATAATGCCTGCTGTCTTTGTCATCTGCCAACCTACGTTATGATTTGAGATTTCTACCGTATCACATACTGTTAAAAACCTTATTGTCTGAAATTGAACATCGGTTGTCTGATATGTCCCTGAAGATACGGATTGCGTCTTTTGAAACGGAGCATATGGCAAGAGAGACATTATGCTGGACAGAACAAAACCTCGTCTCCCATCGTCATTCACAGAGGGTGGACAAGGTTCCGAGCACCCCATGACATCGACATATGCGATGGTGTCGGCGCAATCCTTTATAATGGTGGGAAAATATCCGAAACGGATTAAGATGCAGACGAATCACTCAGACAAGGACAAAGTCGTCCTGGCCTACTCCGGTGGGCTGGACACCTCCGTGGCCATCCGCTGGTTGCAGGAGCGCTACGACCTGGACGTGGTGGCTGTGGCCATCAACGTCGGTCAGCCCCCCAGCAGCGACGACATCATCGCCCGGGCCAAGAAGATCGGTGCCATCGCCGCCTACTACATCGACGCCCAGCAGGAGTTCGTGGACGATTTCGTCTTCCCCTCCCTGAAGGCCAACGCCATGTACCAAGGCGTCTACCCTCTGAGCACCGCCATCGCCCGCCCCCTGATCGTGAAGAAACTGGTGGAGATCGCCAAGAAGGAGGGTGCCAAATACATCGCCCACGGCTGCACCGGCAAGGGCAACGACCAGGTGCGCTTCGACGTGGGCATCAACACCCTGGACCCAGACCTCAAGATAATCGCTCCCCTGCGGGAGTGGGTCATGACCCGTGAGGACGAGATCGAGTACGCCCGCCAGAAGGACATCCCTATACGCGTGAAGAAGGAGAGTCCCTTCTCCACGGATGAGAACCTCTGGGGACGGAGCTGCGAGTGCGGCATCCTGGAGGACCCTTGGCAGGAGCCCCCGGAGGAGGCCTGGGAATGGACCACCTCCCCCTTGGAGGCCCCTGACCAGCCAGAGTACATCGAGATCGACTTCGTGGACGGTCTGCCCGTGGCCCTGAACGGTGAGAAGATGGGTGGAGTGGAGCTCATAAAAGCCGTCCACGCCATCGCCTGCCGTCACGGGGTGGGACGCATCGACCACGTGGAGGACCGCCTCGTGGGCATCAAGAGCCGCGAGACCTATGAGTGCCCGGCCGCCGTGGTGCTCACCGCCGCCCACCAGAGCATGGAGTTCCTCACCCTGCCCAAGGACCTGTTGGCCTTCAAGAAGGACGTGGAGAAACGCTTCTCCGAGCTCACCTACGATGGCCTGTGGTTCGGCATGCTCATGGAATCCCTGCAGAAGTTCATCGACCATACCCAGAACCAGGTCACCGGCACCATCCGCGTGAAGCTCTACAAGGGCAGCGCCAAGGTGGTGGGCCGCAAGTCCCCGTACTCCATGTACGACGAGGGGCTGTCCACCTACGCCGTGGGCGACTCCTTCGACCACAACTCCGCCGTGGGCTTCATCTACTGCTGGGGACTGCCGTACCGCACGGCTTCCCGGGCACACAAGAAGGAGTGAGACATGGATCAGAAGGCCCTTTGGTCCGGCCGTTTCGACGGCGACTTGGATGACTCCACCTTGGGTTTCACCTCCTCCCTGGATGTGGACGTGCGCATGGCCTATTATGACATAATGGGCTCGTTGGCGCATGTGAAGATGCTCGGGGCCACCGGCATTCTGCCGTCCTCCGATGTGTCGGCCATCATCAAGGGGTTGAAGGACATCCTCAAGGAGCTGGAGGAGGGCCGTCTGAAGCTGGACGACAAGCTGGAGGACATCCACACCAACGTGGAGTTCCGGCTCACGGAGTCCATAGGCCCCACCGGTGGCCGTCTGCACACCGGCCGGAGCCGCAACGACCAGGTGGCCACGGACTTCCGCATGTACCTTCGGGACGCCGTCCTGGGCACCCTCCGCTCCCTGGAGAACCTGCAACGGGCCTTGATCTCCAAGGCCGAGGAGCATCTGGACACCGTGATGCCGGGATTCACGCACATGCAGCACGCGCAACCGGTGACCCTGGCCTACCATCTCATGACCCATTGCTTCCGTCTGCAGCGGGACTCGGACCGTTTCCTGGATGCCTATAAGCGCCTGAACGTCTGCCCCCTGGGGTCGGCGGCCCTGGCCGGCACCACCTACCCGATAGACCGTCGCATGACCGCGGAGCTGCTGGGATTCTCCCGCCCCACCGAGAACGCCATGGACGGCGTCTCGGACCGGGATTTCGCCTTGGAGCTGGCGTTCTGCGCCTCTGCCACCGCTGTCCACCTCTCCTCCCTGGCGGAGGAGCTCATACTGTGGTCCAGCCCGGAGTTCGGATTCGTGGAGATGGACGACGCGTATTCCACTGGCTCGTCCATCATGCCCCAGAAGAAGAACCCGGACATCGCCGAGCTGGTGCGGGGGCGCTGCGGCAAGGTCTCGTCCGGCCTCTTCAACCTGCTGATGCTCATGAAAGGCCTTCCGTTGGCCTACAACCGGGACATGCAGGAGGACAAGGAGCCGGTCATGACCTCCTTGGCCACCCTGTTGCCGGCATTGGAGATGAGCGCCCCCATGATCGCCACCATGAAGGTCAAGGAGGAGCGTATGGAGTCCGTCACTGAGGAAGGGTTCATCAACGCCACGGACATGGCCGACTACCTGGTGCTGAAAGGCGTGCCCTTCCGGGAGGCCCATGGCATAGTGGGGAAGGCCGTCCGCCACTGCATCGCCCATGACAAACGCTTAGAGGACATGAGCCTGGCGGAGATGCAGGAGATGTCACCGCTCATCGAGGACGATATCTTCCAGGTCATACCGGTACGGCGCTGCGTGGAAAGGAGGTCTTCCTACGGAGGGCCTGCCAGGGAGTCTGTGGAGGCCCAGTTCATGGAGGCCTTGTCGCAGATGACCCGTCGCCGGGAGCAGATAGACAAGGAGTCGGAGCGCCTGCATCAGGCCATGGACGCCCTGCGTCAGCTCTGATCCCGGGAAAAAACCCCTTCCACCCTTTTCATCCGGCAAAATTCACTTGGTGCCGACGATCTCGTTCTGGGTCATGGTGTGGTCCACGCCGGCGGAGGACAGCATGGCGCTGATCTTCTCCCCTAGACGGACCACTTCGGCACTCTTGCCCAGGGTGCGGATGTAGAACTCCTTGCGGTCGGTGGGGAAGACCATGCGCATACGGCCTTTGCGGTTGTAGCCCTCCGGCTTGCGGTTCCGATCCAGGTCGTGCATGTTCAGCTCTATGAACATAGCCAGCACCTCCTCGTCCTCAGGCATCTGCTCCGTCTGCACCAGGAAGAGCTTCAGAATGTCCGGGAACACCGGAGCGATGTCCTTGTAGTCCGTCTTTCCCTTGAACACGAAATGAGTGCTGCTGGCCTTCATCATCCATTTGAAGCGTGGAACGGTATATAACCTTAGTGCCGGGACCCTGCCTCCGCTGAACTCATGGACGGCCTCCCGCATCCTCGGCCTTGAGCACGGCGAGCATGCGGATGAGGGAACGGAAGCTCCTGCCCATGGCCCGGTTGTGCCCGAAACCCAGAACGAAGACCCTCCCGGTGCCGGGGTCGTACCAGGCATGGGCCGCCAGTATCCCCAGGTGCCCGCGCAGTCGCGGGTATCCTTTCAGGGTGGGCATGAAGCCCTCCATATGCAGCTCCATCATGGATGTGCCGTAATGGATCCCTCGACGGAAGACGTTCGGGAAGGAGGAGTTCTCTGAGAGGATCTCAGGCGGGAACAGCCGGCCTTCGAAGAAGGCCCGGGTGAAGGTGGCCAGGTCACGAGGGGAGCAGACCATGCCGCCGCCCGCCCAATCAGCACTTAGGCTCGGGAACTCCGTGGCATCGATGCCGTTGAAGAACAGCCGGGACATGGGGGACTCCTCCTGGGGACGGGAGTAGAACATTAAGTGAGTCCTGCGCATGCCCAGGGGTTTCAGGACCCTCTCCTGCAGGCTCTCATGGAAAGCACGCCCATCGCAAGCTTCGATGACCAAGCCGAGGAGGATGAAACCGGTGTCGGAGTAATGGAACCCTTCCCCGGGAGGATGGCGCAGGGTGTAGTTCTCCCGATAGAACCGCAGGATGCCTTGCGGCGTCCACATCCTGTCCGGCTCGTCCAAGACCATCCTCACGAACTTCGGGCCCTTGCGGGGTCGGTCCAGGAAGTGGTCTGCCAGACCGGAGCTGTGCATCATGAGGTGCCGGACGGTCACTTGGTCTGAGAGGTCCCGTCCCTTGTGGAGGAAGAGCCCCCGGCAGGTCTCCGATGGCAATATGTCCACCACCTTGTCCGAGAGCCTCAGCCTCCCTTCCCCGATGAGTTGGAAAAGAAGAGCGGCCGTGAACAGCTTCCCCACGCTGGCGGCATGGAATGGTTGGTCGGGGCTTCCGGGAGGATATTGGTACTCGTTGATGCCGGGCCCGTCCGCCCAAACCTGGAGCTGCGGCGCCTTGGCCACATACCTTTCCAGGATGGCGTCGAAACGGGCATGGACGTCTCCATGTCTGGGCTCGGATCGCATGCCTAGGCCATATGGAGAAGGGCGTTATTAACACTCGGGTTTGCCGGGCGGCCCTGCCCCATACATAATATTAACCATTGTTGTGTTCAGGGAATGATGGTTACCGCCCTCAGCATCGCCGGATCGGATTCCATAGGGGGAGCGGGGATACAGGCCGACATCAAGGCCATGACCGCATTGGGTGTGCACGCCACCACGGTCATAACCGCCGTCACCGCCCAGAACACCTGCAGAGTGGACGGCATCCACGCCGTGCCATCGGAATTCATCGCCGCCCAGCTCCGGTCGGTCCTGGAGGACGCGGATGTCAGGGCGGCCAAGACCGGCATGCTGTACTGCGCCGAGGCCGTGCACACCGTGGCGGACCTCTGGCCTTCCCACATACCCTTGGTGGTGGACCCGGTCCTGGTGGCCGGGGTGGGCGACCCGTTGTACCATGAGGATTTGGTCGCCGCCATCCGGCGACGTCTCTTGCCCATAGCCACCGTGGTCACTCCCAACCGCATGGAGGCGGAGACCTTGGCGGGCATCGCCATCGATGACCGGGACGATGCCCTGGAGGCCTGCCGCATCCTGGGTGAGAAAGGGGCGTCCGTGCTGCTGAAAGGAGGGCACATGGACGGCGAGAAGGTGGTGGACATCTTCTACAGCCGAGGGGAGCACTCCTTCCTGGAGTACCCTCGTCTGGAGAGGGCGGGCCACGGCGGAGGCTGCACGCTGGCTTCCTACATCGCCTCCCACCTGGCATTGGGACATCCCCTTGATGATTCCATACGTCTTTCCAGGATGCTGATACAAAGGTCCATCGCCTCCATGTTCTCCGTCGGGAAGGGCGAGAGGCTGGTGGACTCCACCGCCCCATGGAGGAAACGTCTTGCCGAGGCCGAGGCCCGTCTGTCACTGGAACGGTCCAAGGAGCATCTTCCTGCCTTCCGGGACCTTCCTGTGCAGAGCCTGCAGGTCGTGCAGGCTTACGGTTGCTTCCCCACGTTGGATGACTTCGTCTTCCTGTCTGGGGATGGGGATTCATGGCATGTCCATGCCGGTGTCCCGACACCCGACCTCCTGCACACCCTGCAGGCCTGCCGACGAATGGATTCGGACATCCAAGCGGTGGCCAGCATGGATCTGGCATCCGATTCCGACCTCCCGTCCACCAAGCCTCTCTCTTCCATGACGGACGCCTCCTCCTTGGTCTCGAACCGGGACGGAGGATTGCCAGAGCTCATATACAAGAAGAAAAATGACCATTCCGGAATCAGCCTGATGGCCATGGGGAGGGATGCCCCTGAAGCCCTGCGCCGGCTGATAGGATGGTGGTGACAACCATGCGTATCGCGATGATGACCGACAGCTATCTTCCCACCCGTGACGGCGTGGTGACCTCGGTGATGCTCACCAAGGAGGTGCTGGAGGCCCGAGGCCATGAGGTTTTCATCGTCGCCCCCGACCCGGGAGTGGAGTCCCAGCGCCAGGAGGGCATCGTCTATTTCCGGTCCAAGGGGTTCAAGAGCTATCCGGGATACTTCGTCCCCATGTTCCCGGCGGACAAGATGGCCCGCATCCGCGCTCTGGACGTGGACATCATCCATTGTCACGGCATCGCCACCATGGCCCTGAGGGGGCTGCTGGTGGGTCGGCACCTGGAACTGCCCGTGGTCATGACCTTCCACACCATGGTCACCGAGGCCATGGAGTACTATTCACCCATACCGATGAGCCCGGAGATCTCCGACCGGCTCACCTGGCGTTACCTGCGCTCCCTGTTGCAGCGCGTGGACGGCGTCATCGCCCCCACACAGTCCATCCAGGACGAGCTGCTGGAGCATGCCCCCCGCATCCGGGGGATCTCCGTCATCCCCACCGGGGTGGACCTCGCACGTTTCCATACCGCATTGGACGGATCCTCCATCCGCGCCCGTCATGGCCTGGAGGGCAAGAAGGCCGTCCTGCATGTGGGCCGGGTGTCGTTCGAGAAGAACATCGACACCGTGGTCATGGCCATGCGCCACCTTCCCGAGGACACCGTCCTACTGGTGGTGGGCAGCGGCCCCGCATCCGATCACCTCCGGAACCTGGCTGAGCATCTTGGTCTGGGAGCCCGGGTGGTGTTCACCGGTTTCGTGCCGGACGAGGAGCTGCCTTTATACTATGCTGCCGCAGACGCCTTCGTGCTGGCCTCCAAATTCGAGACCCAAGGGCTGGTGGTCCTGGAGGCCATGGCCTGTGGCCTGCCGGTCACCGGCATCCGGTTCCGGGCATTGGCGGACATCATCGAGGACGGTGTGTCCGGCATCCTGTTCGATGACGGCCCGGAATCCTGCGCCGACGCCCTGCAGCGTTGCCTGGACGAGGGAGAGGGCATGAGGGCCAAGGCCCGGGAGAGGGCACTGCAGTTCTCCCTGGAGAGCAGCGCTCAGCTCCTGGAGCAGGCCTACGTACTAGCCAAGGAAGTGAAAGAGTCCAGACTGCGATCGAAAAGGAGGGCGCATGTTCGACGTTAGCGCCATCATCCTGGACATCTTCGGCCCTTATGGGTGGGCAGGGCTGCTGTTCTGCGTCTTCCTGGTTTTCTTGGTGGATTCCTTGATTTTCCCCACCCTCCCCGAGCTCTTCACCGTCATCGCCTTCATGTACGACCCTTCCTTGACTTGGGGCGTGGCCATCTTGGCCGTCATCCTCCTAGGGGAGTTCATCGGTATGACCTCCCTCTATCTGGTGGTGGAACATATCCGGGTGCCCAAAAGGGTGCACGTCATCGCCACCCGATACGTCAACTTCCTCATCATGGGTGATGAACGCCTCCTGCTCTTGAACCGGGTGGCCCCCATGATTCCGTTCTGCGGCGCCTTCGTCAGTATCATCGACACCTGGACCTACCGCCGGGCCTTGTCGTTCCTCATCAGCGGCGCGGCCCTGAAATATGGGTTGATTCTGCTGATGAGCGGTTTCTTCTTCCAGTTCTTCAGCGGGCCGGCGGCGCAGATGATCACCTTGGCCTTCGTGGGCGTGGTCATCGTCCTCAGCTTCCTCTACAGCTACATCCGCCAGCGGCGGATGAAGGATGGGGGTCCGTGTGCATGAGGATCGTGCACGTCAACCCTTACTTCTATCCGTTCCGAGGCGGCATCGAGCATCGCGTGCATAACGTCTGCAGGCTGCTGGGGAAGGACCATGAGGTGACCGTCCTCACCG
>JAQUUA010000041.1 GCA_028694055.1 Candidatus Methanomethylophilaceae archaeon | reverse complement strand
CCTGCGCCCGGAGACCGCCCAGGGCATTTTCATCAACTATCCCCTCCTATACCGCCATAACCGGGAGAGGCTCCCGCTGGGCATCATCCAAACCGGCCGCGGGTATCGCAACGAGATCTCCCCTCGGCAGGGGATGGTCCGCCTGCGGGAGTTCAACATGATGGAGGTGGAGCTCTTCGTGGACCCGGAGGACAAGGGGTGGGTGCGCTTCCCCCAGGTGGCGGACCGCATGCTCAGGCTCATACCCGCAGACGGAGAGGAGGTGGAGCTGACGGTGGCCGAGGCCGTGGAGAAGGGCATCATCGCCAACCAGGTGCTGGCATACTTCGTATGGCTCACATTCCACTTCCTCACCCGCATGGGCGTGGACCCGGCCCGCCTGCGCTTCCGCCAGCATGAGCATGACGAGATGGCCCATTACGCTGCCGATTGCTGGGATGCCGAGGCTCTCCTGTCCTACGGTTGGACGGAGATCGTGGGCATCGCTGACCGCGGTTGCTGGGACCTCAGCCGCCATTCCCGATTCTCCGGCGTGGACATGACCCACTTCAAGAAGTTCGAGGAGCCCTTGGAAGTGGAGCGGGAGACCGTGAAGGCCCGCTACAAGGCCTTGGGGCCGTTGTTCAAAGGTCGGGCCAAGGACATCGCCGCCGCCATCGAGGCCTGTTCCCCGCATGACATCCAGGACGGGAAACTCAGCATCACCGTGGACGGAGAAAGGCTGGAGATCGGCGCAGAGCTGTTCGAGCTGGCCAACATCAAGGAGAAGATCGCCGGTGAGCGGGTGGTGCCGCATGTCATCGAGCCCTCCCACGGATTGGACCGTATATTCTACACCATATTGGAGCATGCCTACGACCATAGGGAAGAGGACGACTACACCGTCCTGCGCTTGAAACCGGAGATGGCCCCGGTGAAGGTGGGGGTCTTCCCTCTGATGTCCCGGGACGGCTTGGATGATGAGGCGCAACGCCTGCACCGTCTTTTGCAGTCCGCCGGATTGGACTCATTCTACGATGACAGCGGCTCCATCGGTAAACGTTATGCCCGCATGGATGAGATCGGCACCCCTTGGTGCGTCACCGTGGACTATGAGACTTTGGAACCGGGCACGGAGGCCTTCGGCACAGTCACCCTGCGGGACCGGGACAGCACCGCTCAGGTCAGAGTGCAAATAGAGGACCTGGTAGGGACCATTCGGGATCGCTTGTCCCGCCCCTCCTCCGGTACTTGTTCATAAAACCTTCGTCCACAGGCCCGGTCTAGGGGCTTGTGGACCACCCTCTTCCCACCATCATCCTGCTGGCCAGCCCGGGCTGGGTCCGGAATCAAATAGCATTAAATGGTAGGAAACCGAATCTGATTACGGTGTTATGATGGGATTGAAGGATATGGAAGACCTTAAGAAGTTATCGATGCTGAGATCTCAGATTGAGTCCCACGATGTCACGGAGCTGATGCAGACCGACATCGAGACCGTGGGCCCGGATGACGGCCTGGAGGACATCCTTTCCATCATGCGCAGCGCCAAGGTGCATGACATCCCGGTGGTGGACGGGAACAGCTACCTGGGCATGGTCAGCTATGGAACCATCATGAAGCGCAAGAACGTCTCCTTGGACACCAAGGCCAAGAGCGTCATGAGCAACTACCCCACCATCCACAAGGCCACCCCCTTGACTACGGTGGCGGAGTACATGGTCATCAGCAACGCCCGGGAGCTCCCGGTCATGAACGGCAACCGCATCATCGGCACGGTGTCCCGGATGAGCCTCACCAAGATGGTGTCCAAGATAAAGGGCATCCGCGAGATCAAGGTCTGGGAGATCATGAGCCCGGTGGTGGAGGCCGCCCGGCCCAAGGACAAGCTCTCCGAGGCCTTGGACATCATGCGGGCCTTGGACGTCCGCACCCTCCCGGTGGTTGACGGGGAGGCGCTGGTGGGCATAGTGGGCATGCGGGAGGTCATAGACTACAACTGGCAGAAGAAGAACCGCCAGACCGTGGGCGAGATGGCCGGACGCAGCACCCCGGTGGAGCTCACCGTGGACTCCCTTTGCGTCACAGACCTGAAGACCATCGGGCCGGAGGATGACGTCGGACGCGCCGCCACCCTCATGGCCGAGAACGGCATCTCCACTCTCCCGGTGGTGGAGGACGGCAAGCTGGCAGGGATCGTCACCAAGTACGACATCATGGAGCTGGTCGCCGCCTGTCAGGACCGGGAGATGGTCTTCGTGCAGATCAGCGGCTTGGACGAGGACGACCGCTACTACATGGAAGCCGTGGACAACGAGATCCGCAACGAGCTCAGCAAGATCGCCCGCATGTACAAGCCGCAGGCGCTGACCCTGCACGTGGCCAAGTACAACAGCCAAGGCGGAGGCGGGAAGTTCAGCATCACAGGTCGCCTGACCGTGGGCGGCACCATCCTCATGGCCAAGGCCGTGGACTGGGACCTGGTGAAGACCACCGAGGAGCTGATGCGCAAGCTCCTGGCCATGGTCAGCGACATGAAGGAGGAGAAGGTGGAAGGCCGTCGCCGTATCCGCTGAGCAACCCCTTCCACAACCTTTTTTATATTCTCTCCTATTTCCCAGACTGCCATGTCGCAGTACGATCCCGCATCCATAGAGAGCCGCTGGCAGCAGAAGTGGAAGGAATGGGAGATCTACCGTTTCGACCCTGCATCGGACAGACCGATCTACAGCATCGACAACCCTCCCCGCTACACCTCCGGCTCCTTGCATCTGGGGCATGCCACCGGTTACTCGCTCATCGATTTCGCCGCCCGTTACCACCGCATGCGCGGCCACAACGTCTTCTTCCCCCTGTGCTTCGATGTCAACGGCACGCCCACAGAGGTGAAGGTGGAGAAGAAGCACGGCATAAACAAGCTGGACCTCCCACGAGAGGAGTACCGGCGGCTGTGTAGAGAGTTCGCCAATGGCTTCATCGAGGAGATGACCCATCATTTCGAGATCCTGGGCGAGAGCATGGACCCCAGCATCTATTACCAGACGGATGCGGAGTACTACCGTCGTGTCACTCAGATTTCATTCGTCAAACTATTCCATAAAGGCTTGGTGTACAAGGGTGACTTCCCTGTCAACTGGTGCCCTCGTTGCATGACCGCCCTGGCGGATGCTGAGGTGGAGTACCGCGACAACATCACCAAGCTGAACTACATCCCCTTCCGCATCGACGGCGGGGACGAGGACATGATCATCGCCACCACCCGCCCGGAGCTCATCTGCACCTGCAAGGTGGTGGCCGTCCACCCGGACGACCAGAGCAAGGCCCACCTGGTGGGAAAAGAGCTGGTCACACCCATCTACGGACGTAAAGTGAAGGTCATAGCCGACCCCAAGGTTGACCCTTCCTACGGAACCGGCAACGTCATGATCTGCACCATCGGCGACAAGGACGACCTGGAATGGGTGATGAAGTACAACCTGCCCATGGAGAAGGCCATCGACGAGTTCGGACGCATGACGGAGTTGTCCGGCTATGCCGGCATGACCGTCGGCGAGGCCCGCGCGGCCATCATCGAGGACCTCCGGCAGAGGGGGCTGCTCCTCAAACAAGAGGACAACCCTCAGAACCTTTCCATCTGCTGGCGCTGTCATTCCGGGGTGGAGTACCTGCAGGTGCCGCAGTGGTTCCTGAAGACCTTGGACTTCAAGAAGGAGGTCATGGCCAAGGCCGAGGAGATCCGCTGGTTCCCGGAGTTCATGAAGATCCGCTTGGAGGACTGGGTGAACTCCCTGGAGTGGGACTGGATCCTCTCCCGCCAACGCATCTTCGCCACCCCCATCCCGCTGTGGGAGTGCGAGCGTTGCGGCAAGGCCGTGGTGGCGGAAGAGGAGCAATGCTATGTGGACCCCACCCTGGACGCCCCGCCGATGGACTCCTGCCCGGACTGCGGCGGACCGCTGAAGGGGTGCACGGATGTCTTCGACACCTGGATGGACTCCTCCGGCTCGGCGCTCTACAACTGCTTCTGGGAACGGGACGAGAAACTGTTCCAGAAGATGTTCCCCATGAGCATGCGCCCGCAGTCCCATGACATCATCCGCACCTGGGCATTCTATTCCATACTCCGCACCCATCAGATCGCGGATTCCATCCCTTGGGAGGACATCATGATCCATGGATTCATCATGTCCCCGGACGGGACGCCGATGCACTCCTCCCTAGGCAATGTCATCGACCCTTTGCCCATCCTGCGGGAGTACGGGGCGGACGCCATGCGCTACTACGCCTGCACCTGCTCCCTGGGCATAGACCATGCCTTCCGGGAGAAGGATGTGGTCCGCGGTCGCAAGCTCTGCAACAAGCTCTACAACATCGGCCGATTCGTGGGCCGCATGTTCCAATCCAAGCCTTCCATGCCCAAGGAGATGCGGGCATCGGACCGGTGGATACTCAGCCGTTACAGCCAGACCGTGCAACGCTGCACGGAATACCTGGAGGCCTATCAGTTCGACAAAGCCATGCGGGAGGTGGAGAGCTTCACCTGGCATGAGTTCGCCGACCATTACATCGAGATGTCCAAGGGCCGAGAGGACGACGCCGTGCGCTACGCCCTGTACACCGTCCTCCTGGGGGTCACGAAACTCATGGCCCCCTTCATGCCCCATGTCACCGAGGACGTCTACCAGGACCACTTCCGGGCACACGAGGGCGTGGTCAGCGTGCATATCAGCGAATGGCCGGAACCGGTGCTCACGGACAGCCGCGCCGAGGCCTTGGGCGAGTCCATGAAAGACATCATCGCCGCCATCCGGGCCTGGAAGTCAGACCAGAAGATGGCTTTGAACTCCCCTCTGCAGCTGGTGGAGCTCATCGGCCCCGCGGCGGTGGACCTGGAGGAGGGTCGCGTGGACATCATGGAGACCGTCAAGGCCGCCTCCTTGAACATCGTGGCGGAGGCGGAGATACTGGAGAAGGTGGTGGGCGTCAAACCGGTGCATGCCCGTCTGGGACCCAGCTTCAAGGCCGCCGCCAAGCAGGTCATCGCCCGCTTGGCGGAGATGGAGCCTACCCGGGTGGCGGAATCCGTGCGCGCAGGAGGCCTGGACCTGGAGATCGATGGGCAGACCTTCACAGTGGGCGCCGAGCACGTGGGTTTCGATACCGTGCTGTTGCTGCACGGCCGCCAGGTGCAGACCCTGCAGGTAGGCGGGATCCTGGTGGCCCTGGAGCCTTGATGCCTAACACCGGACGCGGACCTTTGGACCCGGCCTCCCTTCCCCGGCCCAGCACATTCAGCGGTGTGGAGGCCAAATTGAAGAAGGGCAACCGCCTCCTCTTCGACCGCCACAGCCAGGTCTTGGAGGGATTGGTGACCCTGATGGACTCCCAGGACCGCCGCACCTTGGTGGCCTGGGCCTTGGATTGCGCCCAGCACCCTCTGCAGGAATTCGAGGCCAGATACCCTTCCGAGGCACGTCCGAGAAGGTGTTTGGAGCTCTGTCGGGATTGGGCCCAAGGTAAGGTTAAGATGCCGGTGGCCAAAAGGGCCATACTGGATTGCCATGCCGTGGCGCAGGACCTGCGGAATCCGGAGCACGAGGCCTTGTGCCATGCCATCGCCCAAGGGGCCTCCACGGTGCATGTCCGCGGCCACGCCCTGGGCCTGCCCATCTATGAGCTCACCGCCATCGTCATCCGTCTGGGAGGACAGGATTATCAGGGTGCGGTGCAAGAGAAGGCCGATTGGTACCTTGAACGCCTCCGCTACTGGGAATCCCACGTGGACGACCTGGGATGGCGGTGGGCCCCTTTCCTCCTCAAGAGGGAATGAGCCCCGTTACGGAAGGCCTCATTGCCCGGCATATCCTTCGAAGACCAGGACCCCGTCCACCCGCGCCTCCACCTTGTTCATACGGATGGTGCCGGAGAGCACGTCCGCGATCTTGGTCGATAGATATGTGACAGGGCGCTTGGATTCGATCTCCACTTGCTTGCCACCGATGATCTCGGAATACTTCCCACCCTTCCTGGCCGGGAGCTTGGCCACTTCCTGGCCCTCCACCACGATCCTCACGGCTTGCGTCATGCCAGAGAAATGGAGCTCGATGAGATGACCGGTCTCTAACTCGATATTGATTTGTTCACCCAGAATAACACTTGAATATTATCATGCTACTTTTTTTATTAAATACTATCTATTTCCCTGGCTCATGGCATTATGATCAAGGATTCAGATGTGAATATCTAATATATTTTATTAAAATAATAGTTGTTTATGAGAATTATTATTCAAGCGCGAGAGCCCGATCAACGCTGAAAATAAATAAAAATGGGGACGAAGAAAAAAGATTTCTGGAAAAGGGGCGAGCCCCTACTCCTCTTTCTGGTGCGCCTTGACGGTGAGCTTCTTGCCATTGAAGGTGCTACGCGGCAGGTCGTTGATCACCCGGTTGGCGTAGTCCTTATGGATCTCGATCATGGACGCCTCTTCCTGGATGTACATGTTCCCGATGGAACGGTCGTTGATCCTAGCCGCCTTGCCCACCAGGTTCATGAGCTTGTTGCGGTTCACGCCGTCCTTCTTGCCGATGTTCAGCTCGAACTTCACCATGCCGAAGAGGTCGGAGATCTGGTCGTAATCCACGACCCTCTTGACCGTGTCCCGGCCTTCTCCCTCGGGAACCTCCTTCTCCTCGATGTTCATTCCCGTGTAGTTGATGATGGCCCTCAGGAGATGTGACTCCTCGGAGGTCAGGAAGGTAATGGCTGTGCCTTCTCTGCCGGCCCGGCCGGTGCGGCCGATGCGGTGCACATAGCTGTCTGGATGGTCTGGAATGTCATAGTTGATGACATAGTTAACATCGGCGATGTCCAGGCCACGGGCGGCGACGTCGGTGGCCACCAGCAGGTCAATCTTGTCCTCCCGGAAACGCTTCATAACTTTCTCGCGCTTGTTCTGGGCCATGTCGCCATGGATGGCCTCCACCTTGTACTCCAGCTTCTGGAGCCTCTCCACCAAGGTATCCACCATACGTTTGGTGTGGCAGAATATGATGGCTTTGGGCTTCTCCTTGTCCAAGACCCGGCAGAGGGCCCAGAGCTTGTTCTTCCTGCCGACGTTGAAATAGTACTGCTTGGTGAGGTCCAGAACCATCTCGTCCTTGGAGACCATTATCTCCTTGGGCTTGCGCATGTAGCTCTGGGCCAACCTCCGTACGCCTTCTGGCATGGTGGCGGAGAACAACAGGGTCTGCCTGTCAGAAGGCGTCTGGCGGATGATGTCCTCGATGTCCTCGATGAACCCCATGTCCAGCATGCGGTCGGACTCGTCCAGAACCAAGACCTTCACCTGGCTGAGGTCCAGGATCCTCCGGTTCATCATGTCCTTCACCCTTCCGGGTGTTCCGGCCACGATGTCCGCCCCTCTGTCCAGCTGGTCCGCCTGAGCGTTGATGGACGCCCCTCCATAGATGGGAACGCAGACGTGCTTAGAGAAACGGGAGAGGTTGGCGAGCTCATCCGAGACCTGTATGGCCAGTTCCCGGGTGGGTGCCAATACCAGTGCGGATGGTTTCTTCGACCCGGACTTCACCCTCTCCAATATTATGGTGCCGAATGCTCCGGTCTTCCCCGTACCGGTCTGGGCCTGCGCCAGCATGTCTATGCCCTGCAACCCCTCCGGAATGGATGCTTCTTGGATAGGCGTGGGCGATGTCCAGCCCATGTTCCGCATGGCCTTGGCCACGGATTCCCCTATCCCCAAATCTTCAAAATTCACTACCATGAAATCACTGATGAATGCGATGCTCTTTTTCTGCGAAATCAATCACGCAGATGTCTACTCATATTACATATCATTTATAGCCGTTTCTATGGGACGGGACTAACTGATTTATAAAGAGACTGGAAGTATTCCAATAACATTACACATGTTTGGTACCACATACTTCATCCATGAAACTAGGCATGATCCTGTATTCCAACGACCCCGAGACCGTCTACCAGGCCTTCCGTCTTGGCATTTATTCCTTGGGCCAAGGCGATTCCGTGAACATGTTCCTTCTCGCCCGTGGTGTGGAATGCGAGGACCTGGACAATGAGCGATTCAACATCACCAAGGAGATCAAGGCCTTTTTGGAAGCGGGTGGGAAGACCTACAGCTGCACGTCTTGCATGAGGATGCGGGCCAAAGGGGAGACGCAAGCCTGCCCCCTATCCACCATGGCGGACCTCTACCGCATCGTGGCAGATAGCGACCGGGTCATAACCCTGTAAACAGAAAACGGCCTCAGGACGGCATGCTCATAGAAATCGTAAGGAGGCTAGATTCCTCCGATGAGTTTGCCGTCCTGGGCCTGCGAATACGACTCATCGGGACATCTGGAATGATGATACAACAAAGTTTATATTGAACGATAATATCACCGAAAACAAGCGGATGTAGTGTAGCTGGTTATCACTTGAGCTTGCCAAGCTTAGAACTCGGGTTCAAATCCCGGCGTCCGCACCACTCTTCTCCATCGTTTCCTTCTTCAAGTAATCCATTATCTGTTCTGCGTTAGCATGTCCCAGCCTAGACCCACGACGTGTCAGTACCAATGAACCGTCAGATAATCGACTGTGCATGGAGGGAGATGCCACGAATACGCACTTCTGCAGAGGCAATGCTTCAGCATCCAGAAGGTAGGCCAATAAGTCGTTGGGCAAGCAAACGATTATCCGATTGGGAGTTTTTGTAAGCGACCTCACCGCATCCGTCAATCCATTTCTCTCCTCCACATCAGGTATGTGTTCCCCTTCACAATAACCTTCATAAGGAGATATGATGTCTTTGCCATTCACCAATCCGTATCCGAAAGTTACAATGGCCAGATGGGCATCGAAGGATAATGACAACCTTTCCCGGAACCTTCCGATCTCCGTGAATCGACCACCGAATATCCTCTCAGCCACATCATTCATGGACCGGAACTTGGACGGGATGTCTGACCATCTCCGGCCTCCTTCCAGGCCATCGATGATGAAGATCTCGGATTCATTGCTGAGCAGCAAGACCTCCTTGGACATGCCTACACCCTCCTGGATACCATTCCTTGATATACCTGGTCCAGTCCCTCTATTTATATAATAACCAACATAGTTAAATAAACAGCGATTGGATACTTACATGGTGATTGTATTAGCGAATCCGATCTAGACTTGAAATTACCCAGCAGCCAGGACCTCATGGGTACCTACCTCACACAGTTGGTAGCAGCGGCAGTAATCGCTGTCGTCCTTTGGCTTTTGGCGGACACTGTGAATGCGGCTCAGAATGTTTTGGCCTTCTTCATCGATTCCTTGATCATGGTATTGGTGGGAATGCTGATCGCTTATGCCATCGTAGCCGTGGTCAGCTCTGACGCCCTGGTGGCCAAGATGAATGAGTCCGGTCTATTCAGCTCTCTGAACGACACGCTTGGATACGCCATGGTCATCAGCTTGGGATCCATAATCCTCAACCTGCTGTTCTTCTTCAACTGGAACAACTGGTGGGGAAACAGTGCCCTGGACCTGCTGAACTCGGTCATATTCCTGCTCCTTCTGCTGATATCCGCTCTGGCTCTGCTGTTCTTCCTGACCGTGATCACGAAGCTGCTGCAGATCTCCAAGCTGCGGATGGCTTGAGCGCAGGAACTTTAAAAAACCCCTTACCTCACTTTTTCATGGACCCGAAGCGGTAGGCGATGTTGCAACCACCCTCATGAGACACCATGCAGGGCCCCATGGGCTTCTTGGGGTTGCAGGCCCTGCCGAACATGGGGCATTCCTCGGAACGGATCAACCCTCTCAAAACCTCCCCGCAACGACATCCCTTCAACTCCTCGTCCAGTGGCGGAATGGCGTCCAGAATGTCGGCGTGCACCTTGCTCGCATCATGGTCCTGGAACTGGTCCCT
>JAQUUA010000040.1 GCA_028694055.1 Candidatus Methanomethylophilaceae archaeon | reverse complement strand
CGGAACCGGTTCCAAGGGTTGGGGAGGAGAATGGTCCCGAGATGCGGCAGAGCTGGCCCTCTTGAGAGCCCATACCACGGTCAACACCATCCGTCACCTGTCCCGTCTGCCGGAGCCTCCTGTCAAAGTCTTCTCCTTGTCCAGGATCTTCCGTAAGGAGTCCATCGATGCCACGCATCTACCGGAGTTCACGCAGATCGAAGGCATAATAGTGGATGAGAATGCCGATTTCGACATGCTCATCTCCGTCGTCAAGGATTTCTACTCCCGCATGGGTTTCCAGCAGATCCGCATCCGTCCCGCCTACTTCCCCTATACCGAGCCTTCGTTGGAGGTGGAAGTGTTCTTCAATGGTAAATGGATGGAGCTCGGCGGAGCCGGTATATTCCGTCCCGAGGTGGTGGCCCCGTTCGGGATTCATAACCCAGTGTTGGCATGGGGCTTCGGCTTCGAGAGGCTGGCGATGTTGAAGTGGGACATCCGCGATATCCGCGACCTGTACATCAGCGACCTGGAGCTTTTACGCAAGAACCCCACATTCTGAGGTTTCAATCCTTGGATCGTAGCTGGCACTCCTTGGCCTTGCTCTGCATCCCTAGGCTGCTGTAGACCTCGGCCATCAGGCGATACCATTTGGCCTTCGGCCCATCTCCCACCATGCCGATCCCTTTGGAGAGATAGCGCAAGGCATCATCGGACCGGCCCATACGTTGCAACAACAAACCCATGTTGTAATAGATGAGGTCTGTGCCCACTGCGCTCCCGGCCTCCATGTTGCGCTCCAAGAGGCCTTGTAGAAGTTCCTGGCCTTCCTGGAAGCGATGCAGGCCGCAGAGGGTTTGAGCCACCATGCACTCCATCTGAACATCAATCCCGGCGATGTGCTCTCTGGCCTCCTGAAGTGATTCCAAGGCTTCTTGGTATTCCCCGTCGTTGAGGTGCATCTCTCCTTGGAGCATCATGGCCAGATGGCGTTCTTCATCTCTCTTGGCCATCTCCTGCAGCAAGCATTCCGCCCTCTCCCTGTCTCCCACTTCCAAGGCCACCTTGGCCTGTAACTCGTGCACCTCGGCCTTCAGTTTGTCCGGTATCGATGATAGGTTGCAGAGCATCCCATGCAGATCGTCGTCAGAGTTGTGCAACAGCATCTCCTTCTGGTCCCTTATCAGCATACAGGCCTCCCGGTTCCGTCCGGCCTCCAGAAGATGGTGCAGACGTTCCCGGTAATTGCCCTCCTGCAGCCAGTAGTCGGCAGCGAAGCTGTTCCACTCCCGGCGCTCATCCGCCGCTAAGGCGTCCAGAACATTGCTGCGGATGTTCTCCGGTACCGATACCAAACCATCAGCATCCAAAGGCAGTATGGATTGGGATGTGGAGGGGAGGATGTCTCGGGGTATAGGCACCCGGAAGACACAAGCCTGGCCGAAGATACGTTGTTGCTCAGTGCTAAAGGAATCCCATAGTTGACGGGGCTCACAGCGTTTCAGATCCAGGAGGGGCATGATGTCGATGCCCTCCTTACGGGCGAACTCATCCAGCTTCCTGGACCGTTCCAGGCCCATGGGTGTCAGGAAATAGGACTTCCTCCTGGCCTTGCCACCCTTAACATGGGCCAGCTTCTCCGTCACCTCGCCGACTTCCTTCAACTTCTTCAATTCCACGGCGGCATGGGCACGGGAGATCCTCAAAGCCTGTGAGATGCCGTCCTGGCTGATGTCTAGAGGGACGTCGTACTCATTCTCATAATCGATAAACCTGCTCAGATGCAACAAAATCCTCTCGGCCACTGTAAGGCTGCTCATGTTCCGATCTCCATAATCCTGTTGTACTAGCACACTTAATAGAGGTTATATTACAGCTATGCTACATAATATCATGTAAATAATTATGAGTGGAAGCCCTATTACCAGGCGTGCTGTTGACGATATGTAGCGAGGAAGACCTCCCATCCCGCAACATGAGGGATCATCTCCTTCAATCCCGTGAATGGGAGGAGATAGGTCCGGAGGCAGCAGATGGGAGCCACAGCAAGGTTCTGGCCTCTGGCGACCTGGCACTAATGAGCATCCCCGGCATCCATATCCGCACTGATTCCGTCGATCGTATGGCAAAGGGTTCCTGCAGATCGGATTTTTCCGATGTGGTCTTCCTCTCCAGACACAAGGCGGCCTCCGGGATACCTACGCTCACCATGCACCCTATCGGTAACTATGGGAAAGCGGACTATGGAGGACGGGACGGCAGTTTGGTCCCTGCAACCCCTCACCTCATGACACAGCTCCTACGAGAGACTACGGACAGATGCCGGAGCCTGCCCTATCAAGTGTCCTATGAGGTCACTCACCATGGCCCGTGGCTGGAAACCCCCTGCCTGTTCCTGGAGGTCGGTAGCGATGCTTCCCAATGGGGGGACAAGGCGGCAGCGGAAGGTTTGGTGGATGCGTTGTTAAAAGCTGTGGATTCCATGACCAAACATCCGATTGTGGTCGGCGTGGGAGGGGGGCATTATGCACCTCAGTTCACGGAGATATCATTATCGAACCGGGTGTCATTCGGCCATATGGTGCCAAACTATGCCCTGTCCGGTCAGGACGATGATCAGAAGTTGAAGAGGGTGAGGAAAGCGACGGAGGCCTCTGGCACCAGGTCAGTATACATCCACCGCAAGTCCATGAAGCGCTCTGAGGCCAGCAGCCTGCAGGCTTTACTGGAGTCGGATGGATTGGAGGTCATGTCCTCCCGGGACCTGGAGCCACTATGAGCGTACCAGCGTTCCCCGGAATCCCTGTCCTCGAATGGCATTGGCCAGTTCGCCCAGGTCGCGTCCGTCCACGATGACGATGTCGATGGCGTTCTCCTTGGCTATCCTGATCCCCAAGGGATCGAAGACCGAGGATTTCCCCGCACCATGCTCGGAGTAGACGATGCCTGCAAGCTGGTCTATGGTCATGTCAGTATAGCGTTCAGCATCCGGGTTGTGGCGAGGGTCCTCGGAATAAACGGCATCCACAGAGGTGGCGTTGACTATACGGTCGGCACCCAAGGCCTTGGCCACCATGGCGGATACGGCGTCCGTGGTGTGCCCGGGGACGGTGCCCCCCATCACCACCACGTTACCGGGGGCGCTCAGTGCGGCCGCCCTCTCTGCGTCTAATGGAAGCTCTTCAACCCTCAAGTCCCCTAGGGCGATGCGCAACAAGCCGGCGTTCGCCCTGGTTATCATGATCCCCAACTCGTCCAACTGGAAAGTGTCTCCGCCCAGTTCCCGACCGGTGTTGGCGTAATAGCGGGAGATCTTCCCCCCTCCGCAAATGACCACGATTTGGAAATCCTGCACCAGCTCCCGAAGAAGGGCGGAGAGTTCCCGTATATAAGAGGAATCGTCCTTATCCGGTATCAATATGGAGCCGCCAATGGAGACTACGACCTTGTCCATCAGGCTACCAATAGATTTATTATTAAAGTCTGTTTCTCTCAAGCGAACCACGAAACCATAGGTTGATCTATTTATGAGCGACGATTCCAACGTAGACCGGGCGAAATACGACTTCAAGAAGGCCATGCAAGAAATTGTCGACCTCCGGGGACGTGGCACGGAGCTGATATCCGTTTATGTCCCTAGCAACCGGCAGATCTCCGATGTGCAGGCCTATCTACGGAATGAGTACTCCCAGTCCTCAAACATCAAATCAAAGAGCACCAAGAAGAACGTTATGGGAGCAATCGAATCCATAATGTCCCGTCTCAAGACCTATCGTACCGTTCCTGAGAACGGCCTGGTCCTTTTCTGCGGCGAGATCCCCACATCAGGTGACCAGACCCGTATGGTTCAGTACGTGTTGGAACCTCCGGAAAGCATCAGCACCTTCCTGTATCGATGCGACTCCACCTTCTACACAGAGCCCTTGTTGGACATGATCGTGGACAAGAAATCCTACGGACTCATAGTCCTGGATAGGTCCGAGGCCAGCATAGGCATACTCACCGGTAAGAAGATCATCACCCTGAAGAACTTCGATTCTCTGGTCCCCCGCAAGCACCGTCAGGGCGGTCAGTCCGCCCAACGTTTCGAAAGGCTCATCGAGATTGCCGCTCACGAGTACTTCAAGAAGATAGGGGACAGCGCCACCGAGGCCTTCCTGGACAAGACGGAGCTCCTGGGAATCTTGATCGGCGGCCCTGGTGCCACCAAGGACTTCTTCGTGAAAGAAGGCTACCTGCACCATGAGCTGCAGAAGAAGGTCGTGGACACCTTTGACACCGGTTACACGGACGAGTACGGTCTAAAAGAACTGGTGGAGACCGCCAAGGATGCCATCACCGACATGGACCTCACTCGGGAGAAGGACCTCATACAGAAACTCCTGGCAGAAATCCGGAAGGCCGATGGTGGATTGGCCGCATATGGAGAGGACGAGGTCCGCCATATGACCGAGATGGGTGCGGTGGACACCATGCTCCTGTCCGAGGGCCTGAGGCTCTCTCGCTTGAGCCTGAAATGCAGCAATGGGCACGTCACCAAGGTCACCCAGAAATCCCATGTCGAAGCCACACCTGCCTGTAAGGAGTGCGGTTCGTCCACAGATCTGATGGAGAAGATGGATATCGTGGACGAGCTCTTCGAACTGGCGGCGACGATGTCTTCCAAGGTGGAGCTCATCTCTGATGACTCAGAAGAGGGGGAGCTCCTGTTACGGGCGTTCGGTGGTATAGCCGCCCTGTTACGTTTCCGGGTAGGATGATAACATGAGTCTGAAGGAATCGTTCCGGGAAGAGGTGAAGCGCCGTGTCGATGCCGCCCTGAAGGGAATGCAGGCATCCCCCATCTATGAAATGGAGTCACCGGACTCCGACATCGCGGATTTGGCCATACCATGTTTCGGTCTGGCAAAACAGCTTCGGCGCTCTCCAATGGTCATCGCTGAGGAGTTGGCCTCGTTGATAGAGGCCGATGGGCCCATCCAAGAAGTCAAGGCCTTGAACGGCTACCTGAATTTCCGCATGGATCAACACGCCCTCTTCGATGACACCTTGAAGGGCATCATCCGGGACGGCCAGGACTACGGTCGAGGGAAGCGGAAAGGAATCAAGATCAATGTGGAGCATACCTCCACCAACCCCACCGGCCCCATCCACGTCGGCAGGGCCAGGAACCCCATAATTGGAGACACCCTGTCCCGTTGTCTGCGAATGTGCGGATATGATGTGGAGACAGAGTATTATGTCAACGACGTCGGCAAGCAGGTTGTGCTGCTGACCTGGGGCGTAAACAACATCGACCCTTCTTCGGTGGATAAGTCGGACCGTGACAAGGACGACCACCAGCTGGTGTTCTATTACCGTGTGGCCAACAAGCGGATGGAGGAGGAGCCCTCGGTGCAGGCAGAGATCGCCTCCATGCTGCAACGCTTCGAGGACGGCGATCCCGAGGTCATAGAACTGGTGCGGGAGACAGCGGAGAAGATGATGGCCGGTTTGAAAGCCACCCTCCGCAGCATCGATGTCGAGCTTGACGTCTACACTTGGGAGTCGAAATACATCGCAGATGGCTCCGCCAAGGATGTCGTCCGCCGTCTGAAGGAGACCCCTTACTGCGGAATGGAGGATGGTGCGGCCTATCTGGAGCTGAAGGACTTCGGCATCCATGGAAAGAACACCCGTTTCACATTCACCCGGAACGATGGGACCACCCTCTATACCACTCGTGACCTGGCTTACCATCTGGACAAGTTCGGTCGTTGCGATCGGGCCATAGATGTCCTAGGTGAGGACCAGAAGCTCGGTAACCAGCAGCTCATCATCGCCCTGGAGATTCTCGGTTCCGAGAAGAAACCAGAGCCCATGTTCTATTCTTTCGTTTCGTTGCCGGAGGGCAAGATGTCCACCCGTCGTGGCACGGTGGTTTATCTCGATGACTTGATCGATGAGGCGGTGGAGCGGGCCTATGAGGAGATCGGCAAACGGAGGGACGACCTGTCAGAGGAGCAGATGCGTGGCATCGCCCGCACCATCGGGGTGGGGGCGGTCCGCTACAACATCGTCCGCGTGCAACCGGAGAAACAGCTTACTTTCCGATGGAACGAGGCTTTGAACTTCGATGGCAACAGTGCCCCGTTCCTGCAGTATTCCTACGCCCGGGCCTGCAGCATGCTTCGCAAGGCCGGTGATTTTCAGCCTGTGCAGGACAGTCATCTGCTTGAGGATGACTTCGAGAAACGCCTGCTCCGATCTCTTTCCCGATTCCCAGAGGTGGTCAGGGAGAGTGGGGAGGAGAGGAAGATACACGCCATGGCTGCTTACGGACAAGAACTGGCAGCTTCTTTCAATCAATTCTACGCCGCCGTTCCGGTGTTGAGCTCAAAAGCCGAGCGGGACTCCCGCCTGACTTTGGTCCTCTGCACCCGAACGGTCTTGGCAAACGTCCTCCACTGCTTGGGGATTGGCGCCCCGGAGGAGATGTAAATGGAAATCCGCCTTATGAAGATCAAGGACCTGGCTGCGGTGCGGGCATTGGAGATGGAGCTCATCCAAGAGTACTTCGGCGAGATCCTGGAGAACAAGTGGGAGGATCTGCCCCAGGAGTGGAAGGACAACCTGGGCGCCAGCAGCAAACGTTTCTTCCTGACCTACGTTCAGAGCGGACTCAGCTTCGTGGCCGTGGAGGACGACGAGGTGCTGGGGTTCATATTCGCTCAGATGGTGCACAAGGTCTACAACGTGGAGAACATGCTCTGGGTGGAGAACATGGGCGTTCACACATACTTCCGTCGCATGGGCATAGGCTACAAGCTTCTACAGGCCTGTCTGGAAGAGGCCAAGAAACTGGGTGCGGAATTGGCACACAGCGCCATACAACCGGACAACGTCCCATCCATCATGCTGCACAAGAAGATCGGTTACTTCATCGACCGTCGGGAGATCGCCCTCCTCGACCTCAAGGATGGCAAGAAGCATCGTCATTGAGTCTCTTCTCGAGTACCATCCTAGACTCGTAGTCGCTGAGCGGGGCATCGTCTATACGGCATGCCAACACCTTCTCGAAGCCCTTTCGGAGCGCTTCTTTGAGTTCGTCCCATCCTGCGACCACTCCCTGTTCCTGTAAAGAGGTCAGGCCGGGATAGGATCTCTCCTTGATCGGTACTAGGACCGCATCCATGTTCTCTCGGTTCAGTTCCATTATGATCGTCCCGTGTTGCATGAGCGCCCCCCGATGTCGAGTCTGAGCGCTGCCAGAGATCTTCTTGCCGTCCACCAGGACGTCGTTGACAGGTTTGTAAACGGCCTCCAATCCCAAGGATCCCAAGGCCTCCACCAGTCCGGAGCATATCAACGGGAAGGTCTGCAACCTGTTGCTGGGCAGATGGTCTCGGTCCATGACTATGGAATAGATCAGCTGTTTTTCATCAGTGTAAATGCAGGAGCCACCGCTCTGCCTCCTAATGACTTCCACTCCACGTTCCAAAGCCCCGGTATCAACCACACAGTCCTTTCTTCGGGAGAACCTCCCCATGGAAACCGTTGGTCGGTCGCGACGGTAGATGTGCAAGGTGTCCGGCACCTCGCCTGCCGCCCTGGCCTGCAGTATGGCATCCTCGATCCAGAGGCTTTCACGCGGGTGGCAGCTCCCACTGTCGACAAGTCGCATCGATGTCAGAGAAAAATGGAAAAGGATAAAGGTTTTGGGGAAGGGGTTTACCGCTTCTTGGACTTAGATCCAGCGGGGGCCTTCTTCTTGGGTTCCTCCAAGGCCATGGGCTCTTCCTTGGGCAGGGTCCTCTCCTGCTTCAAGGGCGCCATGTTGTCCTTGGGGCCTCCCTTCTTGAAGGAGTCCCGTCCCGGCAGGCGGTTGCGGTAGTACACCAGAGCGACGATCACACCGATGACCACAATCACACCGACGAATATGGCGATGCTCTTCCATCCCGCCTCGTTGACGGTCAGGGAAGAGAAGTCGTTGCTGTCGCTGGTGCGGGGGTCGTCATCCTCCACGGTGACCTTCAAGCGATAGTCGCCCTGGGCACCGAAGGTGTAGCTGATCTCCACAGTGACGTTCTCTCCTGGAGCCAAGGGGGTGGTTATGAGTTCCGAGGTCAGAAGCTCGGTCTCAGTTCCCACGACCTTGTATATGCTCACCGTGAACTGGTTGGCGGTCCAATCGCCATTGTTCTCCACGTTCACAGAGATAGTGCCCACGGCGCCTTCCTCGAAGACGGTGGGAGAGTAGGTCACGCTTTGGATGCTCAAAGAAGGCATCGCCGAGCGGAGCACCTGTACCTGCTGTACGATGGAGTTGCTGTTTCCAGCGACATCCACGACCGTCAGGGTGACATTGTAGCTGCCCATGGCGGTGAAGGTCTTGCTGACGTTGCCGTTGTCGCTGGTCTTGGTGACGTTAGCGCTACCGTCCCCGAAGTTCCAGATCCACTTGGCGATTATACCTAGGCCATCACCGGCGGAAGCGACGCTGTCGGTGCTGTTCAGGCCACTGAAGGAAACGCTGCTACCGGCGGTGGGGTTGGCAGTCACCACGGTAATGGCCGAAGTGGGGTCAACGTCATCCACCAGAACGGTGAATGTACTGGCCTCGGACATGCTGCCGTTGTGGTTGATGACCATCAGGGTGACAGTGTGGCCAGTGGCGTTAGCAACGTTGTAGGTATGCTGCAAGGTGGCATTGGTCACATTGGCGTCATTGCCGTCCCCGAAGTCCCAGACGAAGCGGGCCAGGGGGTTACCGTTACTGTCGGTAGAGGCACTGCCGTTGAAGGTCACTGTTTGTCCCTTACCCACTATGTAGTGCTGCAACACGCTGTCCACATAGTATGCGTGAGCATAGTCCGAAGCGTCGATCAATCCGGAGGAGCTGGGCACACCATAGGTGTTGAAGGTCATTCCCACCCACTCACCGCTACCTGTGTAGGTCAACGGGTGCACGGTGAAGTTGTTGTAGTCCTCGCTGGAGACCCTCACATATTGGGTGGAGGTCACCTGGCTGTTGAGCTCGTAGTTGTCTGGAAGGTCCAGGATGAAGCTACGGTTTAGGTCTGCACTGTCATACCTGATGTTCAGGCTGGCGGTGTAGCTCGCGGCACCGGCTTCAATGGCGCTCTTGGAGTCATACTGATTGCTGTATACGATGGTGTACGGGTCGGTGGAGTAAACGCTACCCAACAACTCGTCACCAGCATTGACGGCGAAAGACCCGGCACTCTGGTAGGCCACGCCGTTCACCAGCAGGAAGCTGTCTGTGACCGCCATGTACTCTCCGATGCCGGCAACGAAGTTGTCCAGTTCAGTCTGGTTCACGTCACCGGAATTGTTCGCATCTATCTGCATACGGATGGGAAGCGCAGGCACAACATTGGGGAAGTGCACCGCGAAGGAATTGTTCACTTCCCGGATCCAATCGAAGCTGTTGTAGTCCGCACCGAAGACGATGGTCTGCACATCAGTGTTCTTGGCAGCTTTGTCATCCAGCTGCACCATCAGGGCACGGCCGTTCGCTGGAACGGTGTCGACCTCCGCAGCGGTGAGGTTGTCCCCAAGGACGTAATCGGTACCGCTGTTGTAGGTCACATTGGCCATGACATCATCGTAGCCAGGTACGCGGATGACCATGGTGTACGAAGTTCCGTCACCAAGGGATGCGTCGGCAATATAGAAGCTGTTGCCCAGAACGGTGGCGGAGACCGCGTTGAACGAAGAGTCGATGAATGTGACCGTGGTGCCGGAGACCTGAGCGGAAAGATACCCATATGCACCATTATCAGATCCTACAACCGTCAAGGATATGACCTTGAATTCGAACTCACCCGTCACAGGGTCCAGATCGATCGTTGTGCTGGCACTGGCGGATCCATGGCTCACATAGAGGTAGCAGGTTCCGAACAGGGGGATGCCGTTGGCAATGCCCATGCCGGCCAAGGAGGTGGTCCCGGTGGCCAAGACATTCTCTTCCC
>JAQUUA010000039.1 GCA_028694055.1 Candidatus Methanomethylophilaceae archaeon | reverse complement strand
GGACGGTTGCCACCGGGGTCTTCATGATGTCCTTGACCGACACCGTCCCTAGCGTGCTGATGTCGAAGGAGAAGGTCCGACGGGTCATCTGGCCTCGGTACAAACTGTAGTTGCCGGTGATGATGTAAGCCAAAGTGGAGGCCATCATGATCGGGATCAGGGCCCCATAACCGGCCACCATCTCGGTGATGAGGATGGGGGAAGCCACTGGGGCCTTGGTCACGCCGGCCATCATGGCCCCCATGCCCACCACCACGAAGAGGCCGGGGTCAGAAAGCTGGAAAGCGCTGGCGATGATAGCCCCTACGACGCCGCCCATGAACAGGGAGGGGAAGAAAACCCCTCCACTGCCCCCCGATCCCACCGTGAAGACCGTGGCCGTGATCTTGCCCAGAAGGAGAGCGATCAACACCCAAATGGCAAAGCCGCCTCCATCGACCAAGAAACCGATGGTGTCCTCTCCCAGGCCGAGGACCTCTGGTACGGAGATGGCGACGATACCGGTCAGAAGCCCGCCCAAAGCAACCTTGGCCATGAAAGGGACTCCGATTCCAGCCACATATTCCTGGAATCGGCGGAAGAACAGTATGAAAGCGATGCCCACCAAACCAGCAGCCAGACCCACCAGGAGCACAAAGGTCAGGGACACGAGGTCCAAGGAGGAACCGATGTCTGTCATTCCGAGGTATGGTGATGTGCCGAAGAAGGATACCGATACCAGATAACCGACCACACTGGAGACCAGGCTCGGAATCGCCGCATTGGATTCCATGTCACTGCGGTACGGGAGCTCCATGGCGAAAACCGCACAACCCAGTGGAGCCTTGAAAACAGCAGAGAAACATGCTGCTGTACCAGCGATCAGGAAAATCCTCATATCCGAGCGCTTCAGATGGAAACGGTCTCCCAGCCCGGATGCCAGACCGGCACCCATGAGGGCGGCAGGACTCTCACGTCCGGCGCTACCCCCGGAACCGATGGTGATGGAAGCGGATACCAGAGCCAGGGGCGCAAGGCGCCAATTCATCTTCCCGCCTTTGTGATGGATGGCCTTGATGACCTCGTCCGTGCCGAAACCCTGCGCTTCTGGATAGTAGGTGAGGATCAAACCCACCAATGCACCGCCGATGGCCGGGATCAGCATCAGCAGGTACCACGGTAACGGCTCCCCATAAGAGATGTCCCAGATGATGTCGATGAGATACCGGAAGGCGACGGAGATCAATCCACCGGCGATACCGATTACCACTGCCAAGGGTATCCACTTACGCATGTACTCTTGGAAGTCCGCGGTGAGGATGTTCTCCAATCTACTCTCCCAGACATGAGGGGGATGTGAAGCCCCTCTTCCATCCAACATGTCAGATGGGAACGAAGGCCAACATCATCAATCTTTTCCCCATGGCCTGGTCTGTGCAAGGGACTAAAGGAAAATAAAAGGATGAAAGGGGGTTTGCTTAATTGGTTTCTGCGGGGTCGGTGACCTGCAGGAGCAGTTGCGAGATGTCCATGACCTTGACGTTGGACTTGGCTTGTTTTGCTCCCTGCTTGAGGTTCAGGACACAGAATGGGCAGGCGGTGACTATGATCTCCGCACCCACGGCCTCGGCATCCCTGACACGGTCGGCAGCCACGTTGACCGCGAAGTCGTTTAAGGCGCTCTTGTATCCGCCACCGGCACCGCAGCAACGGGAGTTCTCGCGGTTGCGCTCCATCTCCACGAAATCCACTCCCTTGATCTTCTTCAAGATGTTGCGAGGGGCGTCGAACACTCCGGCGTGGCGTCCCAGGTGGCAAGGGTCGTGATAGGTGACCTTGGCGTTGAACTCGTTCTTCAGGACCAGCTTCTTCTCGTTGATGAGCTTCTCCGCGAACTGGGTGAAATGCAGCACATCCTGGCTGGTCCGGGCGTAGTAGTTACCGAAATCTGTGGACACGGTCTTGAAGCATCCCGCGCAGGTCATGACCATGTTCTTGGCACCCATGGCATCGGCCTTGTTCACCACATCGGTGGCGGCGGTCTTGGTCAACTTGGTCTGACCGGTTCTTAGAGCGGGGGAGGTGCAGCACCATTCGTCCTCTCCCAGGCAGTCCATCTTCACTCCGGCGCGGTTCAAGACCTCGACACCGGCTTTGGCGATGTCCTGCATACGGTAGGATCCGGTGCAACCAGCGAAGAAGATGGTGTCCGGGCGCTCAGCCCTCTCCACACCCTCTGGCCACCAGGCATCCCGGTTCTTGGGGTCCTCGCCGTAGGGGTTCCTTCCGGTGGCGATGCGCTCTGCCAGCTTGGCATGGGCGGGCAAGGGGGCGACGCCCTCTTCCACCAACCACTCGCGCACCTTCTCCCAGAACTCCACCAGTTCAATGTTGGCATGGCAGACGGCCTCGCAGCTTCCGCAACCTGTGCAGCTGAACATGGCGTTTACGAACTCCGGGCTCAGCTCCACCTTCCGTCCCAGCAGACGGTCCATGGGGTTCCTCTTCTCCAATTGGGCCAGGTAGTAAATCTTGCCACGGGGGGTAACGGATTCCCAGGGGGTCTGGTTATGGGTCTCACACACTTCGATGCAATAGCCGCATTGAAGACAAGCCAACATCTCCTTTTGGATTCGGGGCATTTTTCCCATCAGGATACCTCAGTTTTTGTCATATTGGGATGAGGGCCAGACTGTCGTTCGACCCTTGATTTTGAAATCATGCTTAACAGGATAACAGTATATTTAATTTTTCTACTGTGGAGTCTATTAAAAAAGGGCTCAAACCACGGTCTGGAGGGCGAATCCGATTTATGTCATGAACGGCATACTTCAGGCATGAAGAAAGATGGGATGCAGAAGGCACAGATGCTAGGCATGGTGGCAGCGGTGTTGGTCTTGGCATCCCTTTTGCTCCCCTGGATGGATATGACTGTGGATGTCCTAGGGGTTGCCAGCACCACACCATACACCGGCTTGGACATCTACCAAGAGGGAGATCAGGAAGTGAGGATATACCCTGTCCTAGCAATCGTCTCCTCGGCATTGGCCATCCTCCTGTTCCATTTCCACCGTCGAGGCACCGCCCATACCTTGGTCGGCATCGTCCTGGGCTCGGTGACAGTGGCATCTTCGCTCATGGTGTACTGGAAGTTCTTGGAGTATGAGGCCTCCAGTTTCATGCACACCATTACGGTGTCCATATCATACGGCATGATGCTGGCCATGGTGGCAGGGGCCGCAATAGCCATAGCGGCCGTATGGGACAAGTGAATGCCAGATTACACGAAGGTATCCGAACCGTTCCCCATCGGACATAATGTATTCTATGCGATCAATTGAAGTTGTTTTTGAGAACTACATTGTTGGGGGAAATCTTAATACAAGCCGACTTTAAGTCGAGATGTGTCTCCAGCATCAGGTCCGAGGAAGATTGGCGGACAAGGTCCAAGACTCTCGAAGGCCTTCAAACGGGAACTGGTTTTCACCCTGATGATGGTGAGCATGATGGCTTTCTTCATGTCCCTGGTGAATGTCAGCATCGGCATGGGACGGATACCCATGGCTTTGGCAGACATCGCCGCCTTCCTGCGAGCGCTCGCAATCGCTTGGCCAGTGGCCTTCGTCCTGGAGATGACCGTGGTCTCCAGGTTGGCTCGTTGGATAGTGGGCTTACGTATGAATGATGTCAAGGATCTTCGAATACTGAACCGAGGCACATCCTTCTGCATAGTCACCATGATGTCCGCCATCATGACCATCTTCGGGCTCTTGATGTTTTCCAACGTCCCACTGGGCACGGATTCAGTGCTGGTCTTCGCCGTTGCATGGCCCCGTAACTTCATGATTGCCCTCTTCTTCCAATGGTACGTCGCCGCCCCGGTGGTTGGCAGGTCATTCTCATGGGTGATGTCCAGTGCAGGCCATCATTGAACCAATCCCAGAACACAAGGAACATCCAACCAATCTCGGTCGGCACTTTTCGAAAGCAGGGCGAATCGAGTTGGATAGTCAGAAGGAGGGATGGTGGGCCCGACCGGATTTGAACCGGCGACCATCTGGTTATGAGCCAGACGCTCCACCAGACTAAGCTACGGGCCCGATAGCAGATTATTCTGGAGAACGGAGAAATATTTATCGGTATCGGTTACCACGAATACCGGAGGGACCAAACAGATAAAAGAACGGGGACCCGAGCACAAGGCTGGGCGAGTCCCGTTCTCTCATCTTTGGAAAAAGGTTGGTTTAATGTGTTTAGCAAGGGGATTGTGAGAAAGTATTCCGGATATATCCTTTTTTTGCAAATAATTCCTGGAAGCAGCGATGGACGATCAGAATAGCAAGGGGAGAAAAGGGATGGCGCCGTCGCACGGGCTCGAACCGTGGACCTTGTGATTAACAGTCACACGCTCTACCGACTGAGCTACGACGGCTTTGCCTAGGGGCAAAATAGACGACTGGTATTAAAGAGTTGCGACAATCCAAATAGCTGCGTAACTCTCTCGGCCGTCTCTCTGACATTTACCCGCATTTCAGCGATGCCGTTGACGATGGGGGCAGAGGATTCCTTGCCCGTCGTGCCATGGTCACAGGGAGCGGCGTATGGATCCCGACCTCTGTTCCAGCACCTTCAGGAACCGCTCCATCTCCTGCGCGAAGGCCTCGCTCCCTTTGGCCAGAACCGCTCCCTCGGCGGAAGGGCTGATTATCCCGTCCTGCTCCAGTATGCGCAGGGAATAGCGAACCTTGTGCTGCGGCAACTCCAACAGCTCCGATAGGCGGATGATGCCGATGGGCTGATGCTCCTTCAGGGTGGCGATGAGCTTCACGTGACGCTCCAGCATCTCCACTTCTCCGTCCAATCTCTCGATGAGGGAATAGCGCCAGTCCAAGGTCTTCACCTTGTGCTGATGGGCATTATAGTTATTTGAAATATTCTGGAACAAATCTCTTAAGTACGGACAGGCAATCTCTTTCAACATGGACAGGGACCGTTTGATCAGGCGTGCCGTTCACCTCAGCGCCCCCCTGTTCACCGTGTTCTATCTCATACCGGAGATTTGGCCCGAGGCCCCCTGGCAGCTCATTGTGGCCAGTGGCTGGGGCGTCTTCATGGTGTTCGAGGTCTGGAGGCTGTATTCCCAGGCGGATATCCCTGGCATGAGGCCCTATGAGAAAGAGCGCCCTTCGGCGGCGGCATGGTTCGTCACCGGGGTGGCCATCGTTTTGCTGCTGTTCCCCTTCGAGTACGCCCTGCCGGTCCTTCTAGGCATGGGGATAGTGGACCCCATGAACGGCGACCTGCGCCGGGCGGGCTCCAGACTCTATCCCCTGGCACCCTCGTTGGTATATTTCGCTTTGACCATGGCGATCCTGGTGCAGTTCCACGGAGCCACTGCCGTGGTTGTAGTGGCATCCACAGCAGCCACTGTGGCGGCCATGGGCGCAGAAAGCATCCGCTCAAAAATTGTGGACGATGACTTCCTGATGGTGGTCATCCCCGCCCTGGCGCTGGCGGCGGTGTTTGCGATAATGGTCTAACGGCCGTACCAGTGCTGCTTGCCCCACCTGTTGTAGTTCGTCCACCAGGACTGGGTGGAAGAACCGCAGCAGTCCAGGGCGGCCTGCTCGTCGTCATGGGTCTTGTAGCAGTCCAGACACTGGAACTTGCGCTCCATCTTCTTTTCTTTAGCCATTGGCAACCTGATTGGGAATGCCGTTAATAAACTTTTATTCTGCCCCATGACGCAAAAGAGTCCAGAGTGGGTTTTGTCAATAATTATAACTATTACCATATTAATTCTCATTGGTAATATTTTATATGATACATCGACATAGAGGATGATATGAATCGCATCAAGGTCATAAACGAACCCTCAGAACTAGTACCCATGCTGAGGGCCGTTGACACTCCCGTCAAACGGGATGTCCTGAAGGAAGTGACCTTGGAGTGGAGGACCGCCAAGGAGATCGAGGAGAAATTCGGGGTGGAAGGAAGGGACGCCATACTTTTTTTTGAGAAGATGAAGCTGGTGGAGAGCAGATGGCAGTCCACCGGTGGCAATTATCCCGAGAAGTCCTACCATACCTACTACACATCATTCCATATAAACGCCCAGTGGCCCGTCTATGAGATTAGTGATGTCTTGGCCGCGGCCATGATGCCGGAGTCCGACTTCAAGGAGCTCGAGGATAAGATCGTCAAAGAGGTGGGCGACAGAGGCTGTTTCTCCGGTGATGTGGCAGAGTCCCTGGGTCTGACCTCCACCATGCTACGCAGTCTTGTACGCCGGTCTGTGAAGCTGGATTACCGGGGTCATCGTATCGAACCCCTGAAAGAGAAATAGGGGCCCTGATGTCAGGCATTTGGATCCTCCGGATCGGTCACCGGCCGGAGCGCGACAAGAGGGTGACGACGCATGTGGCCTTGGCCGCCAGGGCCTTAGGCGCCAAGGGCATCTATGTCGATTCTCCAGACAGCAAGCTGGAGGACAACATCCGTTCCGTCACTGAACGTTTCGGTGGCGACTTCTTCATCGAGACCGGGTCCCCGTGGCGACAGAGGTTGAACCAGTTCCCGGGGAAGGTGGTCCACCTGACCATGTACGGTAGCCGGGTGGACGATGCTCTGGAGAAGGTCTCTCCGGATGACGACCTGATGATCGTGGTGGGTGCGGAGAAGGTTCCCGCCGAGGTCTATCAGAGGGCGGACATCAACGTCTCCGTGGGCAACCAGCCACATTCCGAGATAGCTGCTTTAGCCATATTCCTGGACCGTCTCACCGGGGGCGAGGCCCTCTACAGTGAGCGCCACGGCAAGCTGGAAGTGATTCCGACCGAGAGGGGGAAGCGAGTTGTCGACCTATCCAGATGTGACTGAGTGCCTGCAGATCCTCACCGACGCTGGGTGCAGCCGGCGGGTGCTGGATCATGTATGCACAGTCCACGCCATCGCATTGCCCATGGCCGTGGGTTGCCATGCCGACTGCGGTCTGGTCTCTGCCGGCGCGCTGCTTCATGACCTAGGCCGCTCCGTGGAGCAGGGCATGACGCATGCCATAGTGGGTGCCCGTTTGGCAAAAGAGCGTCATTTGCCGACGGAGCTCGTGGAGATAGTCCGTCGTCACATCGGCGCTGGTCTGGACGAGCAGGACGTCATCGATTTCCAACTCCCGCCCGGCGACTACCTGCCCCGTACCCTGGAAGAGAAGATTGTTGCCCATGCCGACAACCTGGTGAGCGACAACCGCATCTGGTCCTACCAAAGGGCGCAGGAGAGGATGGTAGCCAAGGGCCTGTTCCGGGCGGCGGATCGTCTGCAGAACATGCATGAGGAGCTCTCCCGGATCTATGGTAGCGACCTAGACCTCTTGGCGGAGTCACTGGGTGAATATCCTTCGTTGCATCCAGATTGCCGGGATTGGCTCTCAAAGATCTGAACGCAGGTCTCCTTCACTGGGAACGACCCGGTCGGGGAATTTCTTGAGGATTATGACATCCCCCACGGATTGTATCCATCGGTACGGGACGTTCACCGGATGCGACCCCTCCACCAGCACCGGGCTGGTGTTGTCCAAGAATATGCCGTCCACCCTCCGGCCGGAAAGGTCCAGGACCAGATTGCTCACCGCCCCGAGGTAGATGCCCTTGGGGCTGTACACCTTCATGCCAATGAGGTTAGCGGTCTCTTCCAGCATATGCATCCCGAGAGGCCATCGACCTGACGGATTATTATCCTTTCCCACAAGTGGTTTTTCGATGTAACCGAAAAACCGTTGGTTGTGAAAACTATATATTCAGTCCGCCTAATGCAAACCCATCGGGCGGATGCTCTGAAGCACCGTCATTAAAGAGGTTTAAAAATGGCTGGTAAAGTCGTTGAACTGAGCGATTCCACCTTCGATAAGTTCGTGGAGTCCAACAAAGTCGTGATGGTGGACTGTTGGGCGGCCTGGTGCCGTCCCTGCCTGATGCTGGCACCCGTAGTGGAGGAGCTGGCAGAGGAGCTGGCCGGCAAAGTCGGTGTTGCCAAGTTGAACGTGGACGAGAATCCCGGCATATCCATGCGCTTCGGCATCTCCGCCATCCCCACCATGCTGGTCTTCAAGGACGGAGTCATGAAGGAGCCGTTGGTGGGCGTCAGGCCCAAGGCCGAGATCAAGAACTACCTGATGTCTCTCTGAGGAGGCATCGGAATGGATGCTGACGTCACCATCATAGGCATGGGGCCGGCAGGACTGCAGGCCGCCATACACTCCAGTCGGAAGAAGGCCAAGACCCTGGTCTTGGGGAAGATGGAGAACAGTGCCATCTACCCCACGGAGCTGGAGAACTACCTGGGCTACCGGGGCGGTTCCGGCAAGGAACTGCTGGCCTCCGGTGCCGAGCAGGCTCGATCCTTCGGAGCCAGCCTGTTACAGGAGGATGTGATAAGCGTGGAGAAGGCCGAGGGGGGTTTCATCCTCAGGCTGGAGAGCGGCAAGGAGGTGAAGAGCAAGGCCTTGGTCTTCGCTCCCGGAATCTCCCGCAAGAAACTCAACATCCCCGGTGAGAAGGAGTTCTTCGGCAAAGGCGTCAGCTACTGTGCCACCTGCGACTGCAACTTCTACAAGGAGAAACCGGTGGCCATCATCGGTGAGGCATCCGAGGCCGCCTCCTCCGCCGAGCTCATGACCCATTACGCCTCCAAGGTTTATTGGGTGGCCAAGGAGCTCAAGGCCAACCAGAACATGGTGGACATGGCTCTGGGGGCCGGCGCCAACCTGGTGCAGTCCCAGCCCAAGACCGTCCGGGGCGATCAGAAGGTCACCGGCTTGGAGTTGGAGGACGGCACGGTCCTGGAGGTGAACGGGGTGTTCATCGAGCTGGGATCACGTTCCTCCGCTGACCTGGCCATGGATGTAGGGGTCCTCCCGGATCCCGAAGGCCACCTGAAGGTGGACGAGGAATGTGGTACCGGGGTGGAGGGAGTGTTCGCCTGCGGCGACATCACCGGCAAGCCTTGGCAGTTGGCCCGCGCTGTGGGCCAGGGGGCGGTGGCAGGCCTCAACGCTGCCAGTTACGCCAGGAGCGGATGACTTGTCGCTGGTCAACGAGCTGGCTGCTGGGATGCTACGGAAGGAGGGAGGGTTCCAGGAGGCCTTGAAGAAGGTGCTGAGCGAAGACCTGCATATGAGCGTCAACGAGTTCTGCACCCTTAGCGGCATATCCACCTCCACCATGTACAAGATACTCGAGGAGCAAAGGGAGCCCAACCTGCGCACGGTGCGGTCCATAATCCGAGCCATACGCCGTCTGGCGGAGAGCGAAGGCGGGCACTTCGTGGCCGTCATAGCCTCCCGTCCGGTTCTGGAGTCCATAGAGGAAAGGGTGATGGTGGTGAACGGGGAGGAGATCCTAGTGAAGGAGTACCCGGCCAACACCATGGAGGACGCCATCGTGGCCTCGGTGAAGGCTGAGCGCGACGGCGCCCTGGCGGTGGTCTGCGCTCCCATCATAGCGCCCACGGTGGAGAAGATCCTCACCATCCCGGTGTCCGTGGTCATCCCCGGTAGGAGCATCATCAGAGCCATAGAGAGGCTCAAGGACGAAATCTAATCGTCCATAACATTCTCTTTTTCCAATTCTGAGAGTATCTGCTTGCGCAGAGCAGCGAACTCTGGAGCCGCCCGGTCCCTAGGCCTTGGCCACGGGACCTCGATGATGGTCTTGATCCTTCCCGGTCTCTTGCTGAGCATGATGATGCGGTCCGATAGGTAGAGGGCCTCGTCCACGGAGTGGGTAACGAACAGTATGGTCTTGGAGGTCTTGGCCAGGATCTTCAACAGCTCCCCCTGCATGATGTTCCGGGTTTGGGCGTCCAGAGCACCGAACGGTTCGTCCATGAGCAGGACATCCGGGTTGTTCACCATGGCCCGGGCGATGCCCACCCGTTGCTTCATGCCGCCGGACAGCTCATGGATTCGGGCATCGGCGAAACGCTCCAAGCCCACCACATCC
>JAQUUA010000038.1 GCA_028694055.1 Candidatus Methanomethylophilaceae archaeon | reverse complement strand
AGCTGAAGATCAAGATATCCGTGAACAACGTGCACCGCACCTATTCCCGGGTCATCGAGGCCGTCCCGGACGAGGAGTTCGCCGTGGGCGACACCATGCGCTTCGGGGTGGATGAGGTGGTCATCCACGGAATAAAAGTGCAAGGCAAGATGGTCCGCCGCGGTGCCGTGGAAGCCCGGAAGATCGTGCGCATGTACGGCAAGATCATCCGCCGTATCTACGACTGAGGCTCAGCCAGGATCGGTTCCAGGACATGGGAGATGTTCCTCCCTTCCAGGACCACGTCAGCAGCGCGCCGCACCTCGTCGTCGATGGGGTTGAAGGCGATGGAGAGCCGGGAGTTCTGGAACATCTTCACATCCACGAAGGAGTTCCCTATGGACGCCACACGATCGGCCTCCACTCCGTACTTCTGCATGAACCCTCGCAGGGCCACGCCCTTGTCGCCGAGGTCCACGTTCAGATGGCCCTCGCCGGTGAGGCGTCCGTCCGCATGGGTGAGGAGGGTGTTGGCCGCATAGTCATCGAAACCGAAGCCCAAGGCGATGCGTTGCGCCACCAGGTCTATGCCGCCGCTGACGATCACGGCCTTGATGCCGTTGTAGCGCAGGGCGGCCACGGTCTCCTGGATGCCGTCGATCATCGGGACGTCCTTCAGGGCATCCATGACATCTCGGATGCCGACATCCGGCTTCACCGTCCTCCAGAGGGCGATGTCCCGACGTATGAACTCCATCTCGTCGATCTTTCCGGCCTTGAAGAGACCCAAGGCCTCGCTGTTGTCCACTTGGAAATGCCGGTGCACCCACGCCCAGGAGCTGACGTAGTCCACCAGCACCCCATCCATGTCGAAGGCCACCAGGTCGTAGGCGAAATCGGTCACGCTGGTTGATATGAAAGACTATTAAAAAAGGTATATGCTATGGGAGCCGATGATCACCCTTCTTGGCACCGGGCACGTCTTCCGTATCGAGGAGCAGACCACCTTCATCATCCGCAGCATCTGGCCGGATGCCGTGCTGGTGGAGCTCGATGCCATGCGATACAATGCGTTGAAGAATCCTCGGCCCGTAGAGGAGAGGGAGTCCTCCAAGGGACCATGGATCTACCGGCATGTGGCCAAGTACCAGAAGCGCATGGCCGGGGAGTACGGCGGCACGGTGGGGGCGGAGATGCTGGCCGCGGTGGAGGCCGGTATGACCGTGGGCGCGGCCATCGAGTTCATCGACAGCGATTCCATGGAGACCGTGAACCGTCTCTGGCAGGAGATGCCCTTACGGGAGAAGGTCCGCCTGCTCTTCTCCTTCATGCGCGGCAACAAGGCCAGCAAGGAGGACTTGGAGACGGAGTTTCAGAACTACTCCGATAACGAAGAGCTCTATATCCAGCAGATGAGGGGCAGCTACCCCACTCTGGTGGAGGTGCTCATAGACTCCCGCAACCAGAAGATGGCGGACCGCATCCGGGCCGCTGCCCAGCGGCACCAAAGGATAGTGGCCGTGGTGGGTGACGGCCATGTTGAGGGCATCGCCTCCCTGCTGGCGGACCTGGAGCCGAAAACCATAAGATTGAAGGTCCTGATGGACGAGGAGAGCATGAACGGCCTGCGCCGGGAGCTCTCGTCCCCGCAAGGGACGGCCGGAGGGGAATGAGATGAGGGTGGAGTTGCTTTCCTGCACGCAGAACGCGGATGCCATATGCAGCGCTGCGGGGCAGTCCTGCTATTCGGAACAGTCCGCGCATGACATCATAGTCCAGGGCGAGGATCCCGGGCCGGTCCTCCGCCGCATCGTGGGCATGGGTCATCATTCCGTCATCGAGCATGCCGTGTTCACCTTCTCCGTGCAGGAGGTTTCCAGGGCACTCACCCATCAGTTGGTGCGTCATCGCATCGCATCCTTCTCCCAACAGAGCCAAAGATATGTGTCCATGTCCCAGGTCTCCTTCGTCACCCCTCCCAGCATCGCTACGGACGGGAAGGCCGGGAAGAGGTACCAGGAGCTGATGCAGGAGATCTGGGGGGCCTATGAGGAACTGGCGGAGCTGGTGCCCAAGGAGGATGCCCGTTACCTGCTTCCCAATGCCTGCCACACCAACATCGTCATCACCATGAACGCCCGGGAGCTACTGCACTTCTTCTCCCTTCGTTGCTGCAACCGGGCGCAATGGGAGATCCGTGAGATGGCCTTGCGGATGATGGCCCTGTGCCAGGAAGCCTCTCCGGACATCTTCCGGGAGGCCGGTCCGCCCTGTGTCCGAGGGCCCTGTCCAGAGGGCAAGCTCAGCTGCGGGAAGCCCTGGAAGCGGGAAAAAAAGCTTATATAGGGAATTATCCTAACCCGGTTCACTCGGTGAACACATGGGTAACATCAGGCCTACATACATCAAAAGAGTGGCCGTTGAGCTGATTCAGAAATATCCTGAGGCTTTCAGCGATGATTTCGAAGCCAACAAGGCGAGCGTTAACGCCCTCGCAGACGCCACGACCGTCAAGATGAGGAACCGCATCGCTGGCTACGCCACTCGCTACCGCCGTCAGGTCGAGCTCTGAAGGTCTGATCGCACCGTTCGGTGCTTTCTAAAACCCATCATCGGGGTTGTTTTCTTATTGTCTCCTGTCCTAGGGGAATCTTATTCTGAAAAGAATCTTAGATGCATATCTTTATTAAGATATGAATCTAATATCCAACAGTTAGGACCGAGGCGGCCGGCCAAAGCCGGTTTCCTCCTTTGGGGCATGACGATGACAATTCCCCCAGCAATCCGCACTCGTCGCCCGTGTTCGGTTCGCCGTGCCGCCCGGTCCGTCCTTTTCCTTGCCGGCCGGGAATGGGCGCCAAGGCACGGACGGAATAACAGTTAAATAATGAATCTATGATGGCCATTCACTTCAGGCCCGAGTGGGGTAGCTAGGATATCCTGAGAGATTGCGGATCTCTTGACCCGGATTCGAATTCCGGCTCGGGCACCACCCTTCTTCTCATTCCTTCTCCAGTTCCAGGTTCTTGACCTCCCTCAGCTCCACATCCCCTGGGGGCAGTATGCGGGAGACCTCCTCCTCTGGAACGTCGAAGGCCCTGGCGATGCCCGCGGCATGCCGGTCGTTCTTCTTGTTGCGCCCGGGTCCGATGACCACGTACTTCTCCGACGCTTTGCGAATCACATCCACGGGGGCGCACATGACCTTCCGGGCCCCCTCGTGCAAGACCTCTCCCACCGCCAGCTCTAAGGGCAGATGGTATTGGTAGTTCCTCTTCCCCCGGATGATGAAGGCCCCTTTGGGGACGAACTCCCCCGCCTGCGGGGTCTTGGAAACCTGGTCCGCCGTCACCCAATAGGCGCTGCCCTCCATGAACCGGGATACCCATGCCTTGGACTGGGAGACTGCGAAAACCGCCGCCTCCCGTAACTCTTCCTCAGTGGCGCCCGGCCCCTTCTTCAGGATCACGGATGGGGCGCCGTGCACATCGGCGTGCACGTAGTAATCGTCCTCCTTCAGGTGCTTCTTGACCACCTGGTCGTTGGTGCGGGCGTCACGGCCAGCCAGCACCAGACGTCCTCCGGAGGTTATGAACCATTTGTAGCGTTCGAACCAGAACTGCTTGGTGGGCTGGGAGCGGGAGCGGCTGACCCGGGCCTTCTCCAGGCCTTTCCTCCTCCTCTCCATCTGTTCCTGGCTGGACTTCAAAGCCAGCTCTGCCCTTAGGGCCTTCTCGTTGAGGTCCTTGCCCTTCTGGTAGATACGGGAGGCGTTGGCATCCAGCCCCAGACGGTAGTCCAGGGACACCTGCTTGCCGCCCAGCTCTGCCACCACCAATGACTTGGAAGGGTCGATGTCCTTCACGAAAGGGATGCGCAGGGCCCCTTCCCGGAGCTTCTCCCATCCCAGTTTCGGGGACTGCTCCTGCAGGACCTTCAGCAGCTCGTCCGTGCGCCCGTAGTCGGCATAGACGGCATCGGCACGTAGCCGCAGGTCCTCGGCCTCCTGACGGAACTCATCGATGGTCTGCTGCTGCATGTCCATGCGGCGTTGCAGTCGCAGGACCTCCGGGTCTTGGTATGATTCCTCCTCTTCCTCATGGATGAGGGACAAGAAGCCCTCCAGGGCGGCGGAGAAACTGGGTTGCTCCTGCGGATCCCACGCCTCTAGGGTGTGAAGGGGGAAGGGGGTGGCATCCGCCGGTTCCCCATCCTGGGTGTACAGGACTGCCGTCTTGCGGCCCTGGAAATCCCGTATGAGTCCTTGCATCTCCTCCCATGCCCGCAGCTGCTGCTCCGGGTCGAGGTTCCGGACCGGGGTGTTCTTGACTATCCCGGCCCGATGGCAGACCTCCTCTGCATACTGCCCTCCCAGGTTGACGGTGGTGGCCAGGGTGCGCACCAGGTCCGATTGGGAGGAGGAGAGCAAGGCCATGAAATCATCTTGGCTGGCTAGGAAAGGGTCGAAGCGGGGCTCCGGCATGACATAGGTCTCGCCCGGCCGGATGCTGCGCTGCCTCCAATTCTTCTGCACCAGACAGTTGATTATCTGGCCGTCCTTGACCAGGAGCAGGTTCCCGCCCCCGAAGAGCTCGAACACCAGCTGATAGCTGGCATCCTGACGGCCGAGCTCCATGACGATGATACGGTCGAAGCCGATCTGCCGCACCGAGCCGATGCGGGTGTTGGAGATGTTCTTTCGCAGATGGGCGGCGAAGTTGGACGGCATGGCCGGGGTCTCCGGCTTGCGCTCCGGCATGAACAGCCAGCAACGGTCCTTGAAGAAGACCTCCTTCTTGCCCTCTCCCTGCACGTTGACCCGGGCCAGGAAGTTGCCTTTCCCCCAGTGGAACACCTTGTCCAGGAAGGACCCCTCCAGGCTCCCCAGCTCCTCGGCCATGGAGCGCACGTCGAAAGCGCTCATCTCCTTCTTCATCGTCCCTCAGTTAAAGTGGATGCAATCATAAAGGTATGCTCGTTTTCTTCAGAAACTTTTATCAACAAGTGTTCGATTAGCCCAACTACGCCGCTGTGGCTAAGGGGTATAGCGACGCCTTGGTAAGGCGTAGGTCGTGGGTTCAATTCCCATCAGCGGCTCCATCCTTCCTTCTTCGATGAGACCGAACGCGGTCATCATGTACCAATAATCCAGACGGCGCTTGCGCTATCCTCAAAAAATGGGAGATGGGGCTCGACCCCGGTTCACATCCGGTAATACACGAAACCGGACCAGATCTTGGGGAAGAAGTAGGTGCTCTTCTTGGGCATGCGTTTTCCCATGAGGGAGAGCTCCCAGACCTTCTCCAGGGACGGGGGGTTGAACACAATGGCCAGGTCATATCCGCCTTTGGCCATCTTCTTCAGCACGGAATGCAGCTCGGCATCGAAGGACACCTTGGCCTTCCCCTCCTCGTAACCTAGCTGTCCCTTGAGGATCTTCTCCTGGGCGATGTAGGTGTCCAAGGTCCAGAGGGGGTCGCTGCGGTCTTCGTAACGCAGCAGCAGGGTCTTGCCGGAACGGGTCAGCAGCGCCAGGTCATGGCCAGGGAGCTTCCCGGTGAGCTCATCCCGGGGACACTCCTGTACCCGGAAGGTCTTGTTCAGGTAGTTCAGGAAGGAGGTCTCGTGATATCCGTCCACCTTCACCAAGCGGTGCGTGGGCCATATCACCAGCCCCGGGTCGTCCGCGGCCACCAGGGTGGCCAGCACGTAACCCTTCTTCTCCTCGCCCAGGTTCTCCAAGGAATAGGCCAGGGCGGTCTCGTAACGGTGGTGGCCATCGGCGATGAGCATCTTCTGACCCTCCAAGGCATCCTGCACCTCTTTCACCAGGTCAGGGTGGTTGACTGCCAAGTAACGGTGCTGCACACCGTCGGCATCCTGGTGCTCATAGACCTCCTGGGCCTGGGCTTGCAACCTCTCGTTCAGATCGGCCCCCAATCCCGGGAAGATACCGAATATGGACTCGCTGTGCAGGGAGGTGTCCCGCAGGAGGTTCAGACGGTCCTCCTTCACCTTGGAGAAGGTCTCCTCGTGCGGTATGACGTTGCCGTCCTCATAGGGCTCGGTCTTGAGGACGCCCACGATCCCGGTCCGGGTGCGCACGCCGCTGGGGGTGCTGAAGGTCTGCTGGTACAGGTAGTAGGAAGGGGCAGGGTCTGATTTCAGCCGTCCCTCCTGGCGCCAACGGCGCCATTCTGCCGCCGCCGTGTGGTAGCGCCCATCCGTGGGCATCAGGGTGATGCGGGTGACGTTGTAGGGATGAGACTGCAGCTCCTGCAGATAGTCGTCATCGATGACGTCATAGGGGGGCGATATGCGGTCCACAATCTTCTCTCCGTCCTGGAGGACGGGCCGGTATCCGGTGAATGGAAGGAATTTTACCATGCAGACACTCCGAGTTCTGCGTTGACCATATACTCCCCCATAAAAAGATTTTCGTAACTCTTCTCTTTAGCCTTGCGTGGGGATGATAAATGTATTATGGGGATTGCCGATACGCAGGTGATGAAGGTTCTGTCCATCGTGGGGGCCAGACCGCAGTTCGTGAAGTTGGCTCCCCTGCACCAGGAGATATCCCGCCGGCACCAGCATATCATACTGCACACCGGTCAGCATTACGACCCCCAGATGAACGACTCCTTCTTCTCCATACTGGACATACCCAGCCCCGACCATAATTTAGGCGTGGGGTCCGGCTCCCACGGGCAGCAGACCGGTCGCATGATGATGGAGATGGAAGGCATCCTCCAGGAGGCCGATCCGGACATCGTCTACCTGTATGGCGACACCAACTCCACCGTCGCCGGGGCCTTGGTGGCCGCCAAGCTCGGCCTACCAATAGCCCATATCGAGGCCGGCCCCCGTCTCTACGACCGTTACAACCCCGAGGAGATCAACCGGGTGGTCACCGACCACCTGTCCCATCTCCTGTTCTGCCCATCGGAAGTCAGCCGGGTGAACCTGGAGAAGGAAGGCATACGTGACGGGGTCCACGTCACCGGCGACCTCATGGTGCAGATCCTCCATCAGGTATCGGAAAGGCTCAGCACCGAGCCCCTGTCCCGATTCTCGCTGCAGGAAGGGGAGTACATGCTCTGCACCCTGCACCGGGCGGAGAACGTGGACCATCCCGGCAAGCTGAGGGAGATCCTCTCCGCTCTGGCGGAGCTGCCGTTCGATGTGGTGCTGCCCCTCCATCCCCGTACCCGCAAGACCATCACCCAGTTCGGTCTGGACGGGATCTTGGAAGGGGCGGATAACGTCAAGGTCAGCGAACCATTGGACTACTTGTCGTTCCTCAGCCTGAACAAGCACGCCCGCAGCGTCCTCACCGACTCCGGCGGGGTGCAGAAGGAGGCCTATGTGTTCAACACCCCCTGCCTGACGGTCTTCCACCGCACCGGTTGGGTGGAGACCGTGGACGAGGGATGGAACCGTCTCCTGCCGGCCGACCGCGGCAGCATCGTCAAAGCCGTCCTGGAAGCCCGCAGGCCGGAGACCTATCTGGCATCCTACGGTGGCCAGGACGTGGCCGCCAAGATGCTGCGCTTGACCGAGGATTACCTATCGAAGGTATGAAATACCGACTACCCACTAACCGAAGCAAACGCTTTATCACTCCTGCAAGGAGACCAATGCCGAATGCACCCTACTTCGTTTGATATGATTGGAGTCTGACCGATGGCTGCCAAGAACGATGCCCGCGGCGATGCCACGGTAGGATGGAAGGAACGTCTCTTGGAGAGCGATTTCTTCTCCGCTGTCGACTGCGCCCTGAAGACCCCGGACACCGTGCCGGCCATGCGCCGCTACTTCGTGAACACCGTCTTCGACTCCACATTCGTCATCCTGGGGATCATCATCGGGATGGCGTTGTCCTCGGAGCCCTCCACCCGTCTGGTGGTGGTGACCATCGTCACCAGCTGTGTGGCCCTCATGATATCCACCGGCATCAGCGTCTTCGAGGCCGAGCGTCTGGAGCAGAGCATCCGTATACAGCAGATCGAGAAGGTCATGCTCCGGAAGCTGGACGAGACCTCCATCAAGCGCACCTCGGTGCACTCCACCCTGTTGATATCCATAACCAACTGTGTGGCCCCCATCATCACCGGCTCGGTCACTCTGACGCCTTTCCTGATCCTTCCGGAATCCGAGGTCACCACTGCCGCGTGGATCGCCATCTCCTTGGCGATCTCCATCCTGTTCATAACCGGAGTGACCATGGGAAGGATGGCCCAGAAGAGCCCGGCATTCTACGGCCTGCGCATGGCCGGTGCCGGTGTGGTGGCCTTCGTGGCCTGCTACATGGTGGAGTACCTGCTCTGATCAGCAGATGCGGGGCACAGGGTCGCCCACCGGGGCCTCCATGATGCGCCTCCCGCCCATCTCCGTGCGCACCACCACCCGGTCGTACTTCTTGGTGGCGTAGCCGATCATGGCGGCATTGGCGCCTCTGGGATGGGAACGGACGGCCTTCAGAACCGCCTCCGCCATATCCGGCACGCAGGCGATGACCACCTTCCCCTCGTTGCCGATGCTCAGGGGGTCTATGCCCAGCAGGTCGCAGGCGTTCACCACGGTGTCGTTACGGGGGATGTCCGCGTCCACCACCTCCATGCCCACGGAGGACTTGTGGCACCATTCGTTCAAGGTGTTGGCCAGACCGCCGCGGGTGGGGTCCTTCATGGCCGTCACGCCGCCCACCTTCAGGACAGACTCGATCAGGCCGTTCAACGGTGCCACGTCGCTCTGCAGGGTGGATTCGAAGCCGTAGCCCTCCCGGAAGGACAGCAGGGCCACCCCATGGTCGCCCATGGTGCCGGAGACGATGATGGCGTCGCCTTCCCGGACGTTGTCGTCCGTCATCCACTGTGAGTCCACGGGACGGTAGTCCTTGGCCACGGCGATGTTGTGATCGAGATAGGGGGAGCGACGGCCCACGGCGGAGGTCACCACCACCATCTGGTCGATGGCACCGGCCTCCATGACCTTGGTGTCGCCGGTAGCCACAGGGACACCGCAATCTTGGCTGGTCCGGCCGATGCTCTGCATGACCCGGTCCACGATGTCGATGTCCAATCCCTCCTCGATGATCATGGACAAGGAGAGGGCCAAGGGCTGACCTCCGATAACGGAGATGTCGTTCACGGTGCCGGCCACGGACAGGGAGCCGATGTCCCCGCCCGGGAAGAAAAGAGGCTTGACGGTGTGCCCGTCAGTGGTGAAGACGATGCCATCCACCACGGCGGAGTCGTCGAAGGAGCTCAAAGGAACATCCGACTCCATCGCCGGCAAGTGGGAGAATATGTGTTTGGACAGGAAGTCCTGCATGCTCTCCCCGCCGGCGCCATGGTTCATGATCACCTTCTTCATGGCCGGGGTGATGGTCTGTGATGTGAATAAATGTTGTCCTGAGGCATATTCATTAAGGTATCCGACCCGCAAGGCCCTGGGTCACAAAGGCAGGACGAGCATGTCTTCGTCATCGAAGGCGAACCCCGGTCCCCATGCCACCTCCCAATAGTATCCGTCCGGGTCGGAGAAGTAGGCGTGGTGACCTCCCCAGAAGGCATCCTGGGGCTCCTTCACCACCTTCGCCCCGGCCGACCTCGCCTTCTCCACCACCTCTTTTACCTCCTCCTTGCTGCGGACGTTGTAAGCCAAGGTCATACCAGCGAAGCCATCGGTTATGCGTGGCGGGTCCTCCGGATCGATGTCCTGCGCCAGGAGATGCAAGGGATAGAGCTCCAACTTGGTTCCCGTGGAATCGAAGAACACCACCCGTGGCTCATCCCCCTCCTCATCTGTTTGGAACCCCAGCCCGTCCCGGTAGAAACGGATGGACCGGGGCATGTCGCGTACTCCCAAGCAGATGACGTTGATGCGGTTCATGGATGCTCGGAGCGCATCATGCATTGATGGTTCTTTTCCCCGCCCTCCTGGTCATCTACGGCTATCTACAAGCATCCGGGACATGCGGGTATGTCCCACCCCTCCACCGGGATTAATATTAAGAACAGGTGGCGGGATAG
>JAQUUA010000037.1 GCA_028694055.1 Candidatus Methanomethylophilaceae archaeon | reverse complement strand
AAGGTGCCCGTGGATGCCCCGGAGGGGGCGATGGCTGTGAACTTGTGGCCGCCGATGCGGATCTCCGCCTCCCCGGTAGGATTGCCCCGGGAATCCAAAACCTCCCGGGCCCAGACACTGTCGATATTCATAAGAAACGCCTCGGTGCGAGGATCACTCCTCTATCTTCCTGGTCTCCATGTTCCGCTCCAGCAGGGCCAGGTCCTTCTCCTCCATGAGCCTTGGGTCAACGGATATGAGCAGTACGGACTGGGCCTCCACCAGCATGTCCATGATCTGGTGGACCATCTTCAGAACCTGGTTGAAATCGTTGTTGAGGATGAGGAGCGGTAGGCCTTCCAGAACGATGATGGCCTTCTTGGAGTGCTCCATGAACTCGGTGATGATGGATGTCAAGGACCCCAATTTGGAGGGGTCCACGAATGCTTTGCCGGAACGGGTGGTGAGCCAGATGATGGGAGTCTCATCCAGTTTCCAACGCTCCCGGATGTTCTTGGGATGGTCGCCGGTGATCAAGAGGGCCGGGCTGCCCTTGGCCACATACATGGCGGCGGCATCGAAGATGGCCTGCGGCTTCTTCTCCTGGAAGATGTAGGCCTTGCCCTCCTCCAGACGCATGGCCTTCTCGCTGCCGTTGGGAGAGCTGCCGTCCTTCTTGGCGAACAGCCCTTTCAAGGAGAACTTGCCCTTGGACTTGTCCGTGGTCTGCTGTCCCATGACGCTTTGGATCTTCTCAATCAGCTCAGCGCCTTTGAACGGTTTCCGGATGTAACCGCTCACAACGTCCTGCAAGCCGAAGATGTCGGTGCCGATGTCCATGTCGGCGGTGAACATTATGACCTTGAGGTTGCCGGTCAGCCCATCGTCCTTGAGCCTCCGGAGTATGGACCACCCGTCCATGTCCGGAAGGTTGACGTCCAGAAGGATTAGTTCGGGCCGGAAGGAGCGCACATAGTCCAAGGCATCCTTGGCGTTGCCCACGGCTAGAGTCTCGTAGCTCTCCGCCGAAAGTATCTCAGACACTATCTCTTGGATGGCGATGTTATCATCGACTATCAGAACCTTCATTCTGTAGTTGCCCCCAGTCTTCTTCCCATCGACGGTAGCCCGTCGGTCTTTGGGAATCGTCTTCAGGTATATTAATTAAGCGAGCTTTCAGCCCTGCCAGCCACGAAGCATGCGCTGGCCAGAGCAATATTGAGAAAGTTGTTGGATGGCCTGACGGCCATGTTTTCCGGGAGGATGCCTAAGCCTTCCTGCTTTCCTTGGCCTTTGCCCGAAGTTTGGAATATCCGCACTTGCGGCAGTTGGTGGCCTTGGGAGCGTTGGTGGCGTAACAGCTCATACAAACGCTCTTGTTGAGCAGCCTCTCCTCCGCCTCTTTGAAACGTGCCATATGATTTTCCCCAGCCTCTCAATATTGATGTGTTATTTATAGGTTGCCAAAGGTCAACGCTTGGAACCGCCCATCATGACCAGGTACGCCAGGAGCGCTTCCAGCTGAATCCTCTCGTTGCTGCCCTCGATGAGACGGAACTCCACCTCACCGGTGCGGTCGATGAGGCGGACCTTCTCGCCATCGCTTATGCTGAGCTCGAAGAAGGTGCGATGGATCTGCTTGATTACGTCTTGACCGGATAGGCCGTAGTTGATCATGATCTCATCCAGCATGTCCCGGGCCTGAACGAAGTCGCCGGCCAGGGCGGTCTCCAGCATGGCCTTCACCTGCTCCGGGCGGGCCATGCCCGTGGTCTGGTAGATGATGTCCATGTCGATGGGCAGCTCCATGGATGCCGCCACCTGCAGGGAGTTGACGGCCCGACGCATGTCGCCGCGAGCCACATGGACCAAGGCGTCCAAGGCCTCCGGGGTGATGTCTATCCCCTGCTCCTGCACTATGCGTTGCAGGTAGCCGTGCACGTCCTCCGCCGTCAGGGGGCTGAATCGGAACACGGCGCAACGGGATTGGATGGGGTCGATGATCTTGGATGCGTAGTTGCAGGAGAGGACGAACCGGCAGATCTTGGAGAACTTCTCCATGGTGCGCCTGAGAGCGGCCTGGGCCTCCGGGGTGAGCGCGTCGGCCTCGTCCATGAATATGACCTTGAACTGGGAAGCGCCCAGCGGAGAGGTGCGGGCGAACTCCTTGATCTTGCCCCTCACCACGTCTATGCCTCTCGCATCGGAGGCGTTGAGCTCGATGAAGTTCCCCTTCCACTCCTCCCCGAACATCTCCCGCACCAAAGCCAAGGCGCAGGTGGTCTTGCCGGTACCGGCGGGGCCGGTGAACAGCAGGTGGGGCATGTTCTCGGAACGAACATAGGATTTCAAGCGCTCCGTGACGTGCTTCTGGCCCACAACCTCGTCCAGGTTCCGGGGACGGTACCTCTCTGTCCAAATCTCCTTCATTCCAAACCCGTTCCTCATGAGACCGATGCCATAGAAAATACTTATGCCCTACTGTGCCGGAAATGGATTCTGACTAACATAGTAAGCTTATTATCGCTGGGGGAGGCTATTGGGGAAGATGAAGTTCATTGACGCCTATAGAATGGCTGTGGAGATGGGGGCCGCCAAGGACCCCCGCGATCGTGAGGACGTCGAGGCCATACTGAAGAAGGCGACAGAGGAGCTGGAGAAGGCCGACGACATGAAGAAGGAGGTCTTCGACCAGGAGCGTCTATGGAACCCTTACGGGGACTCCCGCATCAGCATCGGCGACCCCGACCAGGAGATAGAGGCCGTTCTCTGGGGCATCGACATGGGCACCGGCGAGGCCCTTCTGGCGGACCGGCTGAACCAGAAAGGAGCCAAGATAGGGGCCTTGATCGGGCATCACCCCATCGGGCTTTCCAAGAACCCTTTCCCAGATGTCATGTACATGCAGGAGGACATGTATCACGCCATGGGCGTGCCCATCAACGTGGCGGAGGGCCTGATGTCCAAGCGCATCGAGGAGGTCTTCCGGGCGGTCATGGCCTCCAACTTCAACCAGACCGTGGACGCCTGCCGTCTCCTGGGCCTGTCATTGGCCAACCTGCACTCGCCCTGTGACAACATGGTGCAGGATTACCTGGAGACCCTTTTCCAGGACAAGGAAGCCAAGAGGCTGGAGGACATCATCGAGATTTTGATGACTGTGCCCGAGTACCGGAAGGCCGCTGCCTTCAACTCCCCTCCGACCATCATCGTGGGCAAGAAGAGCAGCAGAGCCGGGAAGATCGTGTTCAAGATGACCGGAGGCACCTCCGGACCCAAGGAGATATACGAGAAGATGGCCGATGCCGGCGTCGGCACCGCGGTGGGCATGCACTTCCCAGAGAGCCATATCGAGGAGGCCCGGAAGAACAACATCAACCTGGTGATCGCCGGGCACATGTCCTCGGATTCCCTGGGGATCAACCTCATAGCCGATGCCTGGGAGAAGGAGGGCATCGAGATCGTGCCTTGCTCCGGGTTCATCAGGGTGAGCAGGAACTGAACATGTTCGACAGCAAGAAGAGCAGCATCATCAAGGACTTGGACAAGCTGTCCTTCGAGTACGTCCCGGAGAAGCTGGTGCACCGGGAGTCGCAGATGGCTTCCCTGCGCATGCTCTTCCGACCGGTGATAGAGTCCGGGCGCTCTGCCACGGCGTTCCTCATCGGCAGCGTTGGCACCGGCAAGACCGCCACCGCGAAACGCTTCTGTCTGGACATCCGCCGCTACGCCATGGATGCCGGCAAGCCGGTGGACCATCACATCATCAACTGCCGGCGGAACAACTCCGACTCCAGCGTCCTGCTGTCCCTCATCCGTCACTACGACCCGGGTTACCCGGACCGGGGATTCTCGGTATCGGAGATGATGAAGTCGGTGAAGAAGCACGTGGAGAAGAGGGGGCAGCACCTCATCGTGGTCCTGGACGAGGTGGACGTCCTCATTAAGAAAGGGGCATCGGACATCATCTATCAGCTCTCCCGATTCAATGAGGAGAGCATCAACGTCGGATCGTCCGTGTCGCTCATCATGATCTCGCAGGAGTATGTGCTAGACCGTCTGGACACCGCCTCGCTCTCCACCTTCCGGCGCACCAATGCCATCAGCTTCGACCGTTACAAGCGGGACGAGCTCCTGGACATCGTGCGTGCCCGCTCGGATGAGGCCCTGCACCCCGGCCATGTGCGGGACGACTCCCTGGAGCTGATGGCGGACATCGCCGCGGAATGGGGGGATGCCCGTTTCGTCATCGAGATGCTGGAGCGCTCGGCCATGATCGCCGAGGAGGCGGGAGCTTCCGAGGTGGACGCCGAGCATGTGCGGGAGGCCAAGGCCATGACCTACAGCGTGGTCACGGAGTCCAAGCTCACAGAGCTGGACCGGCAGCAGAAGCTCACCCTCCTGGCCGTGGCCCGTTCCATCAAAGGCGATGCCTACGTGAACACCGGACAGGCCGAGAAGGCCTACGTGCTGGCTTGCGAGGAGTATGGGGACAAAGCCCGCAAGCACACCCAGTTCTGGACCTACATCCGCTCCTTGTCCGACCAGGGCCTCCTGGAGACCAGCGTGCGCGGCGACCCCGACGGCGGCCGCACCACCTATATCTCCCTGCCGGACATGCCGGCCAAGGTCCTGAAGGAGAAGATGGCCCAGCTGCTGCAGGATGAATCCTGAGACGGTGGCAATCTTTTTATCGCTGCGCACGGTCCTGCATCCGTGAAGTGCTCGCACTGCGACTCCGAGGCCGTGACCTACATCCGATACAACGGCAGCCACCTCTGCCCCTCGCATTTCCGCCGCTACGTGGAGAAGAGGGTGAAGAAGGAGCTGCGTCGGCAGGTGGAGCTACGTCACGGGGACGTCATATCCGTGGCCGTCTCCGGCGGCAAGGACAGCATGGTGACCCTGCATCTCCTGCACCACATCCTGAAAGGGAAGGTGGATGTGGAGATGCACTGCATATCCGTGGACGAGGGCATAGCCGGTTACCGTCCGGACAGCCTCCTCAAGGTTCAAGCGCTGTGTGACGAGTTGGACGTCCCTTATCACCAGGTATCGTTCCAAGAGCTATTCCAGAAGGGGATGGACGACATCGCGCCTCGGGCCGGTGACAGCAGCCCTTGCACCTACTGCGGCGTGCTGCGCCGGAAGGGCCTGAACAGCAAGGCCCGGGAGCTGGGATCGGACTACCTGGCCACCGGATTGAACCTCGATGACACCGTGCAGTCCATCATGATGAACTTCACCCGCGGGGACGTGGAGCGCCTGGCTCGGATGGGGCCGCATGTGAAGGTCCAGGAGGGCCTGGTGCCTCGGATACAACCTTTGCGCATCATCCCGGAGAAGGAGTCATACCTCTATGCCCTGCTCAGCGGCCTCGACTTCCACGACGGCACCTGCCCGTATGCGGACCTGGCGCTGAGGAACCAATACCGGCGCCTGGTGGATGAGCTGGAGGATCGCTCCCCGGGCACACGCTTCAGCATACTGTCGTCATACGACACTTTGGCACCGATGCTGCGGGCCAACCATCCTGCGGCCCAACTGCATCGCTGCGACTGCGGCGAGCCCTGCATGACCGAGAAGTGCAAGGCCTGTCAGCTTCTGGAACGTTTCTGAGCTCGAGAAAATTATAAAAAATGGGGGAATTCCCCATGGTTTCAGTCTTCAGACCAGCTCGTGGAAGCGGTAGGCTTCCTCGCCCTCGTTGAAGCAGAAGCGGATCTTGGTGAAGTCCTTCTTCAGGAGCTTCACGTCCTCCTTGACCTTCAAGGGCGCCTCCTTCTTGGCCACCACACGGTGGATCAGAGAAGCCACTTCCTTCATCTCGCTCTCCTTCATGCCCACCCGGGTGAGCTCCTGCACGCCCAGACGGATGCCGGAGGGCTTGACGGCGCTGGTGTCCTTGGGCAACATGTTCTTGTTGCAGATGATGTTGGCGTCCTCCAAATCCTGGGAGACAACCTTGCCGCCGCCATGGGCGGAGACGTCCACGGCGATGGCGTGGGAGCGGGTGAAGCCCAGGTCGGGGCAGAGCACGTCGATGCCCAGCTCGTTCAGGGCCTGGCCCAGGGCCTGGGCGTTCTTCACGGTCTGGGCGGCGTACTCTTTGGCGTAGACCTTCATCTCCGCCAAGGTGACGGCCAAAGCGGCCATGGCATGCAGGTGGTGGCTGCTGGTGACGCCGGGGAAGACCGCCTTGTGGAGGGCTTTCTCCTGCTCGTCGTCCAGGTTCGAGCCTAGCAGAATGCCGTGGTTGGGGCCGGGGAAGGTCTTGTGGGTGCTGGACGACAGTATGTTCACACCCTCCCGCAAGGGATCCTGGAACTGGCCACCGGCGATCAGGCCGAGGACGTGCGCAGCGTCGTACCAGACGGTGCAGCCTACGTCTTGGAATGTCTCCTGGAGCTCCTTCAAGGGCGGAGGGAACAGGAACACCGACAGGCCGAACTGGGCCACCTTTGGCTTCACTTCCCTTAGGAGCTTGGCGGTGGCATCGACATCGATGTTCATGCTCTTCTCGTCGAAGGGATAGTTCACGGAATTCACCGACCGGAAGCCGAAGGCCCCGAACTTGGCGGTGGATATGTGCGCTCCCTGAGCGAGGGCGCAGGTGGTGATGGTGTCTCCGGGCTCGGCGAAGGCGAACAGGACGGCCATGTTGGCCACGGTCCCGGATATGGGCCGCAGGTCGGCGAAGGAGCAGTCGAACAGCTCCCGGGCCAACTCCATGGCTTTGGTCTCCACCTCGTCGACGTAGATGTTGCCCTGGTAGTAGCGCTTTCCCGGCAGCCCTTCGGCGTAGCGGTCAGCGAAATCCGAGATCAACATCTCCTTGGCCAATGGGCTCATGAGGTTCTCGGAGGCTATCATCGGGATGCACTCCTCGAACCACTTGTTATGGGCCCTGACCTTCTCTTTTATCCAAAGCGCTTCCTCTTTCATGGATGCTCATCTACTCCCATAATATGGTCATTTAAAAACTATTCCCTGCCCGTGCCATCATGCGTACTGATATCGGTCTTGAGACTGGACGGATGACGGTGAAAGAGGTCACGCGACTGTGCAGAGTACAGGCCTCCGGGTTTAAATCCAGATACCTCTATGAATTATCTGGTAAGAGGGATAAGTTTTTTCTATTGATTACAAATCACCAAAGAACACCAGGGGAGCTTCTCCCTCTTCGAGATGATCAAATGGAAGATAAAATCGCCAAGGCCCTGGAAGACCTCCGGAACGGCCGCATTGTCCTGCTTTATGATTTCGATGACCGGGAGAAGGAGACCGACATGGTTGTGGCCTCCGAGTTCATCACCCCGGACGTCATCAAGACCATGCGCCATGATGCTGGTGGTTTGATATGCACCAGTGTCTACGGGCCTGATGCCGATGTGCTGCGCTTCCCCTTCCTGGCGGACATATTCGCCCAGATGGCGGACCGCTTCCCCGGCCTGGAGACCCTGGCTCCGGACGACATACCTTACGACACCAAATCCGCTTTCTCCATCACCATCAACCACCGGGACACCTACACCGGAATCACCGACCGGGACCGGGCCTTGACCATCCGGGAACTGGCCAACCTCATCGGCTCCGACATGTCGGACGAGGACAAGAGGCAGGAGCTGGGAAGGCACTTCCGCGCCCCAGGGCACATCCACCTGCTACGCACCAGCGACCAGCTGCTCAAGACCCGCAAGGGCCACACCGAGATGAGCACCGCCCTCACCCTCATGGCCGGTTTAACGCCGTCGGCCACCATCTGCGAGATGATGGGCGACGACGGCATGGCCATGAGCAAGGAAGAGGTGAGACGCTATGCCGAAAAGAACGACCTGGCGTTCATCGAGGGAAAAGAGCTTATAAACGCCTGGATGAATAGGTGAGCCCATGGTGAGAGTCCTGGCCACCGGCGTGTTCGACATCCTGCATACCGGGCACCTGCACTACCTGCGGGAGGCCAAGGACATGGGCGACGAGCTCTGCGTGATCGTGGCCTGCGATAGCACCGTGAGACGACGGAAGCATGAGCCCATCACCCCGGACAAGATGCGGGCGGAGCTGGTGAACGCCTTGAAGCCCGTGGACCGGGCCATGGTGGGCGAGGACGGCGACCGCTACCGCATCGTGCTGGAGCTCCGCCCGGACATCATCGCCCTGGGCTATGACCAGGATTTCGACGAGGGTGTCTTGGAGAAGGAGCTGCGGGACCGGGGCTTGAACGTCAAGGTGAAGAGGGTGTCGCAGTGCTCCGAGGACCTCACCGGCACCCGGAAGATCATCCAGAAGGTCATCGACAATTTCGAGAGAGCGGAGAAGGCAGGGGAGACATGAAGCTCATTGGGATAGCGGACACCACCTTCGCCCGTTTCGACATGGGCGGGGCGGCCATCGACGAGCTACGGAACACCGGCACCGGTTTCAAGGTCATACGTTACACCGTGCCCGGAGTGAAGGACCTCCCGGTGGCCTGCAAGAAACTCATCGAGGAGCAGGGCTGCGACATAGTCATGGCTCTGGGCATGCCGGGCCCCAAGGACAAGGACAAGATGTGCGCCCACGAGGCCTCCACCGGCCTGATCCGGGCGCAACTGATCACCAACCGGCACATAATCGAGGTTTTCGTGCACGAGGACGAGGCCGAGGACGGCAAGACATTGGCATTCCTGGCCGAGCAACGCTCCCGCGAGCACGCTGTGAACGCCTATCTGCTGCTATTCCATCCCGAGAGGCTCACCCGCATGGTGGGCCAGGGGCTGAGACAAGGATTCAAGGACGCCGGTCCTTTGCATTAGAAGGAGGAAATGAGATGAAAGCATACCGACTGGGGATGGTGGTCTCGGAGTTCAACTTCGACATCACCTCCATGATGATGGAGAGGGCCAAGGCGGAAGCCAAGTTCCTGGATGTGGAGATCGCCGAGACCATTTACGTGCCTGGCGTCTTCGACATGCCTCTGGCCATCAAGAAGCTGCTGATGAAGGAGGACATCGATGCCGTGATCACCTTGGGAGCGGTCATCGAGGGCGAGACCGAGCACGACGAGGTGGTGGTGGCCCACGCCTCCCGTAAGATCGCCGACCTGGCCTTGGAGTTCAACAAGCCGGTGTCCCTAGGCATCACCGGCCCGGGCATGACCCGTCTGCAGGCCGAGAGCCGCATCGAGAAGGGGCGGGACGCCGTGGACGCCGCCGTGAAGATGCTGAAGAACCTGGAGTGATAAACATAAGGGGCCTGGCCCCATTCTTTCTCCATACAAGAATTATTTTCGTATATATGGGCCGATCCAGAGGTCATTCTTTCTGTATGCCAGGATTTGAGATGGAGGTGTTGGGGTACTTCAAACCCCACTCCGCCAAAGACTGGAGGATCGGCAACAGCGAGGCTCCTTTATAAGACAATGAGTAGAGTACCGCCGGCGGATTAGAGGGGAAGATCATTCGGATAATGAACCCTGCAGCCTCCATCTCCTTAAGTTGTTTTGAAAGGACCCTGGGGGAGATTTCACCCAATTCCTCCATCAACCCGTTGAACCTCAGTTCACTCTTCACTGCCAAGGTGTAGAGTATCGCCACTTTCCATTTTCCTTGGATGAGGGCGAGAGCATCACTGACGACCAAATCGGGCCTTGGCTCAGGTCTGCCGTCCATGGACAGAATCAATGTTTTGATTCCATATTAAAATGTCCTATCCGGAATACCATCCATATCTGATTTGCCTCCGATCCGTTCGACCGTACCGATATTTTCTAAGGCCGTTTGATTGGATCCTTGTTATCACAAGTTGGACATGAACACGTTAACTGTTGGATACCACCACACAGCGGGATGTCGCGATTTGAATTATGAAGAAGGAAGAGTTTGCGATCAGGAAAGGAACCCTTTGGCTTCGGAGTAGGTTCGATCGGCTACCTCTGTGGATGCCCATCCGTCCTCCAGATGAATGAGTTCAAGTCCCAGGTCATCAGCGCTTTTCTTCGCCTCGGCGAAGAAATTCTTCTGATCGCCCAGCCCGGTTTGTATGGTCAAAGCTTGTTTATAGCCCGCCATGTCAAGAATCATCT
>JAQUUA010000036.1 GCA_028694055.1 Candidatus Methanomethylophilaceae archaeon | reverse complement strand
GTGCTTCTATGGCTGGATGAGAACATGCCGTACGAGTACCGGCAGGCGGGGGAGTTGATGAGAGGGTATGAGAAGCTATCCCGGGCCGACATATTCCTCGGCAGGGTTAGACGGAGACAGTACTACCGTTTCTGGAGCTATGCCTCCGACCTGATGTCCTTCGGTGTTTCCCAAGCCCGGCAGACCCGACCTACGGACTCCCAGAGGTTCCGTTTCCCTGGCTATCTGATGAAGATGTCCCGCAGCAAGGCCGTGAGGGGCCTCAAGGACGGGGTCACCGCCAAGATCGCCGAGCATTGCCACACCTCCACGGCCCGGGCACGTCATGACATTCTTCCGTTCATACAGACCATGGTGAAGGAGAACTCCGCTCTGCGTTGCAACCTGGTGAACACGCTAGACCTGGACATCGAAGAGCTGGCTTTCTTGATGGATGAGAAGATAGACTCCCCTGCCGTCAAAGCGGCCATGAGAGGGGAGGAGGATGTGCCGGTTGCCAAGGCCAAGCCGGTGGAACGAGAACCTGGTCGCCCGGAACCCAGCAAGCCCCGCCCTCCGAAGGGCCAGAAGAGCCTCTTGCAATTCTGAGATGATGAAGATGATGGATGAATCCTACCGCCAGCTACTGTTGAAGCAACAATACCGGATACATAACGACCATGCCGCCGTGAAGCTCTGCCATTGGATGAGGCAGAGCCTCCTGCATGAGCGTAGCTGCTACAAGCAGGACTTCTACGGGATCAAGAGCCATCGCTGCCTGCAGATCACACCGGCAATCAATGAGTGTGACCAGATGTGCCTCTTCTGCTGGCGGGTGCAAGGGCACGACTTCACCGTCAAGGAGTGGTCAGAGCCCAAAGAGATGCTGGATGCCCTCATCCATCACCACCGTAAGCTCATCACCGGTTTCAAGGGAGACCCGAGATGCTCTGAGGAGATGTATGAAGAGTCCCGCAACCCGGACATGGTGGCCATTTCCCTGGCGGGGGAGCCCATCGTCTATCCCTATCTCAGTGACTTCCTGAAGGAGTGCCATTCCCGGAAGATGACCACCTTCCTGGTCACCAACGGCACCTACCCGCAGGAGCTGGAGGCCCTGGATGTCCTGCCGCGGCAGCTCTACGTCACCGTGGCCGCCCCTAACCGGGAGGTCCACCGTCAGGTCTGCCGTCCCAAGACCGCCGATGCCTGGGACAATCTGTTGGAGACCCTGGACCTCCTGCCGTCCTTGGACACCCGCAAGGTCATCCGACACACATTGGTGAAAGAGCTGAACCTGGGATGGGAATCGGAGTACGCCGCCCTGGACCGCCGTTCCGGAGTGGAGATGGTGGAGCCCAAGGGCTACGTCTTCGTAGGCGGCTCCCGGCAAAGGCTGAGCTTGACGAACATGCCCTCCCACCAAGAGATAGTGGACTTCTCAGAGCGTTTGGGGTCCATGCTGGGCATGGAAATCCTGAAGCAGAAGCCGGACAGCCGCGTGGTCCTCCTGGGGAAGGAGGGCGTGGAGACGGACGTCTCCACCCTCAACGCAGTCTGACGGTCTCCAGGTTCTGAGGCGCCCGGGTCTCGATGTTGAACTTCTTGTACAACGAGGACGCCAGGTCGGTGCACTTCCGGTCCTCGCCGTGACCGATGATGATACGGTCCGGCTTGGGATCCAGGGAAGAGATGTAGTTCATCAGCTGGCGACGGTCGGAGTGACCGGAGAACCCATCGATGGTCTCGGTGTTGATACGGATGTTCAGGTTGATGGGTGTGCCCTTCTCGGACATGGTGATCTCCTTCCGCCCCCTCTGTATCTGCCTACCGATGCTCCCTTCCGATTGGTAGCCCACGAAGAGCAACCAGTTGATGGGGTTGTCTGCCCAGGCCTTGAAGTACTCCAGCACCGGGCCGCCGTTCATCATGCCGGCCGTTGCCAGCACGATGCATGGGTCGGGGGAGTGACATATCTCCTCGCGCATGCTTTGGGAGTCCACCCTCTTGAAGATGTCGTTCAGGAAGGGGTTCTCACCCTGCTGGAAGATCTGCGTTCGCAATTGGCTGTTCAGGTACTCCGGATAGGCGGTATGGATGGCCGTGGCCTCCCATATCATCCCGTCCAGGTAGACCGGGACCTTGTCCAGCTTGCCGCTGCGGACCATCTCCTCGATGACCAGCATGACCTCCTGGGAACGGCCCACGGCGAAAACCGGGATGAGCACCTTGCCTCCCTTCTCCATGGCCCTGATGAGCACCTCCCGCATCTGCTTGGAGGCATCCACACGGCTGGGCTGGAAATCACTGTGCCCACCGTAGGTGGACTCGATGACCAGGGTCTCCAAGCGGGGGAAGCGGTTGTTGGTGGCGTTGAAAAGCCAGGTCTTCTCGAACTTCATGTCACCGGTGAAGGCGATGTTATGCAGGCCGTCCCCGATATGGAAATGGGAAACGGCGGAGCCGAGGATGTGACCAGCATTCTGGAAGGTTAGGCGGATATCCGGGGAGATGTCTGTGGTCTCACCGTACTTCAGAGGTATGGTGTGCATCACCGCATCACGGATGTGGGATGAGTCGAAGGGACTCTTCCGGGCCTCTCCATATGAAACCTTCAATGAGTCTATGAGGAGGATGGACATCAGGTCCCGGGTGGGGGCGGTGCAATAGATCGGCCCGTCATAGCCGTATTTGTAAAGGACCGGCAAGAGACCGCAATGGTCCAGGTGGGCATGGGTGATGACCACGGCGTCGATGGAGTCCAAAGGTTGCATCTCCGGCACGCTGAAGTAAGGGGAGGCCTCGCCGTTGGAGGGATCCATGCCACAGTCTATCAGTATCCGGCTCTCGCGGGTCTGGAGGAGGGTGGCGCTACGACCTACTTGTCGGAAACCGCCCAAGGCAGTCATGCGGATCCAATTCTCCCCATCCAAGGTGGGACGGGCTATCTTCCTGCCCACCTTCTTCAGGAACTCCTTCCTCTGGTCATGGTTCTGGCGCAGATAGTTCCGCACATCGGATACCGCCTTGGAAGGGATAGGCGGGGCGCGGACCACCTTAGGGGCCCATCCCACCTCCTTCTTGATCTCGTTCAGCAGGGCTCCGTGCTTCCCTATGACGATCCCAGGGGCGATGGCCTCGATGGTGACCTCACCGGTGTCGTGCTCGAAGAAGATGTCCACGATCTCCGCCTCGGCGGGGACCATCTCTCTGATCTTGGCCTCCACTTCGTCTGGGTTTGCAAGCATGGAGGGGTCGGGGCGGACGGCGATGCGCCTTCGCAGACCCTGTGCCAATTTCTTGATGATGAGGTTGTTGCCGGCGAACTTCTCCAGTTCCTTGGTGTATATCACCACCTCCGGCCCCTCGAATTCTATGGAGCTGATGTTGATGTCCGGGGGGACGATGCGACGCACCTGTTCCCGCAAACTCTCGAATAGCCTGTCGGTGTTCATGTTTAGACCCACTTCGGTAAAAAAACAACAGGAAGAAGTTTGATCAGTTGGGATATCTGAATCCCAACTCTTCGGTCCTGACCTTCAGATCCGCCTCGGGGATCTCGTTGAACCCCTTGTCGGTGATGGTCACGACCATCATGCCGTTGCCACTGGCGGAGTCCCGGCGCATGGAGGCGTTCAGACCGGCGATGGCCAAGTCGACGGCTCCCTGCAGGTCGAGGTCATCCCGGTAGCTGTTCTCCAGCACTCCCAAGGAGAATATGGAGCCTGAGCCTACGGAGACGTACTTGTCCTCAATGCTGCCACCGGCACCATCGATGCTGTAGACGTGTCCACCGTTACGGTCCCATCCGCCCACGATAAGGCCGACATAGAAGCCGCTGCGGACGATGTTGGCCACCAGGGTGGAAGCGGCCTTCACGGTCATGGGGGAGCCTTTCTTGAGACGGTACAGCTGCACCTCCGCCTTCACATATCGGGTAAGCAGCTGTGCGTGTCCCACCACGCCGGCTATAGTCATGCCCAGGTTGTCGTCGATCTTGAAGACCTTCTGGACTTCTTTGTGGGCAATGATGTTGCCCATGGTGGCCCTGCGCTCGGAAGCTAGGACCACGCCCTCGCTAGTCACGATACCTATCGTCGTGGTACCTGTTTTCAATGATTGATCATCCATGTATCTACACCTGCCAAAAGAGCATTAAGGTGAAAAGGTGAGCATTATAAACTCGATTATGTTGATAATTGACACATTATTTAAAGGTTTTTGATGTAAATAACATAATGCCTTAGCTCATGCCAGAGTTGCCCGGGGAAGGTTATTTAATCGCTCCCGACGTTCTTGGCAATGAGGTAGGTAGCGGATAAGACCTTTCCTGTTTATGCACTGGAGATGGCTGTGCTCCGAATCTTGAATCTGGGAGGGCTCTGCGCCAGGACTTTGTGCCTGCCTACCTCACCCTTTTCCTTCCAATTCCCCGATCCATGATTCCATCATCTTCAGCATCCCCCACATGGCCCCCGCTCCGCCCAGTGCCCCTGTTACCAGACGAAGAGGGTTGTTGGAGACGTGCTCAGTGAGGGCTTGCGCCCCTCCATCGACCACTATCGGTATCGCCATCAACGCTATCAGCCACCATGGTATGTCTGCCTTCCAGACCGTGGATACCATGGCCGCGGCCACGAAACCCACCAGGATGCCTAAGTCCCGGGCGCAGATGGCCATCTGGTTGCCGTTCAGCTGCAGGCTGCGGTCCTCGATCTGATGGCAGAAATAGTCCCCCGCACGATAGATGCTGCCTGTGAAAGGGTCCATGCCATTCCAGAGCGAATCGTGGTCGATCGCCCCCACCCTGCCGTCCAAGCCTCCTATGGATCCGTCCGGGGCCGAGAAAGCAGAAAAAATCACGACGATGAGGAGGCTTGCGAACACCAATGTCATGCACAGCGGCAAGGAGGGGCGGCCCATGTTGCCGCACATCCTCTCCAGTGCAGATAATTCTTGCCTATAGAAAGCCTATTTACGTTGGAGGGGGATGACATCCCCATGGAAGAACTGCCGCTGGAATTGCGGATACTGAAATCGTTCCACGGCCACCTAGGGCCCTATGTGGTCCTGGGATACAAGATGGGACGTATGGCCCGGGAGAAGTTCCCGGAAAAGATATATGCCAATGTCTACACCGGTAACAAACCCCCCCTGTCCTGCCTCGTGGACGGCATACAGATGTCTTCCTCCTGTACCCTGGGGAAAGGCAACATCACCGTGAACAAGGGCAGCTTCGCCATGGCCAACTTCATGGACGAGGTGGGCAACAAGATGGTGGTGGAACTGAAGAAGGAGATGCGGGAGAAAGTGGACCGGGAGATGGCCAAAGAGGGAGAGGAGGAACGCTCCCTGGAGCTTTTCCTCATGGACAACTCCCAACTCTTCGATGTCACCCAGACCGCGGTCAACCGCCCAACCCAGACGTTAACAGGAAGACGATGATGGCCGTGGGGAGGAGGACGGTGAACTTGCGCATGGCCACTGCCGCCCCTCCTCTGCCCATCAGATAGGTGGTCATGAAGGCGCTGATGAGACAGAGCTCCACCAAGTAGAGCCCCAAGACCATGCTCAGGCCCCCTAATCCGGAGAAGCCGCCATTTATGAGCGGTATCATCATGGAGGAGCTGATCCCCAAAATGAGGGGTGCGAACACCGCCGCCGTGCCGTTCATCATATCCATCATACCTCTCAACTGGTTCTGGATGTTCTTTCTCACCGTCGCTTGGCTCTGCAGCATCCTCCCCATGTTAACGCACAGGCTGCCGGCGGCGCGAGGGTCCTTCTCCGCCGAACGGGAAACGGCAGCATAGGCTGATGCCAGAGACCCGGATATCGGGGCGAGGGTTTTCTGCAGCACCCTCCTCTCGTCATCCCTCCCTAGACGGACACCGTTGGATATCTCCTGCCAGACCTGACGGCCTTCTGACTGGTCCGGCAACGACTGCTCCAATGCGGAGAACAACGGCTCACCGGAGAGCATGCGGTTACCCACCTCCAGGAGGGAATCCCGCAAGCATTCCGCAGTCTTCTCCTTCTCTTGGGTCTGTTTCGCTGACGGTCGGGAGAATAGATGTGCGGCCAAGGAGGGCAATGCCAGCGAGCTCATCAAGGCCAAGGCGGCATCGTTGGTTATTAAATATACCGCCAATGCCGATGGAGGCATCGCCAGCAACCACAGGAAAGGCTTCAGCCCCTTGATCCCAGAGGATTCCCTGAAGGGGTTGGTGCGCACCAAGTGCAGCAAGTAGACAGAGGCCACCAAAGGTACGGCAACCAGGATGAGGGCGGGAAGGACGGACCCCATGACCGCGGAACCTTCCATGCCGGAGAAGCTCAGCAGAGGCAACAGCGACATGGCGATGACCGGGACCATCACCACCAGGCTGAAGATCACCATGGCCGGGACATTGAGCCCCGCGCAGTATGCATCACCCATCTCCCTGAGCCCGATGGTCACGCTCTCGTTGGCGTCATCCACCATCCTCTGCCTCTCCCCTCCCTCCACCTCACAAGCGGCCATGAGAAGGTTGAGGGAGCGACGGACCGGTGAAAGTCCGGTGGCGAGTTCACGGCTGGACCGCATCATGGCTTCTTTGATGTCCTGCTCTTTTCGGGTGTCCACCCTCCATGCGGCATCCTGCAGCATTCTGTGGAGGTAGCTGTCGCCCTCCTCCGAGACATTTCTGACCGCCAGATCCAATGAGCCGTATTGACTGATGGACACCCCCATGGCCCCGATGATCTCCGGGGCTTGGTTCAAGACCATCTCTGGCCGCATCCTGGAACTGTCCTGCCTCCACATGACCAAGGCGGTGGATGTCAAGAGAGGCGCCAACAGGACCGCGGGGGCGAAAGCCAAAACCTTTGCACCCACCAGAAGATAGGCTGCGACCATCACCGATATGGCCAATGCCATTCCGGCGGTGCATATTCGGGAGGCCTGCATGGCATCATGCCTGCATGCGCCCATGCGGATGAACAGCGCATCGATGCCGAAATTGCTCATTGCTCTATTGGATGGCAATACCGTTCACTCTCCCGAACCATTCCTGGAACCCCTTCAGCACCGTGGCAGGTTCACCGCTCCCGGACTCCAAGTGCCTCCACATGAACTCATTGGCTCGACATACCCATTCCGGAGCCAGGAAATCCTGCTGATGCTTCACCTGCATCTGGTGCAGGAACTCCCGCATATCGCCTCGGAGAGCGATGTTCTCCAAAGCCTCCGGCACACTCATGTTCAATGCGGCGGCGGCCTTGGAGATCAGGGGCGATGGTTGAGTACTGTGCGTCCAGCCCGGTCCGGCATAAGCTACCAGATCCTGGAAGTTGCCTGGCTCACCCACAGGTGTGGCCAGTTGCATGAGCCGACGAGATTGCCTACGGGAACCCTTGGGCCGATAAAGCCCCATGGAGATCACTACATCCGTGGCCATGAATGACTCCGGAGGCACCTGAAGGTCATGCACCACACGCTCGTAGAGGGACTCCGCAGAATCTCCGTGAATGGTTCCCAGGACAGAGCTTCCTGCCCTTCCGGCCCGCATACTCTGATAAAGGGTGCGGGCCTCGTCACCCCTGACTTCACCTAGGACGATGGAGGATTCCCCCAGCCTGAGGGAGACCCGCAGGGCCTCCTCCGCCCTCTCCACGGCGTTCCTGCCCCGACGTTCATCGATGAGCATGGATTGGACCTTGTATCCCATCCTCTGCATCATCTGCACCGGCAGCTCGCTGGTGTCCTCGATGGTCAATATCCTCTGTGACAAGGGGAACTCGAAGAGCAGCGCGGATAGGAGGGAGCTCTTGCCTGCACCTCTGGCGCCACATATCAGGAAAGTGGATTTGGCGTCCACCAGGAAAGACAGCAGACCGGCCGTCCAATGGTCCATTGTGCCATTGTTCAACAGTCTTGTGAGCGTCCAAGGCTGACGGGAGTGCTTGCGTATGGCCATAGCTAATCCCACCGGACTCATGGGAGGAGCCATGACTGTGGCCCGGCAGTCGAAACCGCTGATGTCGGTCTCCAATACCGGGTTGATCTCCGAGAATGGGAGCCCAGACTCCCTTTTGAGACGGGAAACCAGACACTCCAGCTCCCGACTCTCGGCCATGAGGTTGCTGCGGCACCTCACCTGGGAGTTGAAGAAACTGATGCCGCTTAAAGTGACATGTATGGGATTCTGATCGCAGGGGGCATCCACATAGATGTCCTCCAAGCGGGGATCGCTCATCAACAGCTCGAATATGCCCATGCCCAAAGTGTAACGGCAGACCAGGCTGGAGAGCTCTTCCACGCGCGCATCCATCTCCGCAGCGTCTTCTCCCAACCCCACCTTCATATCCCTCGCCCTCTGCACCAGCATGGATCTGGCGAGATGACGGATCCGGTCCCGTCCTGGTTCCGGGCCCAGCTCTTGCACGGGCAGGTCACGGATACGTTCGATGATATCGTTCACCAAACGAGAGGTCTTCCGGTCCAAACCGTACTCGAACGGCGTGATGTAGTATTCCACCTGCCCATCGGGACAATTCAATATACGCACCTCGGCCCCATCCAGCTTGTAGCTCTCCAGGACCTCACCTTGGGATGACTCCGTCAACATCCAACAGTCTGAGTACACCGGTTTGCTCCTAGAATAGTTAGCGGCCAGCTTCTGGATGCTGCGGGAGATGTCCGGCTTGATCTCCGGATTGGGCAGCTCTGCCCTCCTCAGCCCCGGCACAGGGGTCTGGATGGTTTCAGACACGATCTCTGGCATCCTCAGACCTCCAATACATGGTAGGCTAACCTATGGATGCGGCTGGCAGTGGATTGATGGATGTAGTCGATACGGTCCAGGTTCTCCAATGAGGTGCGTACGCAACGATGGCAACGTTCATCGAAGTGATCCACCCGGGAGAGGAGGTTGCGGGCCGTTTCGGTCACCGGGTCGGGCATGGTCCTCCATATGGCCCCGAATAGAAGCTCTGGGTTCACAGGACAATCCTTGCATTTCTTGGTGGAGCCCGGCGAGGCCACCAGTCCGACACAAGCGGACGATAGTTTGGACAGTTCTTTCAAGGCCTCCAGGGCATCGCCGTGGTATTCCTTGTCGATCCCTCGCCGCAGGATGAGTCTGTCCACATCACTTTGGTCCATCAAAACTCGGGAGAGGTTCTTGATGCAGGATTCGTCTTCCAGGTCAGATTCGTAGATACATCCTTCACAACGCACTATGAGGATCCTTCCGTTCCTGACACCCTCGCAATACGACTGGTTCCTCCTGGGCTTCTTCTTATTGATGATTCTGAACATATTGCTCCCGTAACTTCCACGTCGGTGCAACACATATACTGCTGGACTACGATTAGGCTACATTCGACAGCGTTATTAGCCCGTTGACTCATGCTTGGCTGTGGAATTACTTGCGCCCGCTGGTTCGTTCTCCTCCTTGCGAGCGGCCATCGAAGGGGGAGCCGATGCTGTATACATGGGCGGTCAGAGATTCAGCGCCCGACAATACGCCCAGAACTTCAGCGACCGGGAGCTTAAGGAAGCGGTCGAACTGGCGCACCAGAATGGTGTGAAGGCCTATGTGGCGGTAAACACCCTCATCAAGGATGGTGAGATGGCGGCAGCGAGGCGTTTCGTCCGTTATCTGCAGGAAATCGGTACGGACGCCGTGATATTGCAGGACGTGGGTCTGCTGGATTCCATTATGGATTTGCAGATTGAGAAACATGCATCCACCCAGATGGGCATCCACTCCCGGGAGGGTCTGCATTGGGCACATGAGAACGGAATCAGTCGGGTCATCCTCGCCCGAGAGCTGAGCTTGGACGAGCTGGCCCACTTGGGAGACGATTCGCCGGTGGAACTGGAGGTCTTCGTGCATGGCGCCCTTTGCTACTGCATCTCAGGTCAGTGCCTGTTCTCGTCCATGGTCGGGGGCAGGAGCGGGAATAGGGGGGCGTGTGCCCAACCTTGCCGCAAGCCGTACCGGATGGGGGGGCGGGATGGATTCCTACTCAGCACCAAGGACCTGAACTGCTTGGATATCCTGCCAGAGTTACAAAGGATAGGTAACCACTCTG
>JAQUUA010000001.1 GCA_028694055.1 Candidatus Methanomethylophilaceae archaeon | reverse complement strand
CCCGTAACGTCGTCCGGTCTCGAAGTCGTCCGGGCCGTGGCCTGGAGCAGTGTGCACCAGACCGGTGTTCTCGCTCTCCACATAGTCAGCCAAGACCACCTTGTGTGTCCATTCGCCAGGTTGGATGAATTCATTAGCAATCTCGAATGGAGGGATGTAAGACAAACCCTCCAACTCTTTCCCAGTGTAGGTCTGGATGACGCGGATGTCAGTGTATCCGCCCATCTCAGCCACTGATTCCAGCTGGGATTCCATCACGATGTACTGGTCACTCTGGCCATCCTTTTTCATGCTGGCCCTTACATATCTATGGTCCGGGTGCACGGCCACGGCCATATTGGCGGGAAGGGTCCAAGGTGTGGTGGTCCATATCAGTAGATATGCTGAGCCGTCCCGAAGGGGGAAACGGACGAAGATGGAAGGGTCCTCCTCGTCCCAGTACTCGATCTCGGCCTCCGCCAGAGCGGTCTCGCAACGAGGGCACCAGGTGAGAACCCGGTTAGCGGATTCCAACAACCCTCTCTCATAGGCCTTGGCAATGGTCCACCATGCCGCCTCCAAGTACGATGGCCTGAGGGTTTGGTAAGGGTTGTCCCAATCCATCCATACCCCTAGCTCTTTGAATTGCTCGGTCATGCTGCCATGCAATTCCAACGCGAACTTCTTGCAGGTCTCCACGAAACGGTCGATTCCGAACTCCTCGATCTCTTTCTTGGAGCGGACGCCCACTTCTTTCTCCACCTTCACCTCGATAGGGAGGCCATGCATGTCGAAACCGGGTTGATCCCTGACATTCAGGCCGTTCATGCGCCAATATCGAATCAGGACATCCTTGAGGGTCTTGTTCATGGCGGTCCCAAGGTGGATGGAGCCGGTGGTGTAAGGGGGTCCATCCAGGAAGTAGAAGTCAGGCCCTTTGGACCGGTGCTCCCTAGTCTTTTCGTAAGCTTTGGTGGATTTCCAGAATTCCTGGATCTCCTTGTCCATCTTGTGCGCGTCGTAATTCGGTCGGACCTGCTTTATCATCGCTCGTCCCTTCCCGAGTCAGGTCTGTCTTGCCTGATCCCGCTCTGGGTAGACTCACTTGGAATATAAAGATGGCGAGCTCAGAACCATCGGTCCAGGGTGAGCTGACGTTTCTGCTCCTCCTGTTGCCTCAAGGAGGCCTCTACTTTTTCCAAAACAGAATCCACTCTTGGAGCAGAGAAGTCATGCTCCTCACAGAGAAGCTCCTTGACCTTGTCCTTATCAGGAGCCCGCAGAGCCAGGTCATAATCCTGGGTGTATTCGCTCTTCAGGAAGATGTCTCTGATCTCCTGGTATCCCTCAATGGACATCCCAATGCTCTCCAGGGCCTGGGGCAGGTCACCATGCTCTCGGATGAGCTTGAGGCCTCTTTTGGGCCCCACACCGGCGATGCCCTTGTTGAAGTCTGTGCCTATGAGGATGCACATGTCCACCAGTTGCGAGCGGTCGATATGCAGGTTATCCAACATCTCATCCAGGAATATCATTTCCACATTGACCGTCCGATATAGGCCTTTGGCACCTGGCATTTTTCGTCGCCCGGTGACGGCCATGTTCCTGACCAGCCTCGGGGCCCCGAAGAGCAAGGAGTCGTAATCCTGGGAACCAGCAGCATAGATGTCACCGCGGCTACTCATGTAGGCTGCCTGCGCTTCACCCTCTCCAGGGGCATCCACCACCGGTATTCCCAGATATCGGAGGAGGTTCCGGGATGATTCGATAACGTCCGCCGTAAGACGTGAGGACTGAGAGGCCTTGCTGAACGCCTTTTCCAAATCGCCTTCCTCTCGGGCTTGCCGCCATTCCTCCAAAGCCTGAACCCGGCGTTCTCTCCTGGACTCCAAGGTCTCGGTCTTCATGGTGTGTGGTTTGCCATCGAAGACATAGCAGGGTGAGATCCCATTCTCCAAGAGGTTGGCGGAGCGGTTCAGGAGTCCAGAGAGATGAGAGGTCACTCGGCCACGGCTGTCCTTCAAAGGAGTGCCGTCTGGCTGTCGGATAATGGATAAGAATTGATAGATGACGTTATGGGCATCTATGGCCACTCCTTTGCAACGGAGGTCAGAAAGCTCCAGGTTTTTGGGTTCTATGAGGGTGGAGATGTTTACTCCCACAAACCATCACACCTTGTCTCTTTCCCGAGGGTGGAAGATGACGTATCCAACGAATACCGCAAGGAAGATCCACATCGCCAGGGCGATGATGAGGCAAATGCTGGCATCCAAGAGGATGCTGCCTATGAACAAAGTCAAGGAAACAGCGATGATCATAACCATCTGCACGATCCGGTCATCTTGTCGTCCCATGGTATCGGCCTCTAATCCCTAATTGATAGATTAATGTTTGCCATGCTGGAACGATTGCCATAGAGCAATCTCCTTAGCCATGTCCTGTTGCCCGAAAAGAGAGCTCCCTGCCGCAAGGACTGTGGCCCCCGCATCCACACAAGCTCTGCCGGTTTCTCGGTTGATCCCACCGTCCACGGCAATCTCGACATCCAAGCCATGGGTGTCTATGAATTCCCTTGCCTGTCGGATCTTAGGAAGACAATATTCACGGAAAGATTGGCCTCCGAAACCAGGCTGGACCGTCATAACCAGCAACAGGTCTATGGAATGCATGAAAGGCTGTACAACGGAGAAAGGAGTGTCCGGGTTCAAGGAGAGGCCGGCCTTCTTCCCCAGACTCTTAATCAGGGAGAGGGTCTCCTCCACTTTTTCATCGGCCTCCACATGAATGGTGATTAGATCTGACCCGGCTTCTGCGAAGCCAGATACATACCGAGCGGGTTCGACGATCATCAGATGAACATCAAAAGGAAGCCTTGATAATGGGCGCAAAGCCTTCACCACTTGTTGCCCGATGGTTATGTTCGGTACGAAAAGGCCATCCATGACATCGATATGAACCCAATCTGCACCGGCATCCTCCACTTTCTTCAGTTCCGCACCCAATCGGGCAAAATCAGCCGACAGCATCGATGGAGAGACCTTGATCATCTAGGCTTCTAACGTCTATCGTCCATTTTTACTTTTACCCGATAGCTCATCTGGAAAGTCATATATCCTTCCGGTAGGATTCCTTGGCATGGAGAACAGCAGTGTCGAGGGAGTCTGCGACGTTAACGGATGCGAAGCCGAGTCGGAACGTTCGATTGCAGTCAAGAAGGTGATCGAGGCCGGTCTGCCTCTGAAGAATGAAAGCATCAAGAAGGTCCAGCTGTGCAAGCAACACTACAAGGAGTTCAAGAAAACCACCAAGAAGGACCGAGAACTGGATAAACTGGGCTGGTAAGCCGTACGCCAATCCTTTTTATGGGTCCATGCCATTGGATGTAACCGTGTTCTTGGAGGTCGTATTCCTCGGTACTGGTGCCAGCGTGCCAACTCGGGACCGCTCCCTGCCTTGTACCGCGGTGCGAAGAGGATCCGACATCACTCTTTTCGATTGTGGGGAGGGGTCTCAGAGGCAGCTCATGTGCTCTGGGCTCTCATTCATGAAGGTAGAGAGGATACTGGTCTCGCATCTTCACGGGGACCATATACTGGGGATACCAGGGCTGTTACAGACCATGAGCCTGTCTGGTCGATCAAGACCGCTGTTGTTGGCCGGCCCCATCGGTCTGGAAAAATCTGTGCAAGAAATGCTTTCTATTTGCAACGGTGAATTGGTTTTCCCATTGGAAATCCTGGAGATGCAGGATGGTGACATGATCGAGGCTCCTGGCCTCACGATCTGTGCTTTGCGGAGCCTGCACAACATGGAGTCCCTTTCATTCGTTTATCGGGAGCTTGCCCGCCCAGGGAAGTTGGATCGGCGTCGTTTGGTGGAATTGGGAGTCCCGGAGGGTCCGATATACTCCCGCTTGCAGAAAGGGGAGTCGGTGCTTTGGCAAGGAAAAAGTTTGGAACCATCGGAATACCTTGGCCCGGAGAGGCCGGGAAGGAGCATCGCCTACTCCGGGGACAGCCTGCCCAATGAATCCCTCGTGATTCAGTCCAAAGGTGTGGACCTGTTGATACATGAAGCCACATTCGCTGAGAATGAAAGGCATATGGCAGAAGCTCATTATCATAGCACTTCCGCTCAGGCAGCGCAGATGGCCTTGAAATCAGAGGCGAGGTCTCTGGCCTTGACTCACATCAGCAGCAGATACAAAGACCCGAGCCTTTTGTTGAAAGAGGCTCAGGAAATATTCTCCAACACCCATCTGGCCAATGACTTCCTGAGTATCAAGTTGCCCCTCAGATGAGCTTAAGCATGTCGGCGTTCGTGATGACTCCCATTATCTTGCCCTTCCTTGCCACCAGAACGGCGTTGCAGTTGGACATCAGGGATGTCACATTCTCCATGGGGGTGTTGTCATTAACAACCGGGAAGGAGTCCTCCATGACCCTGGCGATGTTCATCTCTCCCATCTCCTCCATGGTCTTGCCCTGGCGGACTAGGTCCAGGATGCTTCGCTCGGATATGGAGCCTACCGACACATCCCCCTTCATGACCGGAAGCTGCGAGTAACCAGTGGTGCGCATGAGTTCAGAAGCCGCTCTCACCTTCTCGGTGCATTGTATGGTCACAACCCCCTTCGATGCCACATCCGCTGCTATCTTATCCTTCTCTCCGCTCCGACAGATGTCCTCCAACGTCTCGAAGAGCTTAACCACGGTCTCATAACCAGCGGATATGGTCCCCCTCTCCACTTTTGCAATTGTGCTCTGGCTAATGCCGGAACGGGATGCCAGCTCGGACTGGGTGATATCCATCTTCTTCCTGAGCTTCCTGATCTCCGAGGTAGGGGGGAACTTCATATCATCATAATGATAGTATTCATATAAGAATATTTTCTTTTCCATATATGCATGTGTTTGGATCATGTTTCAGATCGAATCACAGTTGACACAAGTCAGCAAGCCCGATCCATCATTCCGAACCAGGTGGACTCCAATTTCGTCATCCAACCGAATTGATTATGAATGGATAGTAGCTTATCAGAATGGCTATGCGAATCATCGACGTCCCTCAGTTCGGCCCTATGTTCCGATTCGCGGATTACAATGTGTATTGGGCCCTTCATCTGATCTCCGATGGCAAAAGGGTAGGCCGGAAAAGGCTGGCAGAGATGGTGGGCATCGGTGAAGGAAGCATGAGGCGAATCATCGACACCCTTCGGGAGTGGGAGATGATTGACATCAAACAAACCGGGATCAAGATCACGGCCACCGGCACAGGATTCCTGAATGAACTGCCTATGAAGGTCCTCAACTTGAACATCGGCAACTTGGTGGTGGGCAATTATCAACAGGCTTTGCTGGTCAAGGATGTTGCCCACAAAATCGAGAACGGGATGCAACAACGGGATGCAGGCATTAGGGCCGGCTCCTTGGGATGCACCACCATAATTTTCCGTAACGGAGCTCTCACCATGCCTCCAGACTGGAACATCGACGAAGAAAGGCCAATATTGGCCAGCACTATACGTCGCACCATCGACATGGGAGAGAACGACATAATCATCGTGGGTGGGGCCGATTACAAGGTGGATGCGGTGAACGGTGCTTTGGCGGCCGCTTTCGAACTTTTCTGAAGGACAATAAACCTATATGGGTTCCGTTCCTACGGTCTAGCATGGCGGGCGGGGGAGTGAGCATCCGCAGGCTCAGCAAGAGCTACAGGCTCACCGAGGTCATCAAAGACATCCATCTGGACATACCAGCGGGGGAGGTCTTCGGATTGATCGGGCCTAACGGCGCCGGCAAGACCACCACCTTGAAGTGTATAGTGGGCCTCATCCGAGACTATCAAGGTGAAATTCTCATCGATGGCCAATCCGCCTTGGGATCAGACACCGTCAACCACATCGGTTACATGCCTCAGAGCCCTCGATTCGTGGCCTGGAGGAATGTGCATCGGGCGCTTCGCATCTTCGGTCGATTGAACGGCATGGATCTCGAAATATTGGAATCCCGCATCGATGAAGTATTGGAGATGTTGGACATCATAGATTTCAAGTCTAAGCCGGTCACACAGCTCTCCGGTGGCACCCTTCAGAAATTGGGTTTCGCTCAATCCATCCTTCACAGCCCGTCCATCCTGGTCTTGGATGAGCCCATGTCTTCTTTGGACCCTCAATCCCGTCGTCAAATCCGAGGTATCATCCAAAACCTGCGGGAGCGAGGTACCACAGTGGTGTTCTCCTCCCATATATTATCGGATGTCCAAGACATCGCCGACAGGGTGGGCATAATCAACTATGGCCAGATTACCCACCTGGGTAAAATGGAAGACATCAAGAGGGAGATGAGAACCACCCGGTTGATCGACCTGGATCTGTCTGTTGACCCCAAGATAGATTTAGCCTCTATCCCGGGAGTGAATTCCGTTGATGTCACCGGACAAACCTCGTATAGGATAAGGGTCACCGATGGTCAAGACACCGATGTCGTCATAGACGACATCATCTGGAAGGTCATGAACTCCGGAGGCTCAGTACGCTCTGTTTTCCCCGTTACCAAGAGTCTTGAGGACGTTTACATGCAACACTTGGGAGGCAGGCCGTTATGAGCTTGGCACTAGTGTTGTTGGATGAGATGAACGGGTTCTATCGCTCCCGTCTCATGACCGTGCTTTGGGGTGGACTGCCCATAATGGCCATCCTGCTCTACTTCTTGGTCCCGGAGGACAGCCTTGCCGGCATACCGTTCACACTATTCGCCTCTCTGTTGGTGGGGAGCATTGGCGCCCTTCTGGCCTCAGTGATGCTGGCAGTCAACCTGGTCAATGAGATCAACGACCATTCATTGGAGCTGTTCTTGGTACGTCCGGTGAAGCGATGGCATCTACTTGCATCTAAGCTGGCGGCTGTTTACCTCTGTGTCACGGTCGCCTGTCTTCTGGCTCTGGCCGTGGGGATAGGTGTGGACGTTCTATTCAACGGAACTAGTTTGGAAGCAGCCACTGTGGGCCTCGGTGATTCCCTGGTCACCACAATGTTGATGATGGGCATCAGTTGTTCCGCCGCCCTATTGATCGCCATCTTCTCACCTTCCGTTCTCATCGCAGTGATATTGGTGATCTTCGGTGCCAACCAGCTATCCGCCTTGGTGATTCTGCCGGTAATGGTGAGCGAATTCAGCACGGCCATGACCGTTGCCGTCTCAACTATCCTTTGCCTGGTCATGTTGGCGCTGGCGGTATTCGCATTCCAAAGAAGAGAGGTATAAGCTTGAAGCACCTGTTGAACATCTCCGCCTACCCTTTCGACATCCAAAGACACGGAGGGGAACGCGGATTATCTGAGATGTGCCAACTGCATCGGTTGGACGGAATGGAGGTCTTGACCGGCTATTTCCAGCCTCCTTCGTCCCTACGGATTCTCACCAAAGGGGTGCATCTCCCATATGCTGTGGATTGGCATTCAATCTGGACCGGCGATGATGAGTATGCAGGAATAAGAGATGAGGACTACCTCTTCCTGTCCTATGGACGTGATCGGGATGAAATCGTGAACACCATCCGTAATTCTTGGATGCAGGCCAAGGCCCTGAGCCCGGATTACGGGGTTTTCCATGCCGGCAGCCCCAGACTGGACCGGATATTCTCACAGGACTTCTCATGCTCTGACAAGGATGTGTTGGATTCCCTGATTGAGATACTGAATGCAGTGGCCGGTTCATTTCCAGAGGGGGAACCCCCATTCCCCATAATGTTGGAGAACCTTTGGTGGCCAGGACTGAGGTTCATGCACGGCGGGGAGTACCAGACCCTGGTGGACGGTTTGAAATTCCAAAAATGGGGGTTCTGTCTGGATGTTGGTCATCTCATGAATTCCCTGCGTGTCTGTAAGACCGAGGGTCAAGCCATCGAAGCCGTTCTTGGGAAGTTAGGCTCCCTACCGCAAGACATGTTGGATAGAGTTAGGGTCATTCATCTGCACCTCAGCCTGTCCGGACAATATCAAGAGGATAGTATGGCCAAAGGAGAGCCTGAAGATTTCTTGGCATCAGATGTCAATGGTCGTTTGGAGAAAGCCTTCCCTCATTTCTCCGCCATCGATTGGCACGCCCCTTTCCAGGATGGCCGATGCCGAGAGATCGTCCGAATGGTGGATCCAGATTATGTGACGCATGAATTCATCTGTCCCCATGCAGAGGACATGGACAAGAAGCTCCGCTCTCAGCTTTCCCATTTCCAAAACAATCATGGTACGGAATCTCGAAGGATTGCATCCAATGCCGAAGAGGAGAGCATCAAGGATTAAGTACGGTAATTATTATCCCCGACTGATAACATGAGCACCCAGGAAAGCCTTTCACCGCTGAGGAAGCTGAATCTGGTGATGAGGTTCAGCTACACCCTGCCATTCTTCCTAGCCGCTCTTTGCGGCTCCCTGTACTCCTTGGCATATGACCCACAGCTCTGGCTGGTGGCATTAATCCCCCTGGACGTTCTATTCCTTGCCATGTTCGTGAATTTCTCCAACGACTACTTCGACCACAAGAGCGGTGTGGACGAGGATCGTTTCCAAGATGCCGCCCGCTACCGAGACGCCATGGCCAGCGAGCTGAACAAGAAGATCTATTGGGAAGGCAACCAATTCGACAACGGCCTGGTCACCGAGAAGCAGGGGAAAATCATCATGGCGGTGCTGGTGGCCTTCTCCGTCCTATTGGCCATACCGATTGTATGGCACGGTGGCCTCCTGGTGGTTGCCCTGGGCATCACCGCCCTCTTACTGGCTTATTTCTACACTGCACCCCCTATAAACATGGGCGCCCGTGGATTGGGCGAGATAAACGTCGCCATATCGTTCTTCATGATGGTTTTCTTTTCATTCTACGTAATCACCGACACCTTCGATTGGCAGATACTGGTGTTTTCTCTGGTGGTGGCGGTGGGTGTGGGTCTTATGCGGGCAGTGGATGCCATGTCCGGCTACGAATCCCACCTGAAACATGGGGAGAAGGACCTAGCGGTGCGCATGGGAGGATTGGAGCAAGCCATACCGGTGGTGAAGGTGCTACAGGTCTTGTTCTACGTCCTGGTGGCATCGATGATGCTCTTCGACCTTCTATATGCCATACTCCTGCTCACCATTCCCCTCACCCGGAAGGTGTGGACCATAATGGATGCCAAGGAGGACCTTTGGAATGTGCGCATCGCACCTTTGTTGTTCGGGGTAGCCCTAAGCACAGAGCTGCTGTTCATCCTCATTTTGACAGTGCGAACATTCGTGTCATTTCCAATATTGTGAAAGGATTGCCCCGGTTCACCAGGTAGTACTCCCGCACAGCATCGAAACCGCAGTTGTGGCATGATTCCGTTCCCTCCATGGGGCATCCATGGGCGTGGCTGCCATCGGGAAGCACGAAGGCTGAGACGAAGTAAGGGCATTTGTCCGCAAAATCCTCTTCCAGCAACAGTTTCAGGGCCCTCTTGCTGTTGAGTATGGGCAGTTTGTCCTTCTTCATCTGAATGATCTCGTCCACTGCCTTCTTCTTCTCCTCCCAGGTGGGGACCTCCTCGTACGGTGGCGGGGTGATGAAGTTGTAGATGATGCCTTTAATCGATGGATTGTCCCTAACCAGTTCCGCTGTCTCCCTTATGACATGCAGGTTGGACTTCTGGATGACGAAATTGGCGAAAACGGAAGGATGATCGAGCTCCTCCAGGTTCTTCATCAATGTGTCGAACACCCCCTCCCCTCTTATGGAGTCATGGACCTCCTTGGTACCATCCAAGCTGATGGATATCACATCCGAACCGGTGTAGAAGCGGTTAGTGCCGTTGGTGGTGTAGCCAATGTTGAAATACCCCATGCTACGGCCGAGCTCGATCATGTCTCCCAGATCTTTGCCGTCATCGCTCCAGAGAGTGGGCTCCCCACCTTCGAAATAAAGTATGCGGGCACCGGCCTTGCGCATGGCACGCATCTCCTCCTCCAATTCCTGGGCGCTAAGGCTCTGTTTGGGTGGCAGCAGGGCTTCGTTGCCAACCAGGCTACAGTGCCGGCATCGGAGGTTGCAGGCATAATGAATGATCATGGTGTTTACCAGAGGCCTCTTCCTGCCCAGGCGGGACTGAACCCACCAGGAAGCCAGACCGAAGAATTGGAAGAGTTTTCCCATGAGCCAGGGAAAGTCCTGGTAGATATTTAAATGAACCTGGGAACCCACTATCGGTCTCAGGTGCCGTGCCATAAATGCGTGTGTTCATAGCCGTCCCGCTGTATCCCGGTATCGACCTGGAATCCATATCGGCAGAGTTAGAAACCACCACTGCTGGTTTGCGCATGGTCAAGGATAGGAACCGGCATTTGACCTTGGCTTTCCTGGGCGAGGTATCCGAAGCTCAGGTGAGACGCTTGCATGGTGTTTTGGAGCAATCCCTCAAAGGATGCATGTCCTTTCAATACAGCGTCATGGGCATAGGGGCGTTCCCACGTCGGTCTTCCCCGAAGGCGATATGGTGTGGAGTGGGAGAACCAGGTCCTTGGAAGGTCCTGCATACCCGGATTCTGGAGGCTCTTCGTGTGGTGGGAATCTCATTTGATTCATCCGACTTCCATCCCCACATCACATTGGCTAGGAACCCCAGTGGAAGGTGTACGGACGATTTGGCAAGACTATTCAGAGAGGAGGGTGAGAGTTTCTTCGGCCAGGGGATGTGCAAACAGGTGCAGATCGTAAAAAGCGAACTAGGCCCCTCCGGCCCCTGTTATGAAGTCATCGGTGCGGTGGTCTTAGAGGATTTAGCTTAGATGTAGTTACAGCCCTTAAATCAATCCACAGCGGCTTATCAATCATGATCGGATTGGTCAAGCGCATAAGGAAATCAATCAAGAGGAACAAGGACGGAGGCATCGAAGGTCTGCCTTTGCAGCTTATGGTGATGGTTCTGGTCGCCGGACTGGGCACGTCTGTGATCCTCGGCTGGATGGGGTCCATCGAGGCCCCTCAGAACATATCTACCGTGCATTGCGTGCAAGGGGAGGTCCGGTTGACCTCCATGAGCAATGGTTTCCCTTCCGGGAGCAACATCGTTTTGACGATATTCGTAGCGGATCAGGATGGCAATCCCATATCGGACGCCATCGTAATGCTCTCCGGGGCGAACGTGAAGACATCCAAGGGTGAGACGGTATATGGGCGTACAGGAGCAGATGGAAAGGTGGCATTCACCGGATTGACGGCGTCGCTCATCGGCAGCAACATCGGATACATCACGGTTACGGTTACCAAGGCAGGATACTCTACTCATGACTCCACCCGGATACCGGTGATCAAGTGAGAAATAGGAAGGCCGTCATGGACCTGCCCCTCCGTCTCACGGTGGTGATGCTGGTAATATCCCTAACCGTCCCCATGGCCCTATCGGTGATGCAAGAGCAGGAGTCAGCGGCCGCCAAACAGGCCTTGGAGAGGAGCGCCCAAGGGATCATCAATGCCGCCATCACAGTGCACTATGGAGGCATGGGGTCCATGCGAAGCCTGACAGTAGACCTGCCGTCAGGGTGCATGTTGGAGATCGGTGGGCCCGAGGGAAGCACGGAATCTTACAGCATCCGGTGCTACTTCCATGGCAATCTCATATCAATCCGATACCTGGAGGCGCACAATCTACCCCTGGTATCCAAGGATCCTCTATGCATCGAGGGCTGCACCGCCATTATACTGGAAAGCGTGGCTGCATTCAACGGTGGAGCGGTGGAGGTGTCCGTACGATGATGGAATTCACTCTTTCCCGGGTGGTGATGTCACTGTGTGGCCTCTTGGTCATGGCGGCGGTCATGGGTCCGTTCATGGGGATGCTGGATCAACGTACGGAGGAAGCAGGGATTGAAAGCGCAGATGCCATCGTTGAGCTATTCCAGAAGCTTTCCGAGAGAGGAGAAGGCACTAACTACTACATCCGTTGCAGCGACATACTTCCTTCGCCGCAATGGCACCTGGTCCTGGATGGGGGCAGGTTGGTTCTGTCTATGGAGGGTCGGGAATTCGTTTCGTACAGTCAGGTGAAACTGACGGATGAGTGTATAGTCTTAGGGTACGATGACTGCCTGGCAGTGAGCGTGGTAATGCAGGACGGGTTGCCAAGCCTTCAATTGCAGAAGGTCTTGGAGACCTTCAGCAATGCATCCACGAGCCTGTGCATGTCATCCTCATCGTTGTAGATGTAGGTGGAGGCCCGGACACACCCATTGATGCCTCGAGAATAGAAGTATGGGTGGGCGCAATGCATCCCTGAACGGATGAGAACCGCCGCCATCTCATCCACCATCATGGCTACATCATGGGACCCTAGTCCCGGGAGGTTGAAGGAGAAGACGCTGCTTCGGGCATCAGGGTCGTCCGGACCGACCAGGGAGATCCCCTCGATTTCATCGAGCCTCTCCTGCAAGACCCTCTGAAGACGATGCTCATGTTTACTGATATTGTCCATTCCGATCTTGGAAAGGTAATCCAAAGCGGCACCGGTGCCGATGATGCCGGAATAGTTCGCCAACCCCGCTTCGAACCGCTCTGGAGCCGGTGCCAGATGCACTTTGTCATAGTCTGCTCTGCCCACCGTCCCTCCTCCCAGCATCAAGGGTTTCAACGATTCCAATGATTCATCCGTGCCGTAGAGCACGCCTACGGCCGAGGGCCCCAGCATCTTATGTCCAGATAGGGCGTAGAAATCTACGCCTGTTTTATGCACGTCAACTGGCATATGTGGAGCAGCTTGGGCACCATCGATTAGAACCATCGCCCCGTGGTCATGGGCAATCTCCACGACCTCCTTCATCGGTATCGTGGTGCCGGTGACGTTGCTAGTGTGGGCCATGGAGACCAATCGCACCTGGCTTCTGAAGCTGTCCTGATATGCATCGAGGTCGAAAACCCCTCCTGGGCCTGTGGGGACTATCACTCTTTTAAGGCCTATGTTCTCTGTTAAATCAACCCAGGGGGCATGGTTGGAGTTATGTTCTAAATCGGTGGTCATGACCACGTCGCCCTTCATCCAACTCAGGCCTTTGGCCACTAGGTTGATGGATTCTGTGCAGTTCTTGGTGAAGATGATGTTCTGCGCATCCTTGGCTCCCAAAAAGGCCGCCATGGCCTCACGGGAACGGTCCATTTGCACTGACACTCGGGTGGCCATGCGATGCACGCTCCTTCCACCGCAGGCCGGATAGTCCCGGTAGTACTCCGTAACCGCATCGATCACACACTGCGGACGCAAGGTCTGGCAGGCGCTGTCCAAGTACACCAGGTCTCCATCCCGAAGTGCGGGGAAATCCTGTTTGATGCGAGATACGTCCATCCCTTGGGCATCCGTTCCCCCCTTTTTGATGTTTCCCCTCGCAATCATTTCTTATATGTCGTTCATACATTCCAAGTGGTTAAGATGCGCTCCGTTTATTTTGACAACAGTGCCACCACCATGATGGACTCACGGGTCCTGGAGGCCATGATGCCATTCTTCAGGGAACAGTACGGCAATCCCAGCAGCCTTCATTTCCTGGGAGACGGGGCGGCCATTGCCATCCGTGATTCCAGGAGAACGATTTCCAAGGCACTGAACTGCCTTCCCACTGAGGTCTATTTCACCTCATCGGGTACGGAGTCTGACAACATCGCTCTGCAAGGGGCGGCACTGGCTTATGGCAAACCGGGTGATAGGATTATCACAACCTCCATAGAGCATTCCGCCATACTCGCCACTGCCGATAGGCTGCGAGAGCTAGGGTTCGACATCCACATCCTACCGGTGGACAGGGAAGGCTTTGTCGACCCTGAGGAGCTGGAGAGATCCATCAACCACCGCACGGTTCTGGTATCTGTTATGGCGGCCAACAACGTGGTGGGGAGCATGCAAGATGTCCCATACTTGGCTGCGATCTGCCAGGAGAAAGGCGTTCTTTTCCATACCGATGCTGTGCAAGGGTTCACCAAGATGGATCTGGATATGCAGAAGATGGGGATCGACATGCTATCCATCTCCGGCCACAAGTTCCATGGGCCGAAAGGGATCGGCGCCCTTTACGTCCGAAACGGTGTTAAGTTGAAACCCCTCTTCTATGGAGGCGGACAGGAGGGGAACCTCCGTCCAGCTACCGAGAACGTGCCTGGAATAGTGGGTATGGGCAAGGCGGTGGAATTGGCCATGGAAGGAAGAGAGGAAGACATCCGCAGAATGACTTCCATACGCGACCACATCATAGACGGAGCCATGCAGATGGATGGAATAGCTCTCAACGGCCCCAGGGAAAGACGTCTATGCAACAATGTGCATCTTCGTTTCCCTGGGATTTCGGGTAAAGACGTGGTCTTCGCGCTCAGCGACATGGGCTTGGCCACCTCCACGGCATCAGCATGCACGGCAGAGAGCGTGGAACCGTCCCATGTGCTCACCGCTATGGGCATTCCACCCGAGGAGGCCCTGTCAGTACTCCGGGTAAGCCTCTCCCGATTCAGCACCATGGACGAGGCGGACTATTTCCTGGATTCATTCTCCCAGGTCCTGAAAGGATTACGAGAGGGAAAGTAGTTTAATCCGCTTCCACACATACGGGGTTGAATATGACATCCCTGAAGGTGAACGTTTCCGGTCTCCGTCTGAAGAACCCCAGCATGGTAGCCTCTGGCATCATGGATGAGACTGGGGACTCCATGATCAAGATGATGGAGAGTGGCGCGGGAGCTGTGGTTACCAAATCCATCGGGTTGGAGCCCAAGGATGGACATGGAAATCCCACTCTGGTTGAGTTGGATTATGGTTACATCAATGCCATGGGCCTCCCCAATCCTGGAATCGATGCCTTCGGAGAGGAGATGGAAGTGGCAGTTAGAGCGGGAGTGACTGTGATCGGCTCCATTTTCGCATCCTGCGAAGGCGACTTCTCCCTTCTGGCCGGCAGGATGGAGGACATGGGGGCCGCAGCGGTGGAACTGAACCTCAGCTGCCCTCACGCCAGCGGTTACGGGATGGAGATGGGCATCGACCCAGTAGTGGTGAAGGCCATCGTGGCCTCGGTGAAGGATTCCGTCCGGGTGCCGGTATTCGCCAAACTGACGCCCAACACGCATCGCTTGATGGATATCGGGAATTCGGTACAGGAGGCCGGAGGGGACGCCGTGGTGGCCATCAACACCCTGAAAGCCATGGCCATATCCCCGGAATCCGCCAGGCCGATCCTAAGGAACCGTTTCGGGGGTCTGTCCGGTCCAGCCGTCAAACCTGTCGGGGTGCGGGCGGTTTTCGATCTCTATTCCGTCCTGGACATCCCGATAATCGGAGTGGGTGGTATCACATCATGGAGGGATGCGGTGGAATACATAATGGCCGGGGCCAGCGCTTTTCAGGTCGGCAGTGCCATAGGCCACAAGGGCGTCCAAGTATTCGGAGAGATATGCGACGGAATGCTGGCTTTCATGCGTGATTATGGTTACTCCTCCATCCATGACATGACGGGGGTGGCGCATGAATGAGCCTGTGATGATCAAAAGGATCCGCCGTGAGTCCTCGGATGTGGTCTCCCTCTTCTTCGACTGGGACGCGGAGGCCGCACCTGGTCAGTTCGTCATGGTGTGCATACCGGGTCTGGACGAGGTGCCCATGTCTTTATCGACCATCGGACCGGAGAAAAGCATCTCCATCAAGGCCATCGGGGAGACCACCCGTTTCCTACACACCATGGGAGAAGGCGACCGAATCAGTGTCAGGGGACCTTACGGTCGTGGTTTCCGTCCCGATGGAAGGATATTGATCGTGGGCGGTGGTGTGGGCATGGCCGCTATGATGCCGCTATTGCGCAGCACCGGAGCCGACCTCATCATCGGGGCCCGCAAGGAGGATGAACTGGTTTTCCTCTCCGAGTGCCGTGAATATACTAAAAACGTCTGGGTGTCCACCGATGACGGCAGCGTTGGATTCCATGGCAATGCCGTCCAGCTCATGAACCAAGTACTGGACGAAGGCAGCTACGATATGGTGGCGGCTTGCGGTCCAGAGGTCATGTTGTATTATCTGCACCAAGCCTGCATGGAGAGGGGTTTGGAGTGCCAACTGTCGCTGGAGAGATTCATGAAATGCGGAGTCGGTCTCTGCGGCTCCTGCGTCGTGGATGGCCAAAGGGTCTGTGCCGAGGGTCCAGTCTTCGACTCTGCGACCCTGGAGAAGCTGAAGGAGTTCGGTAAATTCAAGAGGGATGTGGCTGGAAGAAGAGTAAGGTTATGAGTTTAGGTTTCTCTTGACAATGCTCAGGAACTCTTGGTCATCCACTCTTCCTTGTTGCTCACCCAGAGACTTGACGTCGTCCAGGATGAGGTTGAGTTGAGAGGGCGTGCATTCATATCCCAGGTCCGCAAGCCTCTTCTTTAGATAGCTGGCTCCCGAGTGTTTACCCAAACGCAGATGACGGCGGTTGCCCACCTTCTCTGGGTCGATGTATTCGTAGGTCGAGGGGTGGTTCATTATCGCTGCTACATGAATCCCCGATTCATGTGAGAAAGCGTTCTCACCGGTGATGGGGTGGTTCACAGAGCATTGGTAGCGAGCCATTTGAGAGACTTGCCGGGATATCTCCGTGAGATGTGAGAGGTCAATCCCCAAATCCACTCCGTAGAGGAAGAACATGGAGGATGCGAACTGCTCCAAGGGAACGTTACCGCATCTCTCTCCCATGCCATTGACAGTGGTGGTGATGGCATCAGCACCTGCCATCGCTGCTGACAACGCATTGGCGTTGGCTAGGCCGAAATCGTTATGGAGGTGAACAGAAACTGGACGTTTGACTTTGGCTTTCACATCCCGTACCAGTTTCGAGATTCCTTCCGGGGTGATGCAGCCTAGGGTGTCCGTTATGCCCAGCCGGTCAGCACCTGCATCTTCGACAGCTTTGTACATTCTTAACAGGAAGTCGAATGGCGTACGGGTGCCGTCCTCGCAGCTGAAGCTGACCTTAACCCCATGTGACTTAGCATACTCCACAGCATCCACGGACTGAGACAGTATCTCGTCATGATTGACGATGTGACCGTACTTGTAGCGGAGGTGGATGTCTGAAGTGCCTGCGAACAGTAGGACAATGTCAACACCGGCCTTCAAGGCACAATCAATGTCTGATTGACGGGCGCGGGAAAGGCTGAGTATCTTGGCATCCAGTCCCAGGCCCGTTATGGATTTGATGGTATCCAGCTCATGCTGGGAGACGGCAGCGAATCCAGCCTCGATCTCTGGCACACCTGCCTCGCTGAGCATGCTGGCTATCTTTAATTTATCTTCATGACGGAATGCCACTCCTGGCATCTGTTCCCCGTCTCTCAAGGTGGAATCGTATACGATGACCTTCCCCACCTTAGGCTGTGGGTTGTAAGGGCATTCCGTAATCATGTTCTCGGGCAACATATAGATGATTATATCTATTTATCCGTGGTCTAGCCACAAGGCTCTGGGTACGGCATTATGTTTATCTGCTCCAATGGCCTATAGGCTTTGGATTCGGTGATGCAAGGATGACCATGGATGAAGACAAGATGTTCCTGTTATGCACTGACGGGTCGGAGAATTCTTATCGAGCCGCCGAGTATCTGGCCAGCATGGCATCCTGCTTGAGAGGCAGGATCGCCCTGTTGCATGTGGTGAAGAAGGAGGAGGCCGTGGCTATGGGAGAGGACATCAAGGACCCAGGTAGCGGCATCACCGGCAAACGTCTGAATCCAGCCATTGAGATTCTACAATCCAGGAAGCTTGATTACACAGTTTCCGTGCAGATCGGCGATCCCGAGAAGGTCATTCTGGAAATGTCCTCTAAATATGAGGCCATAGTGATGGGCTACAAAGGGGTTAATGAAAGACGCATAGCGGAGATGCTCCTTGGAAGCGTGGCAGACCACGTACTCCGTCACACCAAGAAGCCGGTGATCCTGGTTCCCTGAGGTATGCAGCAGAATCGAAAGGCACCTATTGGACACATCATAGTCCATCATGGTAAATTGACCCTGAACGTACCTAGGTCCTTGTTCCATGGTCCGGATGTGGAATTGATACCGGAAGAGGTGGTCCGCTTCGGGGAGCAACTGCAGTCCCGTTATCCCTGGTTGAGCAACAACGCCCTTTCCATTATCATGGAGAATGCCTGTAAAGAGATGCGCCGTGTCTTATGGGAGGAGAAGAGGGGGGCGGTCGCCGGTCGTGAGCTGGCATCAAGGGGTTTGTTGCAGGAATCCATCAGCCATCTTCGGAAGCATGTTGCCGATAATCCCGAAGATGTGGATGCCTGGTACGCTTTGGGCGAAGCGCTATGTAAAGCCGGTGAACAGGAAGAGGGTTACGAGGCATTCCGTCATGGTCGGAGCCTATTCCGACCTTGAGAACAAAGCCTCTATGGCCCGGGTGACCTCTGGCACAGTGGCCCCCCAAGGGACCTTTGCCACATTACCATCGATCTGGTGCCCGTTCTTGATCTTGCAGCATTTGATGATGGTGGGCACATCATCATCAGGAATGAAATCGGCGGGGCAGACGTTGACGAAGGGCACCTTTTTACGGTAAAGGGACTCGAAAATCCGTTGTGACAGATGGCAGCCGATGAGAGTGACATCATGCGTCAGCTGTGGTGCCTGATCCAAGAAGTAGACTGGTTTATCTGCTTTGAGGCCAGATACCTTGCAGGGGAACATAACGGCCTCGGTGTTGACTTCCTCCAGTTTCTCTTGCATGTCTATGTCCACAACCTGGGGCAGGATGGGGAGGTCTAGGAAACCGGAGTCCATGGACTGTCGAACCAAGCAGGATAACTTAGAAGGCGCAGGGGGGATGTTATCTAGGACCCGTAAGTGCAGAGGTTCCAGCCCATGTACGAAATTAACATGCGAGAAGACGCCCTCCACCACCAAGGTCTTACCGGGATGCTGCATGGAAAGCCGTAGCAGAGCGGAGGGATTCAGGATGTCCATGCTTGGATCCTGAATGAAGATGGTGTCCTCGGGGTACGAGATCACATCATAGCCCAAGATCGACTGGAAGAGTTCCTTGCCACCGGATTTTTCTATCTTCAGGACCGCATAGTCCTCCCCATTCTTGAGTACCAGGAAATCGGAGCGCACATAGGCTTTCTTGCTCGCCATGCCTTGTGCTATGCCTTCTGGTGTGAGGGGGTGAGAAACTTCTCTCACGGATAGATCCTTGCAATGAATGGGCAACATCCAGGTTACGGCAACAGGTTCCAGGTATTATTGTTTTTTGAGATGTCAATGAGTGTCCAGAGTAATAGAGGGCATAGAAAGTATGAAATATCCTTTCGAGGATTGCCGCATTGAAGCCGGGATAACATAGCGGCCATGTGGCGGACTGCAGATCCGCAGACGGGAGTTCGATTCTCCCTCCCGGCCCCATATCTTTCTCCATTGGAGCATCCGTTTCTTATTTCGTTGGTTATAAATATATCGAATAGATTCTTTGATGACAATGGATGATATATCCATCCAATCAAATGGACGAAGGAGGATTGCCCTCTATGGCAAAGGGGGCATCGGTAAATCCACAATCTCCTCCAACCTCACCGCTGCCCTTACCCTCAGAGGCCAGAGGGTCCTGCAGATCGGTTGCGATCCCAAACATGATTCCACTCGGCTTCTGACCAACGGTTCTCCACCTATCACAGTTCTCGATTATCTACGCTACACACCGCCTCAAGAGAGAAGGCTGGACCATGTTATGGGCACAGGCTTCCAAGGATGCCATTGTGTCGAGGCGGGTGGTCCGGAGCCAGGGGTGGGTTGTGCAGGCAGGGGCATCATCTCCGCCTTCGACCTCCTGGAGGAATTGGGCATTGAGGGATTGGAGCACGATATTACCATCTATGACGTCTTGGGGGATGTGGTGTGTGGCGGTTTCGCCGTCCCCCTGAGGGATGAGTACGCTGACACGGTTTATGTGGTCACCTCCGGCGAGTTCATGTCTCTGTATGCTGCAAACAACATACTCCGAGGAGTGGCGAACTACGACCCGCACCGTATCGGGGGCATCATCTTCAACAGCCGTGGGGACCAGGAAGAAGAGGAAAGGGTGGAGAGGTTCTCCCAGGCTGTCGGCGTCCCGGTGGTTGCCAGCGTTCCTCGTTCCCCTTTGTTCCTGGCCGCTGAGAAGGAAGGTGTCACACTGGTGGAACTGAAACCGGAGGGAGAATTGTCCCAGGTGTTCCACGGGCTGGCTTCCGAGGTTCTTTCCGGAAGGAGGCACACCGCCCATCATCTTTCTGAGCAAGACTTGGAATCAGTGGTTCTGGGCATCTCATCGGTGAGGAGTCCTGTGAAAACAGCTGATACTCCTGAATTGGCCCATGAGGGTAAGAAGGCCGTCCTGCGTTACACCTCCCGGAATGTGGACAAGGGCGAGATACTGCATGGATGTGCGTTCTCAGGGGCAGCGGCCATATGCATGTCCGTGCAAGACCTGACAACCATATTGCATGGTCCCGACAGTTGTGCCCATCTCGCATATCAGCTGGCATCCAACGGCGTCAGGCGGTCGTTCCTGCGTGAGGGCACCTTGGTCCGTTCTTTCCTGGACACCGACGTTCATAGCACTTCCATGCAGGAGTCCTGCATGGTATTCGGAGGGGTATCAGCCCTGCAAGACAAGATGGAGCAATGCATCAATGAGGGTTCTAGGAACATCGCGGTCATTACCTCCTGTCCTGCCGGGATCATCGGGGATGATGTCGTCAAGACCATGGAAAGGATGAGTCTCGCCAATCCTGACGTGACGTTCATCCCCCTAATCGAGGATGGTAACATGCAGGGGGACCATATGCAGGGAGTGATCGATGCCTGCATCGGCTTGTCACGTTGCCTGATTGAACAGGATGTGGAAGAATCCCCAGAGGCGGTCAACCTTGTGGGCATCAAGCCTATCGCCAGCAATTGTCATGCCAACATAGAGGCCGTGTCACGGCTGATATCCATGTTGGGATTGCAGGTCAACTGCCGTTACATCGGTGATTCTTCTTTGGAACAGATACGTGCCTTCCGTAGGGCTCCTCTGTCCTTGCTCATGAGCACTGACCGTTTCGCCATGGTGTTAAAAGACTACCTGGTGAAAGAACAGGGAGCCACATTCAGCCCATTGGCGGTGCAGCCAGGAATGAGAGGGACAGAAAGATGGCTACGATGCTTGGCAGAGCAGGCCGGCATTACTGATAGGCTGGATGACACGATGGACCGGATAAGGTCGGAGTACCAGGAGCGGCTGGAGGCCTTGAAGCCCCACCTCAAAGGTCGTTCTGTCTACGTGCTGAGCATGCATAAGGACATCGATTGGCTGGTGGATTTGTTGATAGACCTAGAAGTGGAGATCCAGAGGGTCAGAGTGCTGGAGAGGGCGGACCACTCCATGGATTATGATGTGGTGAACGAGCATCGGGACATAATCGAATTCGAATCCAGTTATGACGTGGCAGAGGTCAAACAGGATGTCCGTAAGCATTCACCTCAGCTTCTGCTCACCACTTACCTCACGCAGCTGGACCTCCCGATCCATCAGTTCAAGGTACCATTGGTACCGGACCTCGGTCATCTGGGGGCGTTGAACATGGCCGAGGAGTGGGCATTGTCCTTACGGGCTCCCGTGGAAGAGGGATGGAGGAAAGATGCCTTCTGAACATCAGATGCCAGATGGGTTGCTGGGAGCCCTGTTTGCTTTGGAGGGTGTGCGGAACTCCGTGACCATCTTGAATGGCCCTACGGGATGTAAGTACTATCCGGCATCCTTGTCCGATTCCATGTTCCAGAGGGAGATCTCATTCAATCCTCTGCAACATGTAACGGAGTTCTACTTCGGTCAGCCCCGCATACCATGCACCTATATGGACTCCCACGATTACATCATGGGTGCAGAGGGCAAGTTGCATAGAATATTCCGAGCCGTGGAGGAAAGACGGCCGGACTTCATCGGCGTGGTGAACTCTCCTGGGGCCTCTTTGATCGGTGAGGGCCTGCGGGTGGATTCCCAAGACATACCGGTGGCCAGGATGGAGAGCCCCGGATACTCCGAGAGCATCAGCGAAGGATATCAAAGAGGGGTTCTGGCGATTCTGGAGGCTATGGATCTGCAGCCTAAGGAGAGAAAGATAGGCCAGGTGAACCTGCTCGGTTTATCGATATGGCATCTGGGCTGGGAGGACAGCCTGCAGGACCTGCGCCATCTATTGCATCTATGCGGTCTGGAGCTGTGCATCGCCATCGGCGCCGGATGGACGGCATCCGAAATCAGGGAATCCGCATCATCCAGCCTGAACGTCGTTGTGGACAAGGACTTCTGCTCCCGGATATGCCGTTGGTACGAGGAGGAGCTGGGGGTTCCACACGTCGACTTCGACCGCTGTCCTCTGGGTTTCGATGCCCTGGAGGATTGGGTGGCTGGCATATGTGCGCAGCTGGATGCCGATCCTGGTCCAGCAATGGGCGAGATTAAGAGCCGTCGACGTCTGGCTTATCGGGAGATATCCCGCCTGAATGCTGCAACGGGGCTACCCAAAGGCCGGACCTTCTCCGTGTCCGCACACGCCTCGTTGGCCCTGCCCGTGATAGAGGCCCTGCATTCCTATCTGGGAATGGTGCCCGTGGCAGTCAAGGTATGCAGCGGTGACCGTGGACCCATCGATTCCTATCTGTCGCGGCATGGGTTGACGGGATTGGACGATGACCTGATGGAATCCCCGGTGGATATCGCGTTGGCAGACGGCAACACCATCGCGGCCTTGATGGCAAAAGGGTTGACCGACAATGGTTTGGACATAATTTATCCTGGGCTGCGGAGCGTCCAGCTACGCCCGGAGCCCGTGCTTGGGTTGGAGGGGACCATGAGGCTCCTGGACCGGGTATTGAATTCCTTGGCTAGGTGATCATCATCGTTCCCAACCATGTTCCAGGTTGGAAAAGCTTTTTAAATACCTTTATAAATACACCGGAAAAGGTGAATTGATGGCTAAGATGAAAATTGAGAACGTTGTGGCTTCGACCTCTTTGGGTCAGGAACTAGACCTCACCGCTATCGAACTGGCCCTGGACGGGGCGGAGTACAACCCCCAGCAGTTCCCTGGATTGGTTTACCGGCTGAAAGACCCCAAGACTGCGACATTGTTGTTCCGCAGCGGAAAAGTGGTCTGCACTGGGGCCAAGAGCCTTGATGATGTCAAGGTGGCCATCGGCAAGGTGGCCAAAGACATCGAGAAGGCAGGGATATTCATCACCATCGAGCCCAATATCGAGGTGCAGAACATCGTGGCCTCCTCCGATCTGGAGCAGGAGATCAACCTGAACACCGTGGCCATCACCCTGGGCCTGGAGAAGGTGGAGTACGAGCCCGAGCAGTTCCCCGGACTGGTCTATCGCTTGGATGACCCCAAGGTAGTGGTCCTGCTATTCGGTTCCGGGAAGATGGTCTGCACTGGCGCCAAGGTCCCGCCGGACGTGGTGCGCGCCGTGGACAAGATCGCTGCCGAGCTCCGTGCCGCAGGCCTAATGAACTGAGGGGGGCAACCCCCTCTCACTTTTACTCTTCTTAGAAACCTTAAAGGCAGGACTTATCCATGACATGGCGGTACCCATGATCCATACCGACGTCCTGAAGACTATCGGGGAGACTCCCATCATCAGGTTGAACCGAATGGGCGAAGGCCTCCCAGCGGAGATTTTCGTGAAAATGGAGTCCCGCAATCCTGGCGGTTCCATCAAGGATAGGGTGGCCCTTTCCATGGTGGAGGATGCCGAATCCCGTGGAATCATCCAGCCAGGCGACTCCTTGGTGGAGCCGACGTCCGGGAACACCGGCATCGGATTGGCCATGGTGGCGGCGGTGAAAGGGTACAGGGCCGTCTTGGTGATGCCAGAGAGCATGAGCGTCGAGAGGCGAACTTTATTGAAGGCTTACGGGGCGGAATTGGTCCTCACCCCGGCATCCGAAGGCATGACCGGGGCTGTGGCGGAAGCGGAGAGGTTGGCCGGAAAGGACGGGTACTACATGCCTCAGCAGTTCCGCAATCCCTCCAATCCCATGGCTCATTATGTGGGCACGGCCCGGGAGATACTCCGTGACCTCCCGGGGGTACGGGCAGTGGTATGCGGTATAGGAACGGGTGGGACCATCACCGGGATAGGCAGAGCCATGCAGAATTTCAAGTCAGATGTGCGGATAATCGGAGTGGAGCCGGCCGAGAGCCCTCTCATCAGTGAAGGAAAGGCCGCATCACACCGTATCGAGGGGATAGGCGCAAATTTCATACCGCCGAACTTGGACCGCAGGGTTCTGGATGAGGTGTTGACAATCAGCTATGAGGACGCCCTGCAGACCACCCGCCGCTTGGCGAGAGAGGAAGGCATCCTGGCTGGCATATCCTCCGGTGCAGCCTTGAAAGGGGCCCTCGCAGTGGCTTCGCGCATGAATCCGGGGGAACAGGTGCTGGTGGTGCTACCAGACAGCGGCGAGAGGTATCTGAGCACCCCGTTGTTCAAGGAGGAGGGCGTATGATACGAGAGAGTGACCTGCAGGCGGTCCTGAACCGGGATCCCGCCATAAAGAACCGTTCAGACGCCATCTGGTTCCATCCCGGCCTGCATGCTGTGACGCTGTTCAGGCTCAGCCATGAGCTATGGGGCAAAGGGAAGATCAAGCGTTCCCGTTTCCTGAACTATCTGGCCCACGTCCTCACCGGTGCAGACATCCATCCGGGTGCTGAGATCGGGGAGGATTTCTTCATAGACCATGCCACAGGCGTCGTCATAGGGGAGACCACCGTCATCGGCGACCATGTATCCATATTCCAAGGGGTGACGTTGGGCGGTGTCTCTTCCGTGAAAGGGAAACGCCATCCCACTATCGAGGACCACGTGGTCATCGGCGCCGATGCCACCATCCTCGGCAACATCCGCATAGGCCGCAACACCCGGGTGGGAGCGGGCTCGGTGGTGCTGAAGGACGTCCCACCGGAGTCCACGGTCGTAGGCATACCGGGAAAGGTCATCAAGATGGGAGGCATCCGTACCGACCGTGACCTCTGCCACGATGACCTGCCTGACCCTCTCAAGGATGCCCTGTGCAACATGGAAGAGGAGATTTCCCGTCTGCGGGAGAGGGTGGTTCAACTGGAGGGCGCACTTGCGGGGAAGGATGAAATATGAATTTCGCTTGCCTAGGTAGGAGGATCTGAAGTGGCTATCAAGGTGTACAACTCCCTGTCGAACCAGAAAGAGGACTTCATCCCCCTTAAGGAGGGGGAGGTGATGATGTATGTCTGCGGCGTGACGGTCTATGACGACATCCATATCGGGCATGCTCGCAGCATCATCGTATTCGACATGGTGGCACGTTACCTCCGCTACCGGGGCTTCAAGGTCACCCATGTCACCAACTTCACCGATGTGGACGACAAGATCATCAACCGTGCCAACGAGGAAGGGGTCCCACCCCTGGAACTCTCCGCCCGATACATCCAGAGGTACTTCCATGAGGTGGATGCACTGGGAGTCAGGAGGGCCGATATCTACCCCAAGGCCTCCGAGAGCATGGACAGCATAGTGAAGATGGTCGAGCAGATCATCGAACGCGGGTATGGGTACAGCACCCCGGACGGCAGCGTCTACTTCTCCGTGGACCGGATCCAAGACTACGGTCGGCTCACCAAACAGAAACTGGAGGACATGGTGTCATCTGGCCGTGTGACTTTGGATGAGCAGAAGCGGAACCCCATGGATTTCGCGGTCTGGAAGGCCGCCAAGCCGGGAGAGATAGCTTGGGAGTCCCCATGGGGCGTAGGCCGGCCGGGATGGCACATCGAATGCTCGGCCATGATCCGGGAGCATCTGGGAGACCTCATAGACATACACGGAGGAGGCAACGACCTCATATTCCCTCATCATGAGAACGAGATATTGCAGACAGAGGCGGCGGTAGGAACCAGTCTGGCTCGTTATTGGATGCACAACGGCATGGTGCAGTTCAAGGATGAGAAGATGAGCAAGTCCCTCGGGAACTTCTTCCGGGTACGGGACGTACTGGAGAAGCACAGTCGACAGACCCTGCGGTTCTACATGCTCAACACTCACTACCGTGGCCCCTTGGGTTACAGCGAGGAGGCACTGCAGGAGGCGGAATCCAGTCTGAAGAGGCTTTGGAACAATTATCGGGAGCTGCAAGCCTATTCCCGTCAAGCCACTGGTGGAGAGCATATGTCCGAGGTTCTGGAGCGTTGTCGGCAGGACTTCACGGAGCAGATGGACGATGATTTCAACAGCCGTGGCGCCTTATCCGCTATATTCCAGATGGTGCGGGAGACCAATTCCGCCATGGCGGAATCCAGGTTATCTGCCGAAGGCGCAGCTGCTGCAATCTCCCTCCTGGAGGAGCTGGACCAAGTATTGGCCATCCTTCCGGATGACAAGGGATCTGACGATGTGGATATCCTGATGGAGGTCATCATCGGCATCAGGGAGGAGTTGCGACGGGGTAAGCAATACCAGGCCGCCGACCTCATAAGGGACCGCTTGAAGGATGCGGGCTTCCAGCTGGAGGATTCCGGCAAGGGGGCGAAATGGAAGAGGGTCTGACCGAGAAGAAGGCCATTCTCCTGCGAGGAGGGGCGGTGCAGCTGCCTCCCGGTTTCCAGGTGCCCTTCCGAATCTCGAGGTCCACGGCAGGTCCGGGGGCAGGGAAGAGGTCCATCGTGTTCATGTTCCATGGGCTGAGGGTGAAGAAGGCCATCGTGCAGGAGGAGGCGGAGTTCCAGCTCATCGTGGGCGATGACGGCTACATATTGCACCGACACGGTTTGCCTTTCTTGGATGAGGTGGAAATCGGACCGGTGGTGTTCCACTCCCCCGAGCAGGCCTTCTTCAATCTGGACCAAAGATGCATGTATCATTGCCTGTACTGCAACTCTCCCCTTTTGGATGTCAACGCCACCAAAGGTCTGACCAAGGAGAAGATCGTGCAGATGACCAAGGAGGCCATGCTCAGCATGCCGGTCCTCTCGCTGTCCGTCACCTCCGGGGTGTATGGGTCGGTCCAGGAGACCGTGGAGAGGATGGCCGATTGCGTCCGTCACGTTCGTCAGGAGATCCCGGATATGATCATAGGCGTGGAGCCTTATGTCCAGGTCCGAGAGCAGATCGAGCTCCTGCACCAGGCTGGGGCCGATGAGATCAAGATCAACCTGGAGTCCCCTGACCCAGAGATCTTCCGCATCGTGTGCCCAGATCTGGACCATGGTCTCATATGGAGGATGCTGGAGGATGCCGTTGATGTATTCGGACCAGGGAAGGTGGCGTCCAACATCATCTACGGCATGGGAGAGACCGACCAATCACTGCTGCAGACGGTGGAGAGGTTGGCATCGATGGGCGTGGCTGCTGGATTGCGGATGTTGACCCTCAATGAGACCAATCGCCCTTACTTGGAATCCGCTTTGGGGAAGATGGAGCCTCCCAGCGTGGAGAGGATGACCCGCTTGGCGCGGGAACACAAACGCATTCTGCAAGATTATGGCCTGGATCCCCGGTCCTACCGCACCATGTGCTTCGCCTGCACCTGTTGTGACCTGGTCCCCTTCCGGGACCTCTGACCTGAACCTCCTTCTGGCAACGATTATATATATTTTAGGCATAACGAAACGTGATGGTCACCGGTAGCCGCGAGGATTATCTCATCTGCATTCACAAGCTCACCCAGGGAGGGGGCGTTGCCAAAACAAATGACATCGCCCAGTTCATGAAGGTATCTCCGGCCAGCGTCACGGAGATGATGCGTCGGCTGGCGGAGGAGAACCTGGTGGACTATGAGAAGTACCGCGGTGTCCGACTCACCCGGGCCGGACAGCGGCATGCCAAACAGATAAGGCGCAAGCACCGGCTGATGGAACGTTTCCTGGTCAACATCCTGGACACCGATGCCGAGACCGCTCACGAAGAGGCCTGCAAACTGGAGCATGTCCTCTCAGATAGCGCCGCTCAGAAGCTCTGCCGCATCATCGGTGAACCGGAGGAGTGCACGGGATGTGACGATACCTGTGACGGGATCTGCGTGAACCACAGCTTGACGCAGGACACCGTGGCTAGCATGAATGAAGGTGATGCCGCGGTCATATCGCACCTGCGTTGTGAGAATGCCGAAAAGATCCGTAAGCTGATCTCCATGGGTTTCGTCCCCGGTAGGCGGATAGTTTTGGAGAACGACCTTCCCTTCAAAGGACCCTTAGTGCTCCGTATCGGTGACAGCCGTGTGGCCTTGGACCGGGATTACGCCGACCTCATCTTCGTGGACAGGGATTGATACCATGCAGGCGCACAAGGAAATCCAAGTAGCTTTGATGGGACAACCCAATGTTGGTAAGTCCACCCTGTTCACCCGTCTCACTGGCGTTGGCGTGCTAGCCTGCAATTATCCTGGGACGACGGTGGAGTTCTACGAGGGCACGGTTCTCCGGAACGGTCATAAGGCCCATATTCACGACCTCCCGGGGACCTACTCCTTGTCCGGGGAGTCTGAGGACGAGGTGGTGGCCCTCCGTATGCTGGAGGACGAGCACCCTGACCGGGTCATACTGGTGGCGGACGCCACCCGTTTGGAACCATCGCTGGTGCTGCTTTTCCAATTGATCGAGCTGGGATACCCGGTGATACTGGCTTTGAACCAGATGGACCTGGCGCGCAGACGATTCACACTGGATGTGGAGGCTTTGCACCAGGAACTGGGGATACCGGTCATACCCATATCCGCTAAGCATGGGGAGGGCATCGAGATGCTGGCGGATGCCATGCTCAGCCCTGAGCTCCCTCGGACATCGTTCCAGGTGCGCTATGACGGGCACATAGAAGCGCATCTCACCGAATTGGTCGCCATGGTCACCGGTGATTTGCCGTATCCCAAAAGGGGGGCGGCGGTGAAACTGCTGGAAGGCAACGAGTATGTCTCCATACTATTGCCGGATGAGATGAGGGATCGGGCCCTGGTCATCGCTGATGATTTCAAGATAACTCACGATGAGAGCATCGATGTGCATATCAACCGGGACCGTTACGGAGAGGCAGGAAGGATATTGAGGGGGGTGCAGAAGCCCCTCAAAGGTGGACCGTCCCTGCAAGAGAAGGTCTCCGACCTCACCCTCCATCCTCTCACCGGCATACCCATCCTCATTGCTGTTCTCAGCAGCCTCTTCCTGGGCATCGTGATGTTAGGTGGATTGCTGGACGAACTCATCTCTGGCATCTACGATGATCTGGTCGGTGACGCCATCATCACCTGGGGGGCCACCGTAGGAGGGGCCCTAGGGGAGACAGTGGCCACCGGAGTTGACCAGAGCATCATGGCCATCCTGGTTCTGGTGATACCTTACATCATGGTGTTCTACATCATCATGGGGATACTGGAGGACACCGGCTATCTGCCTAGGGCAGTGGTGTTGTTGGACGGCGTTATGCACCGCATCGGCCTGCATGGCCGTGCCGTGATCCCCATGATGGTGGGATTGGGTTGCACCGTGCCGGCGGTACTGGCCACCCGCACCGCTGGCACCAAGAGGGAGAGGTTGATCCTAGCCACCCTCATCGTCATGACCGTACCCTGCTCAGCCCAGATGGCCATCATCCTGGGCATAACCGGACGTTTCGCTGGCATCGGCTATGCGGCGTTGATATTCCTGGTCCTGCTTTCGATCATGCTGATCCTCGGAAGGATGATGGACCGCTGGCTCCAGTACGAGCCCACCTATCTGGCCATGGAGATACCGGAGTTGAGCCTGCCCACCATCCGTAACGTGGCTTTCAAGACATGGTCCCGCAGCAAGGACTTCTTCCTCATCGCCTTCCCTCTCTTGTTCGTGGGAAGCATCGGGGTGGAGGTTCTCATAGCCTATGATGCATTGAACTTCATAGTGGACCCATTCACATTCCTCACCGTGGGCCTTCTAGGCCTTCCTGCCGTCACCATCATCTCATTCATCGTCGGAGTGATACGTAAGGAGATGGCCTTGGGCATGCTCATAACACTGTTCTCCGTGGGGACGGTCTCCGACCTCTCCAGCTATCTCAGCCCGGATCAGTTCTTCATCTTCGGCCTGGTGATGGCCATATACCTGCCGTGCCTGGCAACCATGGCCGTGCTCTGGAAGGAGTTCGGCCTTAGAGACACCCTAGTTATCAGCTTCTGCTCCATCTCCTTAGCTTTCGGAGTGGGGGCATTGTTCAATCTGATACTGGGGCTGAACATCCTCTAACGGTGGGCGAAGACGGCGGAGACCTTGTCTCCATGATGGTGCAGTCGGACGAACCCGAAGCGCTCCAGTTGCACAGTGTCACCCTTCTCCGCCATCAAGGCTCTCTCCACCCTACCGGAACTGATGCTGCCGTCGGGCATGAGGATCTCCATGGGTGCGGAGCCCTGATCGACCCATTGCACCACTTTGACTCCCTTCTTCAAAACGGATAGGTCTGTGCCGGCGTAATGGGCACCATCCTGCAGTTCGATGTTGCAGAGATCCTTGAGGCGGACCATACCCGACCCCTGCAACAAGGCCATGTCCTCTGGGGACAGCAAGACGTCGTCGCCCTCCCTGATGATTATGTGCCTCTCGCCACGCTCAGGGTGGTCTGGGTGCAGAGGGGCATGTGACTCCACCCGGTCGATGCCATGGAAGCGCAGGGTCTGCGGTGATGGCACGTAGAAATAGCGGTTGGATGCATCATCGATGACGTCGCGGTTCATGGAGAACAGGTTCTCCCAAGAGAACTGCATATCCACTGATTTGATCCCTCCCTCGATCCAATAACGACGGATGGCATCAGGGGTTATGCCCCTCCTCTGCAAGGCCCGCAAGGTCCCGGTCCTGACATCGTCCCAGCCGCTGTAATCACCCTCTTTGATGCTTTGGCGTATGAGGGAGGTCTTGAGGACAGTGTCCGGGATGTTCACCAGACCGTAGTGATAGAAGCGAGGCCTCTCCCAGCCCATGTAGTCATAGATGTATTCCTGTCGGTGGGTGTTGTTGAGATGATCCTTCCCCCGGATGACGTGAGTCATCCCCATGAGGTGGTCGTCGACGGCCACAGACAGGTTCATCATAGGATAGACGTTGAATTTGTCACCAGTGCGGGGATGAGGGTGTTCCACTATACGCAGGGCCACGAAATCCCGCAGGGCAGGGTTGGGATGAGCGATATCGGTCTTTATGACCGCCACCGCCTCCCCCTCGCTATAGTGATTGGAAAGCAGGCGGTCGAAGCGTTCCAGGTTTTCCTCGACAGTCAGTTCGCGACAGGGGCAGCCCCGCATCTCGGCCTTCAAGTCCTTCAGGCTATCCCCGGGACAGATGCATACGAAGGCCTTCCCCATCTCAATGAGTTTACGGGTGGTATCGTAATAGAGGTGGAAGCGTTCGCTTTGGCGTACGGTGCTGTGCACCTTCACATCCAACCATTCCAAGTCCTCTGGAATCATATCGTAGGCATCCGGATCGATCTTCTCCGGGTTGGTGTCTTCCAGCCTGTTGATCAAGACCCCGTCATACCTCTTGACGTACTCATCGTTCAGGATTGCCACTCGGGAGTGGCCGATATGCAGCGGTCCAGAAGGGCCAGGGGCTATGCGCATGACCACTTTCTCAGACCCTTCCAGCTCAGGCAGCTCGAAGCGTCGCTCTTTCTTCTGCTTCACCATCAAAGCGGGGTCCATATCCGCTAGAGCGGCAGTCTGCCTCTCCAATCCTAGGGAGTTGACCTCTGCCACAATCGACCCCACCATCTCCAGGACCTCGGCGGAGCGGGAACGCAGTTCCGGACGTTCCCCCAGGACCTTGCCCGCCACTGCTTTGGGGTTGGCTTGGCCTTTGAAGAACACTGCGTTCTGCAGGGCGTACTTTCTGACGACGGTCTCCACCTGGTCTTCTGACATTGAATTGACGAAAGCGTGCGCCAATATATTACCTTTGAGAAGACCCAGCGGGTTCTCCCCACTCATCTTATTATAGGCCTACTGGGTTTATAGGTCTATGTCAGTAAGAGCTCATCTGTCCATGATGGATGACGTACAGGTATTGCAAGAACCTGTTGATTCCGATTCCAACGATGTCACCCGCATCCTGCAGCGAGACCAGGACATGACCGTGCACTTCAAGAACCTCAATGGAGGAGAAGCCGCAGGCAACCTATTGTCCACCAGGGAGAAGATGGCCAAGGCCATGAACATCCCCGTGGCGGATATCGCCAAGCATCTGGACAATGCCATTTCCCACCCTGTACCGACCGTGTTCACAGACAAACCGGATTTCCGCCACAAGTTGACGGAGGATGTGGACCTACTCTCTCTGCCCATACCTAAGTACTTCCCGGAGGACGGTGGTCGTTACATCACCGCGGGAGTGATCGTTGCCGAATTCGAGGGGCAGAGGAACATGTCATTCCACCGCATGATGGTCATGGACAAGAACCATCTGGCGGTGAGGCTGGTGCCGCGCCATCTCTTCACCATGCATAAACTGGCCAAGAAGGCCGGCAAGGAGTTGAACATCGCCATATGTGTAGGGGTCTGCCCCTGCGCCCTCTTGGCCGCTGCCACCTCCTTGGATTTCGGAGTGGATGAGCTGGAGGTTGCCAGCGCCATCCGCAAATCTGTTTCTGGAGCCCCTATGGCAGTGGGGAAGACAGACAATGGGATAACTGTGCCAGCCAACGCTGATTACGTTTTTGAGGCCAAGCTGACCTTCGAGACTGCAGACGAGGGCCCATTCGTAGACATCACCGGAACCTACGACCATATCCGCAAAGAACCAGTCATCCGGGTGGAGAAGATGTGGACCTGCCGGGAGCCAATATTCCACCTCCTGCTGCCAGGGGGCTACGAGCATTATCTTCTGATGGGGATGCCCCGGGAACCCATGATGTTCAAAACCGTCCGTCAGGCCGTCCCCCGTACCCACGCTGTACGCCTTACAGAAGGAGGCTGCTGTTGGTTGCATGGGGTGGTTTCCATAACCAAGAACAAGGAGGGGGATGGAATGAACGCCATCATGGCCGCCTTCACCGGCCATCCATCACTCAAGCAGGTCATAGTCGTGGATGATGATATCGACATCTTCGATGACCGTCAGGTGGAATGGGCGGTGGCCACCCGGTTCCAGGGCAACCGCATGCTACGTGTGCCCGATGCCGCCGGTTCATCGCTGGACCCTAGCGCCTCCGGAACCACTTGGAAGGTGGGCATAGATGCCACCATGCCGTTGGGGAAGGAAAGGGACTACCGCCGCGCTGTATTGGATTAATTCCACCAATTGCGGCGGCGGTCTATGGTCTCGGAACGGCGCTTGCCGATGCTGATGATGTCCGCGGGCACTTGTAGGTAGTCTTCCACGAAGTCCACGTAGTCACGCATGGATTGAGGCAGGGAATCGTAGCCAGCGCTGGCCACCTTTTCTGAGGACTCCCAACCGTCCCAACCAGCCAACTCTTCATAGATGGGGATGGCCCTGGCCAAACGTTTCAGGGACGCCGGGAACTCTGTGACGGTCTCGCCGTCGATATCATATCCCACACAGACTTTGACCTTGTCCATTCCGTTCAGAACGTCCAGTTTGGTCAACGCCAAGGAGGAAATGCCACAGAGACGGACGGAGTGCTTGGCCACCACCAGATCCAACCATCCGCAGCGCCTGCCACGGCCGGTGGTGGTGCCGAACTCCCCTCCTTTCTTCATGAGGTCCGCGCCCAGGTCGTCGCAGAGCTCGGTGGGCATGGGGCCGGAACCCACCCTGGTGGTGTAGGCCTTCAGGCAACCGATCACTTGGCCGATGCGGTTGGGGGAGACGCCAGAGCCAGTGGATATGCCGCCGGAAACGGTGTTGGAAGAGGTGACGAAAGGATAGGTGCCGTAGTCGATGTCCAGCATGACTCCCTGTGCACCTTCGAAAAGCACCTTGTCACCGCGGTCGATGGCCTCGGTGACCAGTACAGAAGAGTCGCAGATGTGGTCCTTAAGGCGCTGGCCCCAGGCGTAGAGGCGATCGGTGAGGGTCTCCACGGTGCACTGGCAGTCTTCACCCATGAGGTTCATGATGTCCTTCTTGTATGGAAGGACGAAAGAGGCCTTCTCCTCCAGAGTCTCTCGCTCCAGAAGGTCGCAGACCCGGAATCCGTATCGGGCGATCTTGTCCTGGTAGCAGGGGCCGATGCCTCTCTTGGTGGTACCAACGGTGTTGTTGCCCCGATAGGACTCCTCCGCTCCATCCAGTTTGCGGTGGTAGTTGAGAATGATGTGCGCCCGGTCGGATATGCGCAGACCGGCCACGGAGCGTCCAGAGGATTCCACTGCGCTTATCTCCTCCAGCAGGCCATCAACGTCCAGGACCACACCGTTTCCGATCACAGCCAACTTGTCAGGTCTAAGGATCCCGGAGGGAAGGAGGTGCAACTTGAAGACCTCCTCTCCGATCATGATGGTGTGGCCAGCATTGTTGCCGCCCTGGAATCGTACAATCATGTCCGCCTGCTCGGCCAGATAATCAGTTATCTTGCCTTTGCCCTCGTCTCCCCATTGCGCGCCTATCACTGCGAGAGTTCTCAAAACCTCACCGGCGGCGCCATTGACTTACCGATAATAAATGTTTGTCAATACCAGTCCTTAAGGCCAGATGCCTGGATGAAGAGGTCCTTGATGGTAGGAAGCGGGAGGTCGGTACGGAAGGACGTTGGGGTCACATGGCACTTCTCAGCCCTGCCATTGGAACGCAAGGCTTCGAGTAGGACCTCCAGACGGGGGGAGGGGACCTTGAGGTGGGATGCAAGCTCGCCGATCTCGTAGAATATGGGTGTGGGGAGCTCCTTCCTCCAGATGGCAAGACTCTTATCCACTCTCTTCTGGGTAGCCAAACCGTCAGTATGCATATCCAAAAGAAGTGCGGGATTGTGCAGATGTCCTCCCCATGCCGGTCCGTGGACATGATCGGCATCGCTAACAGATGAGAAGTTCCTCTCCAATGTCGATGGGTCATAAGAATAGAAGCCTAGCTTCGATAATGTGTCATCGGCGGCCTCTGCTCCCTCCTTCACCCGAACGTAGCTTCGGAAGTAATGGTCAGCATAGAAGGAAAGTATCGGTTCCATACCTCGGTCGAAGCGTGCCAACTCCCGGGCGATGGCGCCCATGAGGATGCGAAGGCCGGATTCATGGCACATGGGGCCCCGCAGTGGCCGGGCTTGGTAACGGCGCTGACATTTGGCGCGATGTGCGCCGGCCAAGGGCGCGGTGTCAGTGGCCGTTATGGCCAAGACCCCTCTTTTCCGGCAACCGCGAATGGTGGCCTGCAAGAAAGGTATGGGAGAACCGAATGGGTCCAGGTCCACATAGTCGAAGCTCTTCTCAGCCAGCAGACAAGAGAGGTTCTGGATGTTGGTCTGACAATTTGATAATCCGTTCAAGGCCACATTGGATTCGATGAACCATCGGGATTTCTCCTCCAGGTCGTTAGCCACCACCATGGTGCGAGGAACCTCGTTGGCGATGCGTACTGCCCGGGCTCCGGTGGCAGTCATGGCATCGGCGACATCCACTATGTCTTCGAGGCTACGTATGACCATAACGCTGACATCACGGTTGAAAGCCATCTGGGCATTGAAAAAGACATCACCGGTTCGCTTCCCCGGTCCGCCATGAGAGTGCTCCTTAGGAACAAGGAGTTCAGTCAGGCCTTCAGTGATCTGGATGCACTCCGGCATCACATGATTTCTCCATTCATGAGACGCATTATCTTGTAAGGGAGGAGGTTCCTGTTGGTGGGCGTGACCTCCAATATCCTGACGTCGTCCCGGCGTCGGATATCCTGTAGAAGGGGATTGCGTGACTTCTTGTGTAGGGTAAGAATCATAGGTTTATCCACGTCCATGGCATGCTTCACAGCGTCCACGAAGGCTTGGCTCTCCACCTCGATCCGACCCACCTCGTCCACGACGATGACATCGCAGGTGTCACAGGCGTTCATGATAGCCTGCACCCCCACCTCCTCCATCTTCGCCAGATCCACGCCCATCTTTCCGATGGTAACCTTGCTCTCAGTGTCTAGATGAGCGAATGTGCAGAGCTCTTTGGTTTTCCAATCCTTCACAGAGAAACCCACTCTCCGTCGCCCATCCAAGACTGGTTCGTTCACCATGCCGCCGATGGCGTAGCCTTCGGACTCCAGCATCTCCACGACACGAAGCAGTGCGTGGGTCTTTCCGGCCCCCGGTAATCCTGTAATGCCAATTTTTAAGTTAGAAATCATCTCTTCCACCGGTGAACCTACGATGCAAATCGGAATACCTGTATCGTATTACTTGATTTTAAATGAATCGTAGTATAATCACGTCTATTCCACGCCGCTTATAAACATCAATGGGTAGTTCAGCTCCTTGACATACCTCATCTCTGCTATCACCCTTACATCATCTATGCGGATGCTCAGGGTGACGTCCAACATGTTCCCGGTGAGGGAGACGTAGTCGTACTCGTCCTTCTTGGAACGGAAATGGGAGCGGTCGATGCGTACGGACACGGATTCCACATAAGGTTGCACCAGGACGCCTCTCTCTATCGACCGTTCTAAGATGTCTACGGAGCTAAGGTCCACCGGAACACCCACGAACTGGTGATAGATGGTACCCATCTTGATCCCGGCTTCGAAGATGGCCCGGTCACGGGTATCACACTGGAAATAAGCTTTTGCTTTCTCTTCTCTGTCCGTCATCTATAGCCAGGATAGGCCCAAGCGGGATAAATAGTTTCATGGAATCATCACATCCTTTAGGGAACAGCGGACAAGTTTTTAATCAAGGCCCATCATTCCTGCACCGATGGATATTCGGAAGGAGATCACGCAGCTTAAGGCGGAGAAGAACGCCATCATATTGGCTCACAATTACTGCCTGCCTGAGGTGCAGGACATCGCGGATTTCGTAGGTGACTCACTGGCCTTGGCCATAAAAGCCTCTGAGACAGATGCCGAGGTCATTGTCTTCTGCGGGGTCAGGTTCATGGCGGAGGGGGCCAAGATCGTGAACCCGGAGAAGACAGTCCTCATGCCAGAGCCGGACGCACTATGTCCCATGGCATCCATGTGCTCCCCCGATCAGATAATCTCCATCCGTTCCGGTAACCCCGACGCTGCCGTTGTTGGCTATGTTAACAGCACTGCTGCCGCCAAGACTGAGATGGACATCTGCTGCACATCCGCCAATGCCGTGAATGTGGTGGATTCACTGCCGCAAGACGTGGTGATTTTCGTACCCGATGCCAATCTGGGCGCATACGTGCAGAGCAAGTTGCCAGCAAAACGCATCATCTTCTGGGACGGCTACTGCCCCACTCATCAGGCCATAACTCCTGCCATGGTACGCAACTTGAAGGAAGTGCATCCGCAGGCCGAGGTCCTCATGCATCCGGAATGCCGGCCCCAGGCCTTGGAGTTGGCGGATTTCATCGGATCCACTGCCGGCATCCTGGAAAGGGCCCGCTCTTCATCTGCCCAGGAATTCATCATCGGCACTGAGAGGGGAATCATCCACCGGTTGCGACAGGAGAACCCTGCTAAGGAGTTCTACGATTTCGAAGTGGCTATATGCCCGATGATGAAAATGACCGATCTGACCTCCATCCTCGATTGTCTGCGTCACGAGAGGACGAAAGTTGTTTTAGATGAGTCGGTCGCTAAACGAGCCAGAACTTCCCTGGATCGGATGCTTCAGCTCAAAGGCTGATCCCGGAGAGGGATGTGAGAAGGAAGTAGGCACCGAATGCCATAAGCAACAAGCCTCCGCCTGCCACTATGCGGCTCATCCAGCCCTCGGAAAGCAACGCCCGGGACTTGTTGGTGCTGAATGCCACCAAGGTGATCCAAACGAAGTCCGTGGACAGATGGGCCACGATGAACAATGGCAGCATCCAGATACCGAAGCCGACAGCTTGGGCAATCAATGCCGCACCCACGGTCAACCACCATATCCAGGTGTATGGATTACCGATGCTGGCCAGGAAGCCTACGGTCCCGCTGCTGCGCATCTTGTCCTCTCCCTGTGAACCCATATCCGACCTGGACCTCACCATCTGAATGCCCATAAACACCAGTATGGACCCTCCCAATAGCCCGATGGCCGTGAGCAATTGATCATTGACGATTGCCATCACACCGAGGTAGATGGCCACGATCAACGGGACCTCCATCAAGCTATGGCCCAGCGAGACCTTGATGCCAGCCCAAGGATCCTCCACCCCCTTGACCATGGCCCCAAAAGTCAGCGGACCGGGGGACAAGGCACCGGTGAAGGAGATCAAGAAAACCATGATTAGAAAGGCCAAGGCATCCAAGGGGCATCCGTCCTTCTCCCGGTGTTCAATTCAAGATTAATAAATGTTCCTCCATATGGGAGCGAGGATGGCCGGATGACGAATGAACCGGCTGACTGGTGATGAGCCCTATGAGTGCCGACGGCCTCCTCACTCCAATGTCCCGGACACATAATCCAAGTAGGATAGGAGCTTGCTGAGCTTCAGCCCATCCTGCCATCTCATGATGTAATTGCCGTTTTGGTTCCGCTCGATGGGGGGTATGCGTCTCTGCAGCATCCCCATCCTCCCCTCCAATTCCCTTTCCATGGGTAAGGAGAACACCCTCCATGGGTCACCCTTGAAGCCTTTCAGACGGAAAGCGTACATAGGTATGAGACAGGACCGGGAACAATCCTCCGCCATACGGTCCGCCTGTTCTGACAGACGGGGGTTGGAGCTGAAACGTAAAACGTCTGTCTGGGAGCTCTTCACTTCGATGGGGAAACTGAAATCCCATCTCAAGGCCACGATGTCCACGCCCAAGGAGCCAGCGGCACGGATGACCAAGAATGGGTTGTCTTTGAGTAGCATGTACCCGTTCTTCTCATCAGCATCACCGGTACGGGTCATCTTGTGCAGGGCCTTCTCATCCCCGCAGAGGAGATTCTTCAGCTCCCGCTCGTAAATCTCTCCCATCATCAATGGTTAAGAGAAATGAATAAAAAGGGTTTTACAGGGGTTGTCCGAAAATGAATCAAGGAGTGAGGCGATTGATGTCCCGCGGGAATATGATGGCCTCACGGATGTTGGGCAGGTCCAACATCTTCACCAGCAGCCTCTCCACGCCTATCCCCCATCCCCCGTGTGGAGGCATGCCATAGCGGAAAGCGTCCAGATAGGAATGGAAAGAATCTGGGTCCAGACCTTTTGCCCTCATCCGTTCCACTAATTGTTCGTAGCGGTGCTCCCTCTGCCCGCCGGAGGAAATTTCCTGTCCTTTGTAATCCAGGTCGAAGGAGAAGGAATACGGGGTGCCTTCTTTCTCCATGATGTAGAACGGCTTCTCCAGCTCTGGATACTCGACTATCCAGTACATGTCGTGGCCTTCCTCGGCCATGATCTCCCCGATGAGCTTCTCCCCTTCTGTCCCCAGGTCGTCCCCGTCCTTCAACTGCATGCCCTTGGAGGCCAGCATCTCCAGGCAATCTTGATACCGGAGGATCGGGAAAGGCATCTTCGGGGCAACGATTTCTTTCCCCAAGATCTCCAGATGCTTGGCCCCCCTTTCGGCCATCGCCGGGAAGACATAGGCCATGATGGACTCTATGGTGTGCATCACGTCCTCCTGGGATTGAATCCAGGACATCTCGCCATCGAATGACATGAACTCCGATACATGCCTGACGGTGTTGGAATGTTCGGCTCGGAATGCTGGCCCCATCTCGAAGACCCGGTCCAGTCCGGTGGACATCAGCATCTGCTTGTATAGCTGAGGGCTCTGAGCGAGATAAGCAGGTTTTCCGAAATAGTCCACCTGGAACAAGGTGGAGCCACCTTCTGCCCCGGATGAGACCAGCTTAGGGGTGTTGACCTGCACGAAATCCATTTCTTGCATGGCCTCGCCTATGAGGTCCATGAGCAGGGACTTCAATTCGAAGACCGCCCTGATCTCCGGGCGGCGCATATCCATGAAACGGTTGTTCAGACGGGTGTCTGGCTCCACATGCACCTTGTCCACCACTCCCAGGGGCAGGGGGGACATGGCCTCGGCATAGACCTCCAGGGCGCTGGGGATCAATTCCAGGCCCAAGGCGGTCTGGTCGCTCTTCTTGACGGTGCCAGTGACCGCCACCACAGATTCCCTCGGCAAGGTGGTCAAAGTTTGGAATAGCTCCGGTTCAATCTTCTTTTTCGGGGCGGTTACCTGTAGGGTCCCGTAACGGTCCCTGATGACTATGAAGGAGATGCCACCCAGGTTCCTTATCTCCTGGACCCACCCTTTGACGGTTGCTTGTTCGTCCTCCAAGGAGATGGTCCTGGTGTCTCTGAGAGCTGCGGTCATGATTAACGTCCGATTATCGGAATGGGACATAAATAGATATGGATTTCATTGGCCAAGGACCACGGTCTTGGTGCGCAGATACTCCTGCAAGACAGCCAAACCGTTCTCCTGGCCTATGCCGCTGGCCTTGCATCCTCCGAAGGGGATCTCCACCGGCACCCGCAGATGCATGTTCACCCAAACCCTTCCGGACTGGAAGCCGTTCACGGCCTTGCGTATACGGTGGATGTCCCGGGTCCAAATGGAAGCCCCCAAGCCGTAGGGGCTGGAATTGGCCCGTTCCAAAGCCTCGTCCAGGTCACGGACTGTCATCATGGGCAGGATCGGGCCGAAGACCTCCTCCCGTAGGAGGCGGGAGCGCTCTGAGGGGTCGCGCACCAGTGTGGGCTGCAGGAAATGACCGGGGAGTTCGGTCTGTGGACGTCCACCGCCCAGAACCAATCTACCCTCTCCTTCGTCTTTCCAGGAACGTAGCTGCGACTCAATGTGCTCCAGCTGTATGGCGCTGTGCACCGGACCCATGCCCACCCCTGGTTCGAGCCCTCGTCCAATCTTAATGGCGGAGATGCTTTCTTTCAACAGCTCCTCCAGATGGTCAGCGACATCCTCCATCACGTAGAGCCGCTTCAGTGAGGTGCAGGCCTGCCCACAATTGTAGAAGCGAGCGGATACAATTTCCTTGGCGGTCTTCTCCAGGTCCACGTCGGAACAAATGATAGCTGGGTCGCTGCCTCCCAGTTCCAAACTCACCTTCTTCAACGCCCTACCAGCGTTAGAGGCCACACGCCTGCCCACCTCGGTGGAGCCGGTGAAGGAAATCTTCTCCACCAAAGGGTGCATGGCCAAACACTCTCCGGCCGGCACACCGTCTCCACAGATTACGTTCAATGTTCCTTTCGGGAGGCCTGCATCATGCAAGATGGAAGCCAGTTTCAGATTGGTTAATGGAGTGGTGGGTGCCGGTTTGAGGACGACGGTGTTCCCGGTGAGCAAAGCGGGGGCAACCTTCCATGCCATGGTCAAGGCGGGGACGTTCCACGGTATGATCGCGGCACATACTCCCAAGGGGTCATGGGTGACCAAGCCATCACCGACGCCCGGTATCTCCAAGTATGAGCCTTGCAGGGAGCCGGAAACGCTGTGAAAGTACTCCAGGACGTTGATGTAACCGAGAATCTCCCCCTTGGCCTCGATCAGGGGCTTGCCTTGTTCCCTGGAAAGCAGTGCAGCCAGGTCTGGCAGGGACTCCCTGGTCCTCTGTGCCGCATGATAGAGCAACCGCCCCCTCTCCCGAGAAGCGATTGCAGACCAGGATGGGAAGCAATCCGCTGCTGCCTCCACCGCTTTGGACACGTCTTCCCTGGTGGCCTCGGGAACAATATCCAACAATTCCAATGTGGCCGGGTCTATAACCTCCCGGATTTCGCCGCCATCGGAATCTGTCCATTCCCCATTTATGAGCATTCTCATGTGGTCACTTCCCAATAACATCCTTCGCTACGATTCTGTTAGAGTATCAAATGTTTTATAATATCTTTGTATTCTTTGACCGATTAGTCAGCATGGGTGGACAAAAATGTCACAGAAAGTCACAGTTTCCGTAATAAAGGCCGATATAGGATCCGTTGTAGGCCACTCCCGGCCGCACCCCTCCATGATGGAGAAGTGCAGAGAAGTACTTGCCGAGGGCAGGGCTTGCGGGCTCCTGCAGGATTTCTACGTCACCCGAGTGGGGGACGACATCAACCTTCTCATGTCCCATTACAAGGGCGAGAACTGCAGCGATATCCACAAGTTGGCCTGGGACGCTTTCAGCGAGGCCACCAAACTGGCTAAGAAGATGAAGCTCTACGCTGCTGGCCAGGATATTCTCTGTGATGCCTTCAGCGGCAACATTAAGGGAGCTGGCCCCGGCACGGCGGAGATTGAGTTCGAGGAGCGCGGTTCTGAGCCTATGTTATTCTTCATGGCTGACAAGACCGAGCCGTCCGCATACTCCCTTCCCCTTTCTCGGGTCTTCTTGGACCCCTTCACCACCACTGGTTTGGTCATCGACCCCCGTGCCAAGAAAGGATTCGATGTGGAGATCCACGACGTCGTGGACTCCAAGAAAGTGGTCATGTCCTCCCCGGACGAGACCTATGACATCCTCAGCCTCCTGGGAGACACCACCCGCTATGCCATCAAGAGGATCGAGAGCAGAGTCGGTCTGGGTACGGCCTGCGTTGTCAGCACCGACAAGTTGAACATCACCGCCGGCAAGTATGTCGGCAAGGACGACCCGGTCTGCATCTGCCGTGCCCAGAGCGGGCTCCCGGCCGTGGGCGAGTACCTGCAACCGTACATGAACACCATGCTGGTGGCTGGCTGGATGCGCGGCTCCCACTACGGTGCCTTCTATCCCTGTGCCGTGGAGGACTCCGACCCTACCTACTTCGACGGCCCTCCCCGCATATGCTGCATCGGATTCCAGCTCAACGAGGGCAGATTCCAGGGATTGGAGCCCATGGATTCCGCTCCCGGAGACCACACGCCCATCGATTTCTTCGCTGGGCAGGTCTGGGACGAGGTGCGCACGGAGTCGGTCAAGGCCTGCAAGATGATCAGAGGCCATGGTCCGTTCATGCCGGCCATCCTATCCCCGGATGAGATGGAGTACACCACCCGCCCGGCCGTCCTGCAGCAGCTGACCCCCCGTTTCCAGGACCTTTAAGGACATGAGGACGCCGGCAGTCGTGGTGAACTTCAAGGCCTACTCGGAGGTGGATGGGCCCCGGTCATTGGACCTGGCTCTGACTTGCCAGAAGGTGGCCGAGGAGACCGGGGTGAGCATCGCGGTTTGCCCGCCCATGGTGGAGCTTTCACATGTGGCTCGGAATGTGCAGATCCCGGTGCTGTCCCAGCACTGCGACCCCCGTCGACCGGGTTCGGCGACGGGTTGGGTCACGCCTTCCATGATCGCCGCATCCTCTGCCAAGGGGACGCTCCTCAATCATTCCGAGCACCGGCTGATGCTGATCGACATCCAGGATACGGTGGCCATGTGCCGCTCCCAAGGCCTGTGGTCGATCGTCTGCACCGACTCCGTGGCGAGTTCCGGCGCAGTAGCCTTCTATTCCCCGGACTTCGTGGCCGTGGAGCCCCCTGAGCTCATAGGCGGCGATATATCCGTCACCGATGCCAACCCTGATGTTGTCCGTGATGCCGTGGATGCCGTCAAGAAGGCCGATCCATCGGTACGGTTGCTATGCGGTGCCGGGGTGAAGGCCGGCAAGGACGTCAAGGCGGCCTTGGAGCTTGGTGCAGAAGGTGTCCTTCTGGCTTCTGGTGTGGTGAAGTCCAAGGACCCGTACCAGTCCCTTCTGGACCTGGTCAAACTCATTTAATCTCTTATTATCCTAGATGTAAAGCCTCGGTTTATCATCTTTCTGTCCCTCATGAAGGATGATGAGGACGCTGCGGTTGCTATCCCTTATGCTCCCGATCCTGCTCCTGCTGCCGTCCTCATCATTACTTGCAGTACCTATGCCGACGCCCACAGGCCTGCTTTTATTGGACGCGGTAATGCCGGCTTACGGGGTGGAGATGCTATCCATATGCAATTATGGCGAGGCTCCTGTGGATATCCAAGGGCTTCGCATAAGCGATGGCGAGGGCACGTTGCAGATAGAGGTCAATCACGTTCTTTGGCCAGGCGAGAAGGCCCATCTCCGATCCGATGAGATATGGATGCCATTGGAAGGGCGGCAATTCATCTTCCCTTCCACAGAAGTGAGCATGGTGGGCCGATTCATAATGGCAGATGCCGGGGATGAGGTTACCCTGACCATGGATGATGAATTGTTGGACGCCTTCGTCTATGGAAACGGTGATACAACCATTCCCGGTTGGGAGGGTCCAGCATTACCACGTATCGGTAAGGGAAAGGCAGCCATGCGCATCCCATTTCAAGACCAGAACTCCATGATGGATTGGTTGGCTTCCAACCTCGGTCGCACACATTTCCCGGTTAGCACGCACATGGCCCTAGTGGAGCCGTTCCTCTTTCCTGAAGATGCCTTCTTCCGTATCATGAGAGAGCTGTCTGCAGTGGATTGGGAGGTCTGCATCTCCATCTATCAGCTCAACAACCTCAGCATCGCTTCTGCTTTAGCGGAGCTCGCGATTGCTGGAAAAACAGTGAAGATACTCATGGAAGGCAGTCCCGTGGGTGGAGTTAGCGAGAGCGTACAGTCGCTCCTAGCGGCATTGTCTGAGGCTGGCTGTGATTTACGTTTTATTCGTTCTGCAGACGGTTTCAAACGTTATGACTACCTGCACAACAAGTACGCCGTCATAGACCGTAGCCGGGTTATTGTTACGTCTGAGAATTGGCAGGACTCGTCCTTGTTGAACAACAGGGGATGGGGAGTGAGCATAGATAGCGTGGGCCTTGCCGAACAGCTTTGGCAGGTCTTCGAGACTGATTTCGAGGATCGTAGCTTGGACATCATGGGTTTCTCAACCCGTTTCCCATATATCGACCCCCTCGTACTGCCGAACAACACCTTCTCTATGCCGCCAGTGCTCAATATCTCTGTTGTCTCGGCCGAGGTAAGTCTGCTCCTCTGTCCAGACAACGCTTACGAGCATCTACGCCTCATCATGGCACAGGCTGAGAGGAAGATCTACGTACAGCAATTCTACGCCCAGGGGTCGTGGCTTGAACAAGACAGCCCTTTGGTTTGGATGATAGAGGCTGCCGATAGGGATGTCGACGTCCGACTGATGCTGGATTCTTCTTGGTTCTCCAGCTCCAAGGACAATGAGATGGTTGTCCTCAGGATGGATGAGGCCCCTGGCGTCAATGCCAAGCTTTCCCCTTCCGAATCGGGTTTCAGCATCGTGCATAACAAGGGTGCCATCATAGACGATGTGGTGCTGGTCTCATCCATCAATTGGGTGGATGCGTCGTTCTTCCAAAACCGGGAGATAGGCGTCATGGTGCGGAGCGATGTATTGGCGAGCTTCTTTACCATGGCCTTCTTACGTGATTGGGGGGAGATCATCGAAGAACTCACAGTTCGCATGGACGTGCCAGGTGACCCTCCAACGGATGGAAAACCGTTTGTGGTGGAGGCCTCGACAAGCGGAAGGCCCGTGGAGAACCTCTCTTGGGACCTTGATTCTGATGGCTCACCCGACCTCTATGGTTGGCGACAGGTGCTCGTTCTGCCCAGTGGCTTACATAACATTACGCTGACTGCCATGGATGACTTGGGGCAGACAGCGAGTCTCACAGTGCATCTGGAGGTGTTGCCGGGAGTGGAAGATGAAACAACCTGGAGCACCTGGGGGTTTGTCCCACTCCTTTCCCTTCCAGTAACGATGATCGTGTATAGAATATGGAGGCGACGACGTCCAGGCCAGGAATAGTATTATGGATGAAATCCCATGTGCGGTACGTGATCGTTCGACCGCTTTCACTGGATCGATTGCCGGAGCTATCCCGTCTGTTGGCGGAGACGCTTTCCGAACAGTACTCGCCCCAAGTCATCCATTTCCTGCGTTCTGCTTGGCCCTCGGGGCAGCTCCTCCTCATGGCACCGGACGGTGAAACCATGGGTTTCCTATTGGGAGCGTGGTCGGAGAAGGGAGAGTCCCGTATCATGATGTTTGGGGTACGGCCTCAGTACCGGGGAGTGGGTCTGGGGTCCCTGTTGTTGCAGGACTTCCTGCAACGTACGATGGCATTAGGAGGGAAATCGGTACGATTGGAAGTGCGCCCAGACAACCATGAGGCCATATCATTCTACATGCGACGCGGTTTCCACATTGTAGGGCTGATACCCGAGTACTACCGGGATGGCGGCGACGGTCTGTTGATGCGCAAGGTCCTCAGTGGAACATCTGGTCCCCGATGTGCTGGTTATGCAGGTAATACGGGGATTTCTCCTTCTGGGAATCAGACACGTCCGATGACAGGCCACGCATGTAGGAGCCGTAGCGGTCCTTAATCTGCTCCTCCACCGGTTTGGCCCGACGCAGGGCGCGGCTGATGTGCGAGGCATCGATCAGCGAGGCCTCCTCCTGCAACGCCAGGTCCCCGGCGGCACGGATGAGGCCGCCCATCTCCGTCGTCCTCAGGGTTAGGTGATTAACGCGGTCGTCTATCAAACGGGCCCGGTTGCGGCTCTCGGCGATGATGGCTTCCACGGCATCCATGGTGGCGTGCGGTATACGCCCATCCATATGGATCTCCTGAGCCACGAATTGGGCATAGCGGGAGCGGTTGTAGGGGTTGTCAGGCATGCTGGTCTCCATCAGGACCTCGTAACCGCCGCCGATGATTCGGGACCGCAACGGTGAGAGGATGTTCTCCAGGTCCTGGATGTTGCATGCCGCCACCAATATGAAGTCGCATGGGACAGAGTCCACCTTGACGCTGGCGCCAGCGCTCTGAGGGTTTCGTCCGGAAATGGGGAATGTCCCTTCCTGCATGGCGGTCAGTATGTATCTCTGCATCTGCCCCAGATGGGAGATCTCATCGATGAAAAGCACACCCTCGTGCGCTTCATGGATGGTTCCTGCCACCACCCGCTCATAAGGGGCGGTCCCCAGGGTCTGGTGTCCTCCGTAGGGGTCATGGCGCACATCGCCCAGGAGCTCGGTCTCAGAGGCCCCG
>JAQUUA010000035.1 GCA_028694055.1 Candidatus Methanomethylophilaceae archaeon | reverse complement strand
CCCCGTCCTCCCCGGGGTATTTGGATGCGATGCCGCCGATGAAGTGCTGCTCGTAGAACAGCATGTCCTCCAAATAGGATTCCATGATACCCAGGGCCTGATTGGCGTTCTTCAAAGCGGCCTCCTTGTCCCCTTGGTGCAGCGCCATGTAGGTGCGGTCCCGGAGCCGGTGCACGGTGTAGGAATCGATCCCCAGCCCGTCGGCGGCCTCCAGGAGCGGTGCCGTGCGGTCCAGTATGCGCACCAGCTCGTTGTCCTCCCGTTGCAGACGGGTGATGTCGTCACGGGACTCCACCGCCTGTCGGAACAGCTCATCCATCTGCTCCTGGCTCATGGACATCGCCAGGGCCTCCTCCTCCTTGCGGCGCTCGGCCTCCTGGCGTTCCTCCATCTCGATACGGCGGATCTCGGCATCCAGGTCCATCTGGTCGTCGATCTCCCCGCCGCTTCCGGTAGCTGGCTCCTCGAACTCCTCCGGGGCCTCCTCTTCCAGTGTTTCCTCCTCCTCTTCCTCGTATACTATCTCGAAGAGGGTGCCGCAGTAGGGGCACTTCTCGGTGCTGGCAGAGATGATGTTGGAACACACCGGGCACTCCACGTCATCGTCCTCCATCACGAAGGAGGCATGGCAGTTGGGGCAGCTCTCGTCTTCCTCCGAGACATCAGCGTCGCACTCTGGGCACTTGTAGCTGTATTGGGACATGAGCAGACCGGTTAAGGAATCCGTGTATTCGTAGAAATAGATTCACTGCCGCAGGCGTGACAGGAGCCAGACCGCGTCCCTCTCCGGAAGGGGGGACTCCACGATTACAGTGACGTCCTCAGTGAGCTCCCGCAGAGGGGCCAGCAACAGACCGGTGTCCGGTGACCCGCTGTCCAGAGGAAGGTGCTTCCTCTCCCCTCTATCCCCGAACTCGATACCGCTGACATGGAGATGCAACGGCCCATCAGACATCCTCCGGCCCCGTCTGAGGATTTCCCGGACCTTGTGCTCGCTATCCAGACCGCCGCCGTCTCGAGCATGCAGGTGGGCGAGGTCCAGAACAGGGATGGCTTGACTCAGGGCCCGGACCGCTTCCTCCAGCTCGTCCAGGGTCCCCCAGGACGACTTCTTGCCCATGGCCTCCAGCCCTAGGCGCACGTTGCGGATCCCTTCCCGGTCCATGATCTCCAGGCATCTGCCTAGACCATCGATGACCGAGGCTGTGCTCCCTTCCTTGTCCTTCCCATAGGAGGCCGCATGTATCACCGCCGGGGAAGCGTTCAGACGGTGGCAGACGCGAACGGTGTCCATCACCCATCCGATGCTCCTGTCCCGGGTCTCCTGGCTCTGGGAGTGGAAGTTCACGTAGTAGGGGGCGTGAGCGCTGAGCCTCACCCCGGCCGAGAAGGCGTGCCGGCCGATGGCCGTGGCCCTTTCCAGATCCATCCTGACGCCTCGCCCGAACTGCAGCTCCAGGGCGCTGAGGCCCATGGAGGCCACAGCGTCGATAGCATCCTCGGGGCTGCGGCTGCCGGACGGATAGCCGGCGGGACCGATGCGGATCATGGGTAGTCAATCCTCTACCGGGGATTTAGCTGTTCTGAAAGCTATTTATGAACGGAACGGAGATGGATGGACGATGATCCTGGATATCGACATCTCCTTGCCGCTCACCCTGGGCTGCGGGCAGGCCCACCGTTGGCAACGCCAGGGGGACGTTTGGGAGGGGGTGGTGGACGGCAAGGTCTTGCTGCTCCGTCCCCGGGAAGGAGGCGTGGAGGCCATCGGCCATCTGTCCAGGAGTCGCATAATGGATTATCTGCGGGCGGATGACGACTTGGACGCCATCTACGGCTCGGTGGCCGTGGATGCGCTCATGCGTGACCTCACCGCCCGATACCGCGGCCTGCGGCTGCTGCGCCAGGATCCCTGGGAATGCCTGGCCACCTATCTTCTGGCCGTTAACGCCAATGTCAAGCGCATCGGTTCCATGGTGGAAGGTCTGTGCCGCACCTTCGGGGATGACCTGGGAGGGCGGCATGCCTTCCCCCGGGCGGAGCAGATCTGGGAACGCCATCAGGAGCTGGACGCTTGTCGTCTGGGCTATCGCTGCCAGAGGATGCGCAGCTTAGCGGCGTCAGTGGCCAATGGGGAACTGGTACCGGATGAGCTCCGGGGACTGAGCTACGATGAGTGCGTGCACAGGCTGAAAAACATCCCGGGCGTGGGGGACAAGGTGGCGGACTGCGTGGCCCTGTTCTCCATGGACCACCTGCAGGCCTTCCCCGTGGATGCCCGCATCGGCCGTAGCCTGCGGGAGAACTATGGGGTCAGCGGCAGCTACCATCGTTGCTCCGCTTTCGGCCGGGGCCGTTTCGGCCCCTACGCGGGATATGCCCAGGAGCTGCTCTACCAGTCCGAAGGTGAGTCTTCGTGGCTGGGGCAGACGCAGGCCGGCGGTTTGTAGCCCATCTGCACCTCGTAGATGCGGGAGAGCATGCCGCTCTGCTTCACGATGCCACAGATGCGGCAGGTCTCCTGCACGATGTCCACGCCGGTGTTGACGATCCTCTCCGCAGAGATCTGGATCTGCCGTTTGAACTCATCGTAGCCGATGCTCTCCTCCATCTCCTGGTTGGCTCCCCTCTTCTTCTTCAGGTATTGAGAGATCGCAGCGTCCGTGACCCCGAAACGTCGGGCCACCTCGGCTTGCGTGAGACCATGCCCCTCCACCAGCTCCTTGGCCAATTCACGGCGGATGTTGGGAAGAACATACCAGACGATAAGCTCACAAGGTATCTTCATCGAACACCGAATGGATTAACAATATTTAAGTTTAATACTTGTTAATAAATCTGGATTCGACTTTTGCCGTATGCTAGAACTCTCCGGGATGGGTCTTCATGTAGAACTCCCACAGCTCCCAGTCATCCTCCTCGGCCTCCACCTCTGGGAGGTCCAGGGCCAGGCCACGGGCCCGGGCGGTGTCCTTGACCACCGACCATGCCCGACGGTCACCTTGGAACTCCTCCACCTTGATGGAGCTGGGACCGATCTTGCCCTTCAGGGCGCCTATGATGCGGGGTCCGGAAAACACCACGGTGTCCGTGGACCCGTGCTTCTCTTTGACCATTTCGCGGAGGTAGACATGCAGATTGTCCTGGTGCCCCAGCAGGAACTCCGTGGTCTCCAGGGGGAAATCCCCGTCCACATCCTCGGCCAGGATCCAATGCACCGTGGAATCGTCATGACGCAAGAAGCCTTTCACCAGGTACCCCTCCGCCTCCAGCTCCGCCAGGATGCCCCTCAGCTCGCGCATGCCGACGGATATGCCTAGGAACATGGAGAGATGCTCGGCGCTGAATATCCCGAAGCCCTTGAACAGCTGCCGCACCACCTCCACCCGGGCCTTGTGGGGGTCCAGACGGCGCATGCCCACCAAGGAGTAGCGGCGGTCGTTGTCCATGTACACGATGGAGCCCTTGTTCAGGCGCTGCAGGGCCTCCAGGGTCCTCTGCTCACCCAAGGTGGAATGGTCGAAGAGGTCCCTCCTCAACACCGGCTGCCGGTCTTTGATGAGGCTGATGAGCATTCGCATGTCATCGTCCACATGGGCCTGCCGAGCGGCCCGGTACAGCACGGCATGGTCCCAGACGGTGTAACCGGCGTAGGGAGGCAGGAGGTTCATGTACATCAGGTAGCCCTTCTCCATCTGACGCTTCAGGGTGGTCCTCTCCTTCACCCTGGCCATCATCTCCGCCTCGCTGCGGAACTGCCCCCGGTCCACCACGGCCTCGTTCACCGTGGCATAGCGGAGCTCCGGCGGGATGCGTTGCTTGCGGATGACATAGCTGATGAGCTGCTCCTCGTTGAGGGTGCGCGTCACCATGTCGCCCTTGGCGAAGAAGCCGTTGATGTGGTGGTAGCCGTGGGAACGCATCAGCTCCTGGTCCTCGGGGCTGGGCTCGGCGGCATCCTGCCCCATGACCTCTCGCACCCGCACGATGCTTATGCCCCGCATGCGGTGGTACTCCATCAGCCGGTCTATGGCCAAGAGCACGTCGTGGACGTCCTCGCGGCGGTCCAGCTCCATGGAGCGGACCTCCACGCAACCGGACATCTCCCAGATCTCCAACGCCCCTATGAGCGAGGCCCCCCGCATCACAGGATAGATGCGCCGGTCGCCATAGCGGGCGGCGATGTCCGCCCAGCGGGACTGCAGGTCCGGGTCATGCGGGGAGAGGATACGGACCTCCCGGTCCGGGTGGTCGTCGTTCAGTATGCGGTCCACCTCGTCCGGCATCACGAACATCTGGTTGCTGGCATCGCCCACGTATATGGGCACCGCCCCGGCTTGGAAGGCCAGCTCCCGGCCCTGCTCCGGGCTGAGCCCGAACACCGCCCGGAGGGCGTAGGCCGGCACCGGGCCGTAGGCCCGCAGGAAGCGTTTCACCAGGGCCGGCCAGACATCGACCTTCACCGGCTGGGAGCGATGCGGCACATACTGGTTCTCCGAGCCCCAGTCCTCCCGTTCATCGTAGGCCCGCACCAGATAGCCGTTGCGGTCCAGACGGGATATGGACTCCTTCAACGCTTCCTTGTCCATCTCCGCGAAGGAGTCCAATTGCCGGGCGGATACCCCTCCCGCCGCCCGGACCATGGTCAAGACCCTCTCGTCCCTCTGGGTGAGCCCCTCGCTGCGGAAGGCCTGCACATAGAGGTCGGCGTCCTCGTCCAGGACGTAACGCACCTTGCCCTTCACGAAACGGCCCAGGAGGATGCGCCCGGACTCCCGCAGCTCCGCCCAATCATTGATCTGGAAGTTCTCCACCCGATGGAAGACCTCCAGGGTGTGCGAGGCCCAGCCGTAGAAGCGGAAGAAGGACTCGATGTCCGGGAATCGGAGCCCTTTGGAGAGCCGGTAGCGTTCCACGGAGCCGTGGTCGAATATGAGGCTGTTGCCGGTGCGCAGACGCAACTGGTCCAGACGCAGCATGTACTGGTCGTGCTCCGAGACCAGGAAGCGGCCGCGGACGGTCTCCCCCTCCTCCACCAGGGCGTCCAAGCACAGACGGGCCTCCTCCTCCTTTATGGCTAGAGCGTAAGCGGCCTCCTCCGCTGTTAGAGGGGCGAAACATTGCAGGTGGCGCAGGAGGATACGGTCCAAGGAGGATTCCCGGTCCGGACGGGCATAGTGTACGGGGGCGTAGCCCCAGCGGCCGCGGTTGTGGTCCACCCGGCCCACCAGGTACATGGATTCCAGCTTGCGCAGGGAGCGCAGGATGCGGTCCTCGCTGACTTCCAGCTCCGCCGCCAGCAGATCGACCCCGACTTCTGGGCCGAGGCGCTCCAAGACCCTTTCGTCCAGATCGTTGAGGTCCCGGTCCCGGGCGCAGGCCGATGCGTAGTAGGACGCCTCGTCCGTTGCCATGAAGTGGGGGTCGTCCAGGAACACCGACGCTATGGCCCCTTCTCTTAAGAGCTCCCGGCACCAAGAATCCACGTCCTTGCGGTCGGCGTCGGCGTAGCTGTAGATGTTGCGACCCCGCTCCCGGAACATCTGCAGGGGCCCGGTGCGCATCAGCAGGGGGACGATGTCCTCCTTCCTCCTTACCGTGCCGGCCTTGTCCCTGAAATAGGGGACCAGCTGCTCGGACTCGAACTCGAACTCCCGTATGGCGTCGCCCATGGCCCGGGAGAGGACCTTGCGGTGCAATTCCCGCAGCAGGGCCGAGCGGTCCTCCATGAGCACGATGTCCGAGTAACCGGAGAGGATGACGTTGTGGGCGAACGGCGACGGGGTGCCGGTGAAAGGCTGCAGGACCATCTCCATCTCCCCGGCCTCGATCCACTCCAGGATCTGGCGGGCGTTACGGATGTCCATGTCGTCCTCCAGGACCTCCCGGTAGGTCTCCTCGATCACCGGCATGTCCTCCATCCTCTCCAAGGATTCCAGGAGGTAGGTGGAACGGACCTGCTGTCGGTTCACGGAGACCGGGCGGCCGCGGTAGTTGCGCAGGATCATGAAGCTACGGGTGGCGGTGTGGCGGAAGCGCTGACGGAAGAGCTCCGAGTCACGGACAGCACGTCGAAGGACGGAATCCAGGTCCTGGGAGGATAAAAGACCCTTCAGCCTCTCCATGTCCAGACGCCTGGGCGAGGACACCATGAAGTTGTCGTCGTTCATGGTGATGGAGACGTTCACGCCGAAGGTGTTGGATATGCGGTAGGCGTATGCCCGCGACAAAGCGTCGTTGACCCGGCGTCCGAAGGGGAAGTGGAACACCAGACGGTGGTTCTCGGATGGGTCGACATACTCCTCCACCAGGAGACGACGGTCGTCCGGGACCATGCCGGCGGTCTCCAGCTGCTCCCGGAAATATGATATCAAGCTGCGGGCGGAGCCCTCGTCGATGTCCAAGTCGCGTATGAGCCAATCGATTAGCGTATCATCGTCTTGGGAGAGCCTCTCGGTCATCTCCCGCCGGAAACGGGCGATGTCCATGGAGAGGTCGAAGCTCCGGGGCAGCATCTCGCCGGTCCAGGAAGGCACGGTGGGCTTCTTTCCGGAGGCCTCCTTGACGTAGGCGCGCATCCCTTTGGCCCGTACGAACTCGAAGGAACGGCCGCCCAGGACGAAGATGTCCTTGGGGGTGAGGCGTTCCACGAACTTCTCCGAGAGCTCCCCCACACCGGAGCCGTGGCTGGTGACCACCTTGTAGTTGGCCTCCTCCGGGATGGTGCCCAGGTTCAGGAAGTAGATCATGCGGGAGCCGCGCTTGCGGCCCATGCGACCCTCTTCCTCATCGAACCACAGCTTGGAGTACACTCCCTCGAAATCGTCCTTGCTGCCCAGGTAGCGCAATGTCCGTATCAGGGCGTCGCGGGGGAGCCTGCGATAGCAGTAGGAGCCCCGCACCAGGGTCTCCACCTCCTCCAGTTCCCAGCGTTTGTCGAGGCTCATGCCCACCAGGGTCTGGGCCAGGACATCCAGGCAGTTCTCCGGTATGGCCACGCGGTCTATGCGGCCGCGGTGGGCGGCACGGCATAGCACGGCGCACTCCACCAGGTCGTCCTGGTCGAAGACGATGAGGCGTCCCTTGGCGGTCTGCCCCACGCCGTGGCCGCTGCGTCCCACCCGCTGCAGCCCCTTGGCCACGGATTTGGGGGAGCCCACCTGGCAAACGAGGTCCACGGAGCCGATATCGATGCCCAGCTCCAAGGATGTGGATGACACCACGCATCGGAGCTCGCCTCGTTTCAGCTTCTCCTCCACCTCCAAACGGATCTCCTTGCTCAGGGAGCTGTGATGGGCCTCGATGCTCTCCAGACCACGCTCCTTGAGCTTGTAGACCACCGACTCCGCTCCGGAGCGGGTGTTGGTGAATATGAGGGTGGTGCGGTGCTGGTCCACCTGCTCCTTCAGCAGGTCGTACATCTTGGCGTTCACGATCTCGAAGGACAGGGCGGTCATGTCCTCCGTGGGGCAGAGGACCTCCAGGTCCAAGTCCTTGCGGCCCTGGGACTCCACCAGGGTGACGTCCCTGACCATGCCTCCGTCACAGCCCACCAGGTAGCCGGCGATGGCCTCGATGGGCGCCAACGTGGCGGACAATCCGATCCGGGTGAAACGCCCTTGGCAGTGCTCCCGCAGCCGTTCCAGGGTAAGTGACAGGAACGCTCCCCGCTTGGAATCGCAGATGTCGTGGATCTCGTCCACTATGACCCATTCCACCTGGTTGAAACTCTCCCGGAACTTGGGCGCCGCCAGTATCAGCGCCAAGGACTCCGGGGTGGTGATGAGGATGTGCGGCGGCTTGCGCACCATCTTCTGCCGCTCGTAGGGGGTGGTGTCGCCGGAACGGACCGCCACCCGGATCTCCGGGAAAGGCATCCCATGCTCCTTGGCCACCTCCCGCATCTCCTGCAACGGGGAGTTCAGGTTACGGTTCACATCATTGGCCAAGGCCTTCAACGGTGACACGTATATGCAGTACACCCGGTCCTCCAGACGGCCCTCGGAGGCGTAACGGGTGAGCTCGTTGATTATGGAAAGGAAGGCGGTGAGGGTCTTGCCGGAGCCGGTGGGGGAGGAGACCAGGACATTGCGGCGCTCGTGTATGACCGGGATGGCTTTGGACTGAGGCTCTGTGAGCTGCTGGAAGCGGCCATCGAACCAGGTCCGCACCAGGGGCTCCATGAGTCCCATGACCTCCTCCTTGCTGTGACTCCTATCTGCTCTTAGCAACGTCTTACCGCCTTGGGAATCCTCAATGATTCCTGTTCACTATTATAATCCCTTTGAGCGACCACGGGCATTGTGGAAAAGTAATTATGCTTGCGAGAGGATGAATGTGGACATGAAGCGGTGCCTTCCCTTCCTCCTCCTGGCCTTGGCTTTGCTGCTGGTCACCATTCCGATGTCCGGCAGCAGCTCCGCCGACCCGGCCGGAACCACCTATCTGGAAGGGACGGTCATGCACAGCCCCTCCGGGACCCCCTTGCCGTTCGCCAACGCCACCGTGCTGGCGATGGACAACGGTACGGAGGTGGCCAGCAATGTCACCGGCTCCGACGGTAGCTACAACCTTTCCGTACCTGACGGGACCTTTGAGATAACCGTGGTCGCAGAAGGATACCGCATGTTCCAACCCAGCAACACCTCGGTCACCGTCAGCGGCCAGGTGGTCATCGACCTGGACGTGCTCTTCAACAGCCGCATCTTCCTGGAGCCTGTGTACACTAACGTTAGCGGTGTGATCAGCAACAATGGTGACGGCATCGCTGGTGCGCAAGTGTACGTCCTGCAAAACGGCACCACCCTGGCCAACACCACCAGCAACTCCACTGGCTACTATTCCCTCACGGTACGCTCCGGCAACCACACCTTGCGGGTGGTGGCGGACGGATACATCGAGAACGAGCAGGCCATCGATGCTCCGGCTTCCGGCGCCCTCACGGTCGATGTGCAGATGCTCCCCCTGAGCTCCTATAGCCTGCAGGGCACTGTGACCATCGTCCAAGGGCCTTTGGCCAGCAGCGTGGTCACCCTCTCCCGTATCAGCAGCACCCCCGGTGTGCAGCTGGTGCTCACCCAGACCACCAACGCCAACGGCGTGTTCCTGTTCCCGGCCGTCCTGGAGGGCAACTACCTGATGCATGTCAGCAGGGACGGTTACTCCGAGTTCCTGAACATCTATTCCAACATCACCATCGATGAGGATACTGTGCTCGATCACCCCATAGTGATGCGGGAAGCCTTCGGGAGTGTCTCCGGACGGGTGTTCAACGGCACCTTCATGATATCCAACGCCCAGCTGACCCTCCTGGCCTCGGACGGCAGCGTCTTCGGTCGGATGATAACCAACAGCGACGGCGAGTACCAGTTCCTGAACGTCCCCACCGGCACCTACACCCTGAAGGTGGTGCGGAACGGCTACGAGGATGCTCAGGCCACAGTGGTGGTCTCGGCCTCGGAGGTCAGCACCTCCGACTTCGACCTCGCCAACATCGACCGGCATTACATCCTGGGATTGGACATGCCTCATTCCATGATGCTGGTGGGCATCTTCCTGGCCGCCTGCATGGTGGTGGTGGCCATGGGCTTCCGCATGCGGGTGGACAAGGAGCCGGAGATCCTCTACCTGAAGGCAGAGGAAGAAGAGGAAGAATCGTTCTAGTTCCCTTCCCAACGCCTCATGTTCTCAGTTACACGTTCTTTGACCTGCTCGTAGAGGCTGTTACCGTGGGCGTCCATGGCCACTATGAACGGGCCGAAGCGCTCCGCCTCCAGTACCCACATGGATTCCGCCATGCCCAAGTCCTCCCATTCCCGGCCTTTCACCTCTTTGATGCCCTCTGAAAGGCTGACGGCAGCGCCGCCGGTGGCGGCCAGAAAGACACATCCGGTCTCCTGCATGGCTTGGAGAGTCTCTTTGGACATCCCTCCCTTGCCGATTATGGCCCTCAGGCCGAAGGCTCTGATCATCTCCGGCTCCAAGGCGTCCATGCGGGCGCTGGTGGTTGGTCCCAAGGCCAATGGCTCCCATCCATCCCCATCCGGCCGCATTATGGGGCCGCAATGGAAGATGGTGGCATTCCTCAACGCCTCTGGGACCGGCAACCCTTGGTCAAGGTTTCGGAGGGCTCGCATATGTAGCTTGTCACGGCCGGTGACCACCATGCCGTCCAGATAGACCATGTCACCCAAGGACAAGGACCTCACGTCCTCCAACGACAGGGGGCTGCGCAGGCGTTTCATCTCCTCCCCTCCTGGCTGTACTCCACCTTCCCATCCTTCCATATCCGGGCGGTGGCGCGACGGGCCGCCCAACAATTCAAGTT
>JAQUUA010000034.1 GCA_028694055.1 Candidatus Methanomethylophilaceae archaeon | reverse complement strand
GAGCCGGATGACGTGCTCGCCCTTCTTCCCTACGGCCTTGTTGCCCTGACCGGGCTCCACCACGAAGACCAGCTTGTCGTCGGCCTCCATGCAGTCCCGGACGTTGGTGTGGGTGATGCTCTCGAACAACGAGATGTATCGGAGCGTGTCCTCGGTAAGTACGATTTCTGTAGACATGTCTCTCACAGCGTCAAGATGTTGGAGCTGCCGGCGTCCAGGACGGCCAAGGCAGAAACCGAGAAGGGCTTTCCGCACAGAGCGCCGAGCTCCATGTTGTTGCCCTCGTAACGGTGCACCTTCACGCCCAGCTCGCCGCTGCGCAGGTAGTCGGAGGGGCAGTTCCTGGACACTACGACCATTTTGGCCTTGCCGCTCCGAATGGCTTTCTCAGTCTGATCCACGCCGAACTCCACGGCTCCCGTGGTGACGGCGGATTTCAATGCTCTACCGATATCGATCATTGCTTGTTCCCCCTAGGAGTGTAAACCAGTTTAACAGCCCCGGTGCCCAGAGTCACCGGTTGGCCGACGATGATGTTCTCCGCCACACCGTCCAGGTGGTCCACCTCTCCGATGATGGCGGCGTGCAGCAGATGCGCTGCCGTGATCTCGAACGCCGCTCTGGCGAGCACGCTCGATTTCTTGCCGGAGATACCGTGACGGCCGATGGCCTTCACGTCCCCGTCGTTGGTCATCAGGTCCGCCACCAACATGATGTGGCGGATGTCCACGCTCATACCCTGCTCGCTCAGGGTGCCGCGGGCCTCGTTGATGATGGAGTTGCGGGCAGCCTCGATGCCCAGGACCTCAGCGATCTCCTGGATGCTGTTGGTCATCACCCTCCTGGTGTCCACCATGGGCACCTTCAGGACCTCCTTCAGGTTGCTGCCCTCGGTGTATATGACGTATCCGTCGTCACCCTTGTCGTCCATCTTGATGATGGCCCGGGTGATGCCGTCTATGCCCTTGATCTTGGCGTTGCGGATGGCGTCGCTCATGACCTGCAGCTTCTTGAAGGACATCTCATCCGATTGGATGATGAGGTCGTACTCCCGCATCTCCACCAGGCCGCGCACGGCGCGGACCTTGTTGAGGCGCTCGTAGATGTCCTCCATGCTGATTCCTTTCTGGTCCATCTTCCGCTGGTCAGGGCTGATGCGCAGACGCATGTTGGTCACGTCGGTCTCGATGGACGAGATGTCCAGGAGGTTGGTGACCTCGATCTGGGAAGATACCATGCGGGCGATGCCCTCGTCCTCCTTGGCCGGAGCCAGGAGACGTATGACCATGGTGGGGGTGCTGGGCACCCTCCGGGCGTCCACGATCTCGATGAGACGGGGCAGACCCAAGGTGACGTTGATCTCCGCCACACCGGCGTAGTGGAAGGTACGCATGGTCATCTGCGTACCGGGCTCGCCGATGGATTGGGCGGCCATGATGCCCGCGGACTCGTTGGCGTCCATGATGTGCGCCAGGTACTTCTTGTTGGCCTCCTGCAGGATGGCCCGCATCTTGGGCTCCGGGATCTTCACGTCCCGGATGCGCTTGGCGATGTCGGCCACGGTCTTCAGGGGCAGCTGCAGGCCCATGTCCTTCACCATGGCCAGGATGTTGGTCTCCACCTCGGTGAACGAACGGGGATTGGAGACCAGCTCCATCTGCACCGCCTGCACCTCCTCCACCTTCTTGGCGCGGGGGCTGCGGGAGCCGGTGCGCTTGCCGATGAGGGCCAGGGTCTTCTCCGCCTTCTCGTCGTCGAAACCCAGGGACAGCAGGTCCTCCAGGCTGGCGGACCCTATCTCACCCAGGGTGGCGTAGCGGGTCATGAGGAGCTCGATGGCCTCAGGCTCGATGCCTCTCCTCTCCAAGGCCTTGATGGTGTCTTTACGGGCCATTTCACTCACCTCCGAAATCGGGTTCCTCGAAGCTCACTTCCTCTTCCTCGATGAACTCCATCTCGTCCTTCTCCAGGGTGGCGTAGTCCTCGCCGATGCTGGCCTCCTCCAATTGCAGGAGGAGCTCGGCATCGTCGCCCAGGACCTCGGCGAACACGTCGTCCAGGTCGATGGCCTTTCCCTGCACGGTACGGGCGGGGTCCACCCCGTCCTCACCGTAGCGGAACTGCACGATGGTGTCCGCGGTGTTGCGGATGGTGCCGTCGGCGGTGAGCTTCAGGTCCTCCAACGCCGATATGAGACGGCGCTGCATGTAACCGGAACGGGAGGTACGCACGGCGGTGTCCACCAGTCCCTCACGTCCACCCATGGAGTGGAAGAAGAACTCCGTGGGGTTCAGGCCGCTCTTGTAGGAGTTGGCCACGAATCCCTTGGCTTCCGCGCCCAGGTCGCCCTTCTTGAAGTGCGGCAGGGTGCGGTTCCAGTAGCCACGGGAGAGACGCTCTCCACGCACGGCCTGCTGCCCCACGGCACCGGCCATCTGGGAAAGGTTCAGCATGGAACCCCTGGCTCCGGACTTGGCCATCACCACGGCGGAGTTCTCCATGCCCAGGTGCTTACCGGCCACCCGGCCGGCCTCGTCACGGGCCTTTCCCAGGACCTTCATGGCCTCCACTTCCAGGGTCTCCCGCAGGGATCGGCCGGGCATCTGCTCCAGCGTACCCTCGCGGTAGGACTCCACCAGCTTATCCACCTTCTCCACGGACTCCTTGTTGAACTCCCGGATCTGCAGGCTGGCCTCCTCCGGTATGTCCTCGTCGTCGATGCCGGTGCTGAACCCACGGTTCATGATGGCGCCCAAGCACAGACGGGTGCATTCGTCGATGAACTGCCGCACCCTCTCGGAGCCGTAGTCACGGGCGATCTTGTCCAGGATCTTGCCCTTGGAGTTGCCGATGGCCTTGGCGTCGATGGTGCCGCAGAGCAGCTTGCCGTCCTTGATCTTCACATAGGAGTCGAACTCGCAGTCCTCCTTCTTGCACTGGTCGCAGTTCTGACAGATGGAGGACTTGAAGATGGCTTGGAAGTCCGGAGGCAGCACCAGCGAGAACAGCTGCTTGCCGGTCCAGTACTTCTCACCATCGATCTCGATGGGGTCCACCAGGGTCTTGTGCTCCAGCTTGGACAGGATGGTCAGGGCCTGCATGGAGTCGAACTTGGGGTTGTCGTGCGTCAGGTAGTAGGCGCCGGTGACGTGATCGTGTATGGCGCCGATGATGGGGCCGCCGTAACGGGGGGAGAGGATGTTCTCCTGCACCGCCATCAGTATACGGGCCTCCGCCCGGGCCTCATCGCTCTGCAGCACGTGCAGGTTCATCTCGTCCCCGTCGAAATCAGCGTTGTACGGCGGGCAGACGCAGAGGTTGAACCGGAAGGTCTTGCCGGGCATGATGCGCACGGTGTGGGCCATCATGGACATCCGGTGCAGGGAGGGCTGACGGTTGAACAGGACGACGTCGCCGTCCATCAGCTGCCTCTCCACGGTGTAGTCCAGCTCCAGGCCCTCCGCCACGGTCTCGGCGTTGCGGTCCGTGACCCGGATACGGCGGCCGTCGGAACGGATGACGTAGTTCACGCCCACCAGGTGCTCCTCCCCCTCGGGAGGGCTGGGGCCGCGGGCCACCAGGGTGCGCAGGAAATCGATGTTGTGCTCGTTCACGTGCACCGGCACGGTGAGCTCCCTGGCTGCCGTTATCGGTACGCCGACCTCGTTGATTGATAGCAACGGGTCGGGGGAGATGACCGTACGAGCGGAGAAGTTCACACGCTTACCGGACAGGTTGGAACGGAAACGCCCCTCTTTGCCCTTCAACCTCTGCACCAGGGTCTTCAGCGGCCGGCCGGAGCGGTGTCTGGCCGGGGGTATGCCGGAGGTCTGGTTGTCGAAGTAGGTGGTGACGTGGTACTGCAGGAGCTCCCACAGGTCCTCCACGATGAGCTGCGGCGCACCGGCGTCACGGTTCTCCCGTAGGCGCTGGTTGATACGCAGGACGTCCACCAGCTTGTGCGTCAGGTCGTCCTCGGAACGGTCCCCGGAGTCCAGGGTGATGGACGGACGGACGGTCACCGGCGGCACAGCCAGAGCGGTGAGCACCATCCATTCCGGACGGCAGGTCTGGGGGTCTATGCCCAGAGGCAGCAGGTCCTCGTCGGGGATGCGCTCCAGCCTCTCCCTCACCTCCTTGGGGGTGAGCTTGTGGCCGTCGTCGCCCTCCCGGAAGGTGGTGGGCTTGTCCAGCTTGATCTTCATCTGCTCAGCGCTGCAGTGCGGGCAGATGGGCTTGGACGAGGCGTCCTTGGAGGTCTCCTTGGTGAGGAGCTTCTGGTCGATGGTGTCACCGCCCAGCTCCTCCATGCGCTCGCTGGCGATGCGGTGGGCCTCGATCTGCTCAGCAGTGAGCAGGATGCGGCCGCAGATGCGGCAGGTGCTCTCCAGCAGACGCTTGATGTCCTTGATGAAACCGACGTGTATGACCGGCATGGCCAAGTCGATGTGTCCGAAGTGCCCGGGGCACTCGTCCACCTTGTGGCCGCAGGTCTTGCAGCGGAGGCCGGGCTCGATTACCCCGAGGTGCGGGTCCATGAGACCCATGTCGATGGGGAACCCATCGTCATCGTAGGTGTCAGCGGTGATCACCTTGGTGGCCGACATCTTCCTGATCTCCTCGGGAGAGACACAGGAGAACTTGATCGACCCTATCCGTTTCGAGACTCCTTTCATCATCTGAGGTCCTCCAGTTGCAACCTCATGGCCACACCAAGTGACAGCAGCTCGTCCATCAACAGCTTGAAGGCGTACGAGGTCTGCACCAGGTAGACGTTGGTGTTGTTGCCGCAGACCGAGCAGCGCAGGGCGCCGCGGCGGTCCATTATGGCGATGTGCCCGCAGTTGGCGTTCCCGCAGACATATTGGTATGTTCCATCGGACTCGTCCAGCAGACGGTCCTTGATGACCATGGCCGCGCCATGGCCGATCAGGCAGTCACGCTCCATCTCACCGAAACGCAGACCTCCCTGACGGGAGCGTCCCTCGGTGGGCTGGCGGGTGAGTATCTGCACCGGGCCACGGGAACGGACGTGCATCTTGCCGCTCACCATGTGGTGCAGCTTCTGGTAGTAGATGACGCCGACGAACACATCAGTCTGGATCATCCGACCGCTGACGCCGTCGTACATGGTCTCCTTCCCGGTGTGGGCGAAGCCGTTGCGCACCAAGCCGTCGCGGATGGACTTCTCGTTCTCACCGGAGAACGCCGTTCCATCGATGTGACGGCCTTCCATGGCGCCGACCTTGCCGCCGATCATCTCCAGGACGTGGGCGACGGTCATACGGCTGGGGATGGCGTGGGGGTTGATCACCAGGTCCGGTATGATGCCGGAAGCGGTGAAGGGCATGTCCTCCTGCGACACCAGACGTCCCACCACGCCCTTCTGGCCGTGACGGGAGGCGAACTTGTCGCCCAGTTCCGGTATGCGCTCGTCCCTGACCTTCACCTTCACCAGACGGCTGCCGTTCTCGGATTCCGTCACCATGACGGAGTCCACGTAGCCCTTCTCTCCTGGGCGGACGGTGATGGAGGTCTCACGCCTCTTCTGGGGCGTGAGGAAGTCCGTCTCCTCCTCCAGGAAACGGGGCGGCGAGGTCTTGCCGATGAGGACGTCCCCACCGGAGATGGCCGCCTCGGGGTAGATGAGCCCGTCCTCGCCTAGAGAGGCATAGGACAGGTCGGCGCGGGCGCCGCGGACATCCGGAGACGGTATCTCGAAGTGGTCCTCCTGACCACCAGGGTAGCGGCGCTCCTCGGAACGGTAGGTCCTCAAGAAGGTGGAGCGTCCCAATCCGCGTTGGACGGAGCTCTTGTTCATGACCAGGGCATCCTCCATGTTGTATCCATGGTAGGACAGCACGGCCACCACGAAGTTCTGTCCCGCCGGTCGGTGGTTGTAACCGACGAAGTCCATGAACTGGGTCTGCACCATGGGGCGCTGCGGGTAGTGCAGCAGGTGACCCCGGGTGTCGGGGCGGATACGGTAGTTGGATGCCGGTATCCCCAGGGACTGCTTGGCCATACCTGACCCCATGGTGACACGGGGAGAGGAGTTGTGCTCCGGGTATGGAACCAGTCCGGAACAGGCACCCAGGATGACCATGGGGTCCACTTCCATATGGGTGTGCTCCGGCAACAGGTTGCTGGGTACTTTGATCTCGCCGCCGCAGAAGCGGCATTTGACGATGCACTCGCCTTCCTTGCCCGGGTTCAACCAGTCGGTGTCCATTGGCGACAACGAACGGTTGCAGTGCCCACAGGACTCCGGGGCATGGTAGGGCTCCACGGCGATGAGGGCGTCCTCCTCCTCCTCGGCGTCGATCCATTCCAGGACGCCTTCCCGGAAGAGGTCGATCCAGCGCACCTTGCCTTCCCGGATGCCCTCGATGTGGCGGCGGGTGAGGACGGTGCGGCCCTGGTTCAAGACCATGACCGGGCGGCGCAGACGGCCTTCGTCGCAGTTGATGATGACCTCGTCCATCTCCTCGTCGTAGCGGACGTTGATCTCGTGCGAGAGCATGCCGCAGCGGCGACGCTCCCGCATCTCGTCCACCAGGATACGGGCGGACTCGTGCACTCCGATGAGGTCTCCGTTGACGTACACCCGGGTGCCGTGCTGCTTGACGCTCTCCACTCCCAGGTCACGGAGCAGCCACTTGACGTCGGACTCCGGGAATCCCTCGGAGACGTCGATGATCAGGGCGGCGTTCTTCACCAGACCGCAGTTCTGACCCTCTGGCGTCTCGTTCGGGCACAGGCGTCCCCACTGGGTGGGGTGCAGGTCACGGGCCTCGAAGTGAGGCTGGCTCCGGGTCAGGGATGAGGTGACGCGGCGCAGATGGGACATGGACGACATGTTGGACGTCCGGTCCAGGAGCTGGGACACGCCGGCGCGCCCGCCCACCCAGTTGCCGGTGGCCAGGGCGTGCAGGAGACGGTGCGTGAGCAGGTCGGGGCGGATGGATGACGGTATGCGGATGTCGTCCTTCTTCCGGGCCCAGTTCCTCTCCAGCTGGTATTTGAGGTCCTTCATGAGGTTGGTGAAGCTCACCCGGAAGAGGTCCTCCATGAGGTCCCCGGAGAGCTTCAGCCTCTTGTTGGCGTAATGGTCCTTGTCGTCCTCCTTGCGCAGGTCCAGGGACAGCTCCAGGACGGCGCGGGCGATGCGTCCCAGGAAGATGGCCTTCTTGAGACGGTCCTCCTTGGTGTCACCCAGATGCGGCAAGAGGGAACGGTCCAGGATGGACTCCACCTTCTTCACCCGGTACTCCTTGGCCTGCCCGGTGGCGAACTTGCGCTCCAGGTAGACGATGGCGTCCTCGGTGGTGTGGATGCCGTTGGGGGGGTAGGTCTTCTTGTCGAAGCACTCCTCGATGTTGGCATAGACGATGTTGGCCATCTCCGGCTCGGACACGATGGTGTCGTAGATGTCCTGCTCGTTGTCCATGCCCAGGGCCTTCATCAAGGCCACCAGGGGGATCTGGCCGGAGGCGGCGGGGACGGTCACTGTGACCATGCCGTCCTTCTTCTTCTCCACCAGGGTGAGGGCACGGTAACCCTCGCGCTGCGAGAACACCTTGGCCACTTCCAGACGGGTGCCGTAGCGCTCGTTGTACTCCACCATCACCCGGTTGGGGGCGAGGTCTTCCAAGGTGATGAGCACCCTCTCCGTGCCGCCGATGATGAAATATCCTCCGGGGTCACGGGGGTCCTCCTTGTTCCGGCAGAGCTGCTCGTCGTACTCATCCTCGCTGAGCTCATGGTTGGCGTTCTCCAGGATGTTGCGCTTGTGGAGGTTGCACTTCTTGGACTTCACCATGATGGGCAGGTCGCCGATGTGCACGGACTCCGGGGGCCTCTCCACACCGTCCTCTATGACCGTGCATTCCAGATAGATGGGCGCCAGGTAGTTGACGTTCCGGAGACGGGCCTCCATGGGGGTGAGGGGATGCAGATATCCGTTGGCCTCCCTTACCACGGGGACCTCCACCCGCACGGTGCTCTTGGCCTGCGGGTCGATGCTGCCGTTCTCGTCTCTTCTCCTGCCTACCCTTATCTCGATGTTCCGGCCCCCGGTTCGCTCGGGATCCAGACGGATCATGCCCCGGTCGATGTCGTCAGCGGAGACGCGGAGGTTGTCCACGATCTTCTGCATGCGGCTGTTGGGGTTGTCCGTTGTGGCCAGGTAATCGTTGAAGGAGGCGATGTGATGGTTGACGATGCTGCGCTCGCTGAAGTATAGTTTCACCAGGTCCCTCAAAATTTTCACCCTCGTATGACAAGTCTGTAGACGACGAATTCCTCCGCCGTCTCGCTCTTTCGGACGATCTTAACAAGTTTGCCCTCGTCGATGGGGCCGTAAATGTTCTCCAGGACCTTTATGCCGGGGTCAGTCCTCCTGATCTTGGGAAGCTGGTCCCGGGTGATTCTCAGCTTGCTGAGCACCTGGTCCGCCTCCTCATCGGTCAAGAGGTAATGCTCCGGCACCAGGCTGTGCTCCAAAACGTTAAACGTAAGAATATCTGCCAAGTGCTGTCACCTCACTGCGTGTCTCTCCATGCGGGATGGATAACCTGTTTCGCGCTAAAAGTAGTTGGAGTTTGCATTCCTTTCCTCATACTTGATCCGTGCCATTCGGTCGCTCATGAGATACCTCATTTGTGGATCGTCAGGATTTGGAGTAAATCCTGGTGCCATGGAGTACGCGACTTTCGAGACCGGTACAGAACAACACATACGACCCACGCTTAAAGTAAGCTTGTAAACAAGGGGGAAAGGGTTCAATTATATAAAAGTGTTGAGACAAACAACATCGTCTGCGGATAACTCCTGCCGATGCAGGCCTCATGTGTGCTTCTAGGACATCGGCGATATCGGATAAGAGTGTTTGCTCGAGCGGGGACCGATAGGCCGGGCGTTCCGATCATAGTTCCTTGACCGTTGCGGATGCGTATTGATGCTCGTTTTCCGCTCCGCAATCGACTGGATGATTGCGTCTGGAGTTACCAACACAGGGATGAAATAAATGATTCATGGTATAATATAATAATTAATTATTAAATAATTGCCATAAGTTATTTATGTCACACACGGGGTTCGAATTAACATATATTTAATTGGGGGCGCAAGGAAACGAACAGTACCGTTCTTAGAACCATCACCATTGCCTGCATCACTCTATTCCTTCTATCGATCGCTGCCACCTGTTCCGCCACCGGCGTTTTGGACGTATCTCCTGATTTACAGACACGGATCAACAACGCCAATCCGGGCGATGTCATCAATGTCGAGGCCGGCACCTTCGGTCCAATCACCATAAACAAACCGCTGACCCTCATCGGAAGCGGTTCTGGCACCGTCATAGACGGGGGGTCGGCAACGGCCATCATCATTGCATCGAACGGGGTGAACGTGAGCTCACTGTCCGCGATATGCGGCGCAAACATGGTTGGAACCATAACCGTGAATGGCCATTTCAACAAAATAGACAATGTTACAGTCAAGAATGACAGGTCGGAGGGATGGTCACGGTACGCCATTCACTTCTCGTCTTCATCCAGCAATAATTCAGTCTACGACAGCACTGTTTTCGACAGCATCATCGGCGTCATGGCAGATGGATCACACAACAACACCGTTTCCGGCAACACCTTCATCGACAACTCTTTGGAGGACATACGGTTGGTGTCGTCCAGTGACAGCTTGGTTATCGGTAACGATATCAGTGCTGAAACTGGGGTGAAGGTGTGGGAAGACAGCTATCGTAATGTAATCGATGGGAACCTGTTCTCATTCGGCAACACCGGAGTGCTTGTCCATGATGCAAACGAGAATGCGATTACCAACAATACCATTGTCGGTTGCAGACGGAGCATCGAGATCAAATCCGGTTCCTCTTTCAACGACATCACGAACAACACCATCAGCGGCCATGATGAGTTCGCCGTCTCCATCACCGGCGGGCAGTCCAATCTCATCGAGGGGAACACCATCCATTCCGGCCACACCGGGATCGTCATCCAAGGCCCTTCCCCCGGGAACGAGATAGTCGGCAATGACATCTTTACACAGGGGAACGCCATAGAGGTCCATGGCGTCGGGTCCCTGAGCGTGGAGGACAACAACCTCAGCAACAACACCGGCTATGCATTGCTGATAGAGGATTCGGAACAATTGGACATCCAAAGCAACGAATTCATCCAGAATGCTGTCGGTTTGCATCTGGATAATGTCACCGGCACGGAGATTGCCCCCATAATGGTCCAGGAAAACGTGTTCTGGTCCAACGGCGTGGGATCCTCCTCAATGGAAGCGACATATATCATCTACTATGAGAACCTCTTCTGGAACGACACCCTGGGATTGCATGTGGATAATTCCTCATGGGTGCTGGTACTCTTGAACGATTTCCTGGATGAGGATGTGGCCGCGGAGGTCAACGATTCCGAGATGGTGAATGCGGATCACAACGATGTCCTTCGCTGCGGACAGGGGCTCGTCTTCACTAGGACGCTCGCTCCCACCTTGCTTGAGAACGACATCTTAGAGACTCCCTATGGGATCCTGCTAGATGGATGTGAGGAGGCCTTCTTGGAGGAGAAC
>JAQUUA010000033.1 GCA_028694055.1 Candidatus Methanomethylophilaceae archaeon | reverse complement strand
CCATGGTCCATCTGGGCGCGGAAACCCTCCATGCTGCCGCAATAGGCCAGACGGCCATCGAGGAGAATGCTGAGGGTGTCTGCCACATCCTGGATGTCGTTCAGGATGTGAGAGGAGAAGAAGATGGTCGTCCCTTCCGCACTCAGGCGGCGGAACAATCTTTTGAATAGCACCCTGGACTCGGGGTCCAAAGCGGACATGGGCTCATCCAGGATCAACAACCGAGGGCGATGGAGGATGGCCTGAGCCATACCCACCTTCTGGATCGTCCCACCGGACAATTTGTTCATCCGCATTCTCCGGTATTTCTCGATCTCTAGGTCGCGCAGAACCTCATCTATGCGTCCTTTCAGATCGGATTCATCCATCCCTGATAGGCGACCGAACGTCATCAGAGTCTGTTCCAGGGTCCTCCAGTCCTGGAAGGAGGCGTTCTGCGGCAAATAGCCGATGAGCGACTTCATCTCCATGTCCTGCCTGCGCACAGAAATGCCATCGATGACTACATCACCGGAGAAATCGGACATCAGTCCGGTCATTATCCGAATGGTGGTGGTCTTTCCAGACCCGTTCGGCCCGATGTATCCGAAAATGCTTCCGGAGGGGATGACGAGGTCCAACCCCTGCAGCACTGGGACGCCTTGGTAATCCTTGCATACATTTTGCAATAGGACCATTTTTTTCTGTTCCATGCATCGCCCATGTGTGTGCTCTTCCTAAGGTCATGTTTGCAGGAGAATTGATAGAATGACCATGAAGGCCCATCAGAATAGAATTCCATCAACCATCGGGTTGATGACAGGAAGGCCAGCATTCAAGAGTGCAAGGATTTGTCGATCCAGGTGGGGAGTTCCCGGAAATCATAGATGATGTTGGGGGATATCTCCTTCACACCGGGGCAGGATTCCAACTCACGCACTGTGGAACGGAGGGCGTCCACATCCCAACTGGTGTAGAGCACCATCATCTCATCCGGGACATTGGTGAAATGCACCGCCTGTAGCAATGTGGAGCTTCGGATGTCCTTGAGGCAGTCAATGAACAGGGCTTTCCCATCATCACCAAGGCAATGGACATCCATGATGGTAACCATCATCTTGGCCTTCACCAGATTGAAGTCCACCCGGAACTGCACCCATCGTTGCTCCAGCAATCGGTTGAGACGGCGGGAGACGAACTTGGAGGTGAACCCCACTTTCTCGGCGACATCGGACAGGGCGGCGCGAGGGTCCTTCTGTAATTCCGACAGGATCCTCATGTCCTTCCTTTGGAACTCTGGGTCGTACTCCCTGTCGCGTATACGGTCCATCATTTCAGCGGTATCCTTGTCGAAGAGGACCTGGGAATCCTGAAGGTCGAAGGCTTTCCTGACCTTCTCCACCCACTCCGATACCTCCGACATCCCATGCAGCATACCGGCCAGATATACCCTTCGGCCACCGGTCAGGATGAATTGGTAGTTACGGTCATCCGAGGCCAGGAACTCCTCGTATTGGGGCATCTTCCGGTCACCGATGTAACCTCGGACCATCACCGGGAATGCCCCCTTGTAGAAGGGGTTGATTATCAATTTGTATCCTGCGATGACGCCTTCCTCCGTCATGCCCTGTATACGTTTATGGATGGCTGCCACCGACATCTGGAAATGGTCCGAGAGCTCCCTGTAAGGGGTTCGGGCGTTGGCGGTGAGCCTCATCAGAATCATTAGGTCGGTCTCATCCATGCGACAGCCCCCTGACGACTATCAGCCTGATTGGATATAATGGAAGATTGTTATAAATCGTTTCAGGTTCGTATTCAGAGCAGGAGATTCCGGGAGAACCAGTCCTGCATGATCGGGATCAGGTCAGGATGCAATGGCGACTTCGCCAATTCCTGATAATCCCTCTTGTAGTTCATGGCAGACATGGGGGTCAACTGTCTTTTCAGCATATGGTTCATCTCCGGTATGGTGTGAGTCTCTGAGGGGCCAGGGCAGTTTTCCGATATACGTTGCATCTTGGCGGCATCGGCCTGGAAGTCCTTGTCGCCCGTCATGGCCAGAATCGGTGCATGGATCAATTTGATATCCTGGACAACATCGTTCTGGAAATGCTCCCTGAACCACTTGGCGTTCATGCGGACCAGTTGGAAACGGATGCTGTCCTTCTCCGTCCCCATCATCTTGTCTATCAGTTTCCCGGCTTGTTTCTCTCCTTTAACATCGACCTTGATGGCACGGTAGAGGGTGCCCTTCCAACCCTTGGATGACAACATATCCTGGTACATCATCCTCCTCTGCCTCTCCATGGCCTCTAGAAGATTCTCCCCTCCGCCGGCAAGGAGCACCACGCCTGCGACCTGTATCTTGGTGGCAGCCTTGCAAGACAGCATGGTGCCCTCGCTGTGGCCCAGCAAAAAATTCTTGTCTTCCTGCAATCGGGAATGACAGGACAAACCTTTCAAAATGCCGACTATATCATCCACCTGCTCCCGCATACCGGACGATCTGTTGTCGCCTCCGCTCTCGCCCACGCCCCTCTTGTCATAACGGAAGGATGCCAGACCCATCTCCGCCAAGGCCATGGCCAGGTCACGATAGAGGTTGCTGATGAATTTCTTGCCGGCATTGCCGTCCCTGTCCACCGGCCCGCTCCCAGGAACTATCAATACCCATGGGAAACGACCTTCACCATGCGGCAGTGTCAGGGTTCCAGCGATAGGGGTATCGTGTGGAATCAAGAGGGGAATCTGCAAGGGTGATGCTTGAGTTGGCGGTATTCCATCGACCATGATGGGCCAAGATGGCATCATCTACCTAAGGACTTTTTCTCATTATCCGGAAAAAATATTGGTAGTGCACGACTTTCTTTCGAGGCTTTTCAAGCTCGGAATTCCGGGTAGTTCATTGTCCGTCGCCATCTGACAGAGGGTCGCGGATGGATCGGTTGAAGAAGCCCTTGGGAAGGACTATCTCGGCATTGGCCCCGTTCTGGTTATAGAAACGAATGCTTCCTTTCAACTGCCTTTCCACCAGGTTCCTCATGAGATTGAGCCCGACCTTGCCTTGTCCGTCTTTCAGGTTCTCATCCGAGTAACCCTCCCCATCATCGCTGTAATGGATGAGCAAGGAGCCATCCTGATCCTCGAGACGCAGCTGCATCCTCCCTTTCCTTCCTTTGAATGCATGATGCAAGGAGTTGGAGAGGAGCTCGCTGACCACCAGGCTGAGGGGCAAGGCCCGGTTGATGTCTATGAATACTGGGTCACCGCTGATATCGATGTCATGACCACCATGGATGATCTGGAAGCTGTTGTTCCAAACCGTCCGGAGATGCTGCAGCAGCTCCAAGTCCAGGAAGCGCTCTTGCTCGTACATGGAGTTGTGGATGGCGGCGATGCTCATTATCCGATCGTTCACGTCCTCGAGGTACAACTGGACCTCCTCGGAGGGGGAGTGCATGGATTTCAGGCTCACGAAGCTGCTGATGGTCTGGAGATTGTTGCCCACCCGATGATGTACTTCCTGCAACAAGGCGGTCTTCTCCTTCAGGCTGCGCTGCAGTTGTTTCTGATAGGTCTTCAACTCCGTGATGTCGGTTATCATGGCCAGGACCATTTTCTGACCCAGGTAGTCCATGAGGTTCAGCGAGACCAGCACATCATAGTCACTACCGTCGTCTCGTCTATGTATGTCCTCCCTCCTCTCGCTCCCTTGGCGGGTTATCCGTTGCCAGAACCTGGGCCAGCTCTCCTCGGTGTAACGGGGGTTCAGGATGGACACGAACCTGCCTTTCAAGGAATCCTTGGGATAGCCTCTTTTACGGGCAAAGGAACGGTTGCATTCCACGATCCTCCCTTCTTCGGAGAAGTAGACCATCTCCACGTCCATCATATCGAAGGTCTGTAGGTAGAGGGTGTTTTTCTGTTGCAGGAGCTCGATTTCACTGATGTCCTGTGAGGTGCCTGTTAGTCCCACCACGATGCCTTCAGCGTCCCGTATCTGCTCCGCATGCATCACGAAATAACGGGGAACACCATCCCAACCACGGATGGTGTATCGCAAGGGATGGGGTTTGGAGCCAGATAGCATGTCTTGCAACCATGATTTGATTTCCTGCCTTTCCTCCCACGGCACCAGGTCGACGTACTCCTCTGCAGAGAGGGGAGAGCTTCCATCCAATCCATGCAATGCCAAGGCCTCGGGGGAGAAGATAGGCATCTCTGAACCGACGTCGTATCGCCAACTGCCCACCTTGGCCATCCTCTGCGCTTCCTGCAACTGTTCCAAGCTGTACTCTTGGGCCTCCATTAGCTCCTGTCGTTCAGTGACGTCATGCAGGTTCACGATGAATCGGGAGTCGCCGCCATCCTCAATGAATTGAGCCTTGACCTCCATGTACCTCCTTTTCCCATGGGCGTCCATCATGTTGATGTCCGCAAGGAAGGAGCCACGCTGGTCCAGCATCTGCATCATCTCCGCGTTGCTGGAGAACAAGAGGCCGGGGTCACTGCCCATGAGCACCTGTCGGCTGAACCCCAGCTTGTCCACCGTGGCTTTGTTGACGAAGAGGATGCGTGAAGGTTCGAAACTGATTTGCAGGATAGGGGTGGCGATACTGTCCAGGACTTCCTGGAAAAGACGTTGCCGACGACGGAGTTCGGAACGGAGATTGGAATCAGGAGTCAGGTCCTTCACGACGATCAAGGCCAATTCATGGTTTTTCGATCTGTAGTAGGTGGAATGTACGGCCGACATCATCAGACGTCCATCCCTTCGTCGAAGAATGCGGTCTGCTGAGTAAGGGGTGCGGTTCTTCAGTGCCGCCTCTGTCCGGTCGGGTTGATGGGAATAGCGCAGAATGTTCTCGCCATCCATGCTCTTACCCATGCCAAGGTTCTGTTTGGCCGATTCATTGTGATTCAAAATTGTGAGATCGGAAATGTTTACGAGCAGGACAGGATCGGAGATCTGTTCGTATATGTTCAAGAAAGCCTCGGATAGGTTCTTCTCATCGAGACAACGGAACCCACCATTGATGGAGCAGCTACGCCATCCCACACGGTTTTTCGCCCGGAGGATCATAGGCCTCAACTTCCTTTCTTCCAGAGGACGTTGCACAAAGGCGAATGATTCCGGGTTCTGTGTCACGAATTCTGGCATGGCCTCCGTGATATCCGATATAATTATGAACTGATGGCCGGAGTCCACTAAGACCCGGAGTATGAGGTTTTCTTGACTGTCCATGATCATCGATGGCGAGCATAGGATGATTGATGGCTGAGCGTTCGCCCCAAGGCCCAAAAAGTCTTCCAGTGAAACCAGACCATTTTTGACTTGCAGGTCTTCCATGTCTTTCACGATTGATAGAACGCCATCCCGGGCTGGAAAATCATCCAGAAAATACAGGAAGACCTTATCTTCACCCCTCGTATGGCTACCAACATTCTTTGAGATAATGGTTTTGGTGGTAATCCAGGAATCTGATATAAATTTTGTAGATTGTAAAAATAAAAGGAAGGGATTTGTTTTCCTCAATATTTCATTATACTTTCTGCCAGCTTTTCCACTCCTGCCCAATCGCGGAAATCATAAGGTTTGGAAATATCGATACCGTTTTGACGCATGTCACGAGGCAGTCCCCTTGCCTGTAGCACGGCCTTCACCAATAACCCATATCGAGAGAAGTCGAAGAAGCCACCCAGTACTGCACTGGTTGCAGGGTCCGCTAGACCCATGCGATGTATCGCGTCAATCACATACCTCTGGTGACAATCCTCGATATCACTCCTTCCGAATATCATGTCGCCACAACAAACAAAATATGACAACGGGGTCCTGTTTAATTCTTGATTGTTTTGGGCGATGAAATCCTGCATTTCCTTGGTCCAGGAGCCCACAAAAATGGAACTGCCCAGTACTATGTGGTCATATGATGATTGTTCCAAGCCATTTCCTGTTTTGATGTCGAAAACATCCACTTCCGCGCCCCGGTTTCTCAACTTGGCGGCAAGGTCATCTGCCACTGCAGCCGTGGACCCGTATTTCGTGCCGTAAACCACCAGTATCTTCAATTGGATGCCCCCTGGAAATCATCTTTGTTCAATAGGAGGTATCCTATGAACACGATAGGGAGGATCATCCCCATATAGGCACTGGATTGAATCAGGGCCCCCGCCAGCAAGTCGAAGAAGATGGTGCCTGCACTAAGTACAAGGGTGGCTACGTATCCCCAGGCCTTCATCTGCCATAGACCTACAGCGGTGAGAATTCCTGCCCCTCCCAGAACTATGAAGATGCCATTGATGGCCAAAGACAATTCATCAGATATCGGATTCTCCAGCTCCGGTCCGTTACCAGACAGAATGGAGAATGCTATAGCGAACCTCAGGATCCCCTGCAGTACTGCCAGGATGCATATCATCGCTAAACCGGCCTTCCTATCGAAAATCATTTTCAATTTTTCACCTGAATGGGGGAGGTCATGATCCACTTAAGCCTTCGTCAAACAGAAAAGGGAGGGATTGCCCACATCGGACCCTGTACATACCGGAAACTCAACCTAGAGGATGATGAGATGGTCCAGACATGATGCTGGACATGAATTATTCTCAACGTTCCGTCAGTACCCTTCGCCGGGGGTCCGGGAAGTAGTGTATGCCTCGGATGATGTTTGGCACTACATAATGGAACAGACCATGCGATTCCCATTCTCGGCACAGCTCCCATAACTCCCGAGTGGTTTTGGTCCATAATGTGACGATAAGGTGGTTGGGCAAGTTGCTGAAGGAGTAAATGCGGTTGATACAATCGCCCCGATTGCGCAACAAGGAGAACAAGACCTCCTGGCTGGGTGCATCTTCACGGATCAACAGATGGATGTTGCACACCACATCCCCTATCCCATCTGGCCACCATTGGATGGAGAAGTGTGCCAAGTCCTCATCGATCAGCCTTTTCAGTCGACGTCGAACGGTCTTGGGGGATGAGCCCAGAGAATCAGCCAGCTGAGAGACATTGAGGCGGGCATCCTCGCTCAATGTTTCGATTATCCGCATATCCATCCTGTCCAGTCGATGATCTGAAGGCGTACCTTCCACCGGTATGATTCCTACCTGTATATCGGAGATGAGACCCTCCCGTTGCAGAAACGAAACCACGTTGGCCATCTCATTGGCATCTCTGACGGCAGCATGGATGTAGACATAATTCCCACTAGCGAACATCATCATGGCCAAAGAAGGATGACCGGACAGGGTTTCTGCCAGACTTTCCATGGAATGATGGCGCGAGAAGCCATGCACCATCACCCACATCATCCCACTCCCATGAAAACTGGGATTGCAGGTGAAGGCCCTTATGTGCCCAGCATCCAATAGGGATTGGACCCTCTTATGGGCAGCCTGCGCAGATATGCCAAGGGTCTTTGATATATCGGCATAGGAAACGCGGGAATTCCCTATAAGCATCCTGCATATGGCGACATCCGTCTCATCCACGGATATATGAGGCGCTGATTTTATTTAGTGTTCTTGTCCGACTCTCAAGCCCTCATAGATTGGATGCAAACTGTTCAATCTTCTGCTCGTATCCTTCCTTCAGGGATCCCTTGATATCCGTAACCTGAAGATACAGAGGCTCCGAAATTAATCTGTTTCCGGCCTCATCCAGAATGGCCATCCATTTCTTGGTTGGTTTGATGGGATTGAACTTCTCATCAGTCAATTCTGAGGCATGGGTGACCACCAATGCATACTTCAGTCCGCCCTCCTTGGCGAGCGATTTGAGGAATCTCCTGCTCTTACGAACCAGGTTCCCCATCCTGACAGGGCTGCAGACCACCACTAAATCGGCCCCACCAGAACCAGAAGCACCTTCGGATATCGACACCAAGTCGACTTCATATCTATCGGATAATTCGTCCCTCAATGCTTCTGCCGCTTTCTGGTTATTGCCCAGATAGGTCATATACGCGACACGAACCTTCATCATACTACTCACCCCAATCTTCCATAGATGGTTTTCTACATCCAATTCATTAATCTCAAGGATACTTATTACTATCTTAATCTACAGTAATCCCATGAGAGTGAGTCATGATGTTTGCCTTTAATCCAGAAATCATATCCCATCGGAGGTCTGTAAGGACTTATGACGGCCGACCCCTTGACGATGAGGATTTGACCGAGATCGGATCCATACTTGGGAGAATAGCGTCCCTTTCCACCCCTTTCGGAAATGCCCCTCTCATCCGGATCATCGACAAGAAGTCTCGTGATATCGGCCAAGCCAAACGGCTTGGCACTTACGGAGTCATCAAAGGAGAATCCGGCTTCCTGGTAAGCGTCTCCCCGGTGCACGACCATGACATCGTGGACACGGGGTTCCTCCTGGAGCATCTGGTTCTGTCCCTTGCCGGCATGGGTATAGGGACCTGCTGGTTGGGAGGCACATTCAAACGGCAGGATTTCCTGGGAGACCTTCCCATGGATGATTCACTCGTCATTCCGGCGGTCATACCCTTCGGTCGTCCGAAGGACAGGACTCGAGTTATGGATGGCGTCATGAGGAAGATGGCCGGTTCCGATTCCCGAAAGGAATGGTCGGAGCTATTCTTCCGGGATGAATTCTCATCTGTCTTGACCAGAGAATCGGCAGGAATCTGGGAAGAGGTCTTGGAGATGGTGCGTCTAGGGCCTTCGGCATCCAACAAACAGCCTTGGAGGGTGCTGCTTTCCGATGACGACAGGATTGCACACCTCTACATCCAACAGACCCCTCGTTATGCTGGCAACAGCTTCGGATACAACATGCAGATGCTGGATGCCGGAATCGCCCTCTGCCATGTAACCTCTATGCTAAATCATCTATCCGTCTCATACCAGATGACTGATTCTGACCCTGGGTTGGATATCCCGGAAGGAGCGGTGTACGTAAAAAGCATCGAGATTGAAAAAAGATGAGGAAAAGGAGTTTGGGGCCTCAGCTCTTTATGGCCCGTCTTCGTCCCCATAGGACCAGCATCGATGGCAGCACAAGGGATGCACCCAGGTAGCTGTACAGGATGGCCATCGCAGTGATTATGCCGAACTGTTGCATGGGCACCATGGCGGAGAAGCCGATGATGGCGAATCCCACAGATGTGGTCAAGGCGGCTCCTAGCACGCCTTTTCCAGTCTGACGGGTGGTCCGCCTCACGGCATCCTCGACGCTGCGACCATCACTCAGCTCCGCATTGAAGCGATGGGTGATGTGGATTCCATAGGTCACACCCATTCCCACCGTCAGAGCGGCGATGGTCAGGGTCATGACGTTCAGGGAGATGTCCAGAATGAACATGGTGCCCCATACCGCCACCACCGAGACCAAGGTGGGGATGACAGCTAAGACTCCCAGCATCGGGGCGCGGTACAGATAGAGCATCACCATCGACAGGGCCAGGACCGTGAAGGCCAAGGTGATGATCAAGGACTGCATCTGGCTGTCGCTCATCTCATCCATGACCACCGCATTGGCGATGTTGGCGCTGGTTACGATCGCTTCTGCATCGAGGTCAGTTATGGGCTGGATGTCTTGGTTCAGGCTCCCCCTCAGGGCCAGGGCCTCATCATTATCGATGACATCGCTCACAGGCACCAGGATCTGGGTGACGTTTCTTCCGTCGTAAGTCCCCACCACGGAAGCCAGATTGGCCAGTATCTCCGGTTCCTGTTCAGATACAAGTAGGAAGACGAGCGTCTGGACATCGGATTGAGTGGTACCGTTCAGAATCGCCCCGTTGCTGACATTGAAGAAAGCCGGGTACAGTACATTGTACGTGCCGTTCGCTGTGACATTGTAGGCTCCGAAAAGGACGGACCCGATGTATTGGGCCTGTACGGATCCGGAGACATTGATCACGTCTGGAGTGTTCAACATCCGGGAGATGGACGTTTCCATGGCTTTGATCAACTGGGGGTCGGTGGCGTCACCGTAAATCAGCACCGATGCGGTGCTCATGCCGGTGCTGTCGAACTCCTCGAAGATGAACTGCAGCAGCTCGGCACCCTCCGTTCCTTCGGGTAGGAAATCGAAGAGGTCGAACTCATAGCTGACGTTAGCGGCACCATATCCGAAACCGACCAATACGATACCGGTGATGGCCAGTGCCACCAATGGCTTGGAGGCCGCCATCCTGCCGCCGATGCCGGAAATATCTCCGATGATGTCCCGACCCTCGGACTTTCTGTCACGATAGCGGTAAGAATCCGTCAAGACCTTCCCCTTCGATTCCGCACGACGCTCGCGGAGGGCCTGCGTGGCAGGGATGACCAACATCATGATGATGAATGAGGATACGATGCCCAATGCAGATAGGACCCCGAAATCAGCCAGCATCTGCATGGAAGAGGTCAGGTAGGACAGGAAGGCCACAACGGTTGTGAAAGTGGCCAGGAGCAAGGCCTCACCAACCGTGGAAAGGGTGTATCCGGAAGACTCTTCGATTGACCCACCGTCCGTGCGCTTCTCCCGGTATCGGAATACCAGATGCAGCCCGTAATCAATTCCCAGTCCCAGGACCAGGATGGGGACCGCCATGGAGACTGTGCTCACTCCCACACCGGCCATGACTCCGAAGCCGAAGGTCCAGATTATCGCCACGATGAGACAGCCTACGCTCACCAGCATGTCTATCAGGTCGCGGTACATCAGAATCAGGATGGCTACGATGGCCAATAGGGCCAGGGGGAAAAGGGTGCCCAGATC
>JAQUUA010000032.1 GCA_028694055.1 Candidatus Methanomethylophilaceae archaeon | reverse complement strand
AAGGGCTCCCTCTTTGATGGGGACCTCCTTGCCATTCAGAACGACCTGCATTCATCTCCCTCCCTTGACATCCTTGGGGAGCATGGATTGGATCTTGGACACTATCTCGTCCAGCTTCTCCTGCTGGCATGTGACTCCACGGACGACGCCGGTCACTATCTCCCTGACCTCTCCTTTGGTTCCAATGAGGTCGTCGGGAGGCATGACGGTACGGGTCTTGACACCGATGGCCGCGAAATCCTCGAAGTCCACCGGACATTGCGCCACCACGATGGCGGGGATGTCCACGTTACGCAGGATGAGACGGGCTTTGTAAATGATGTGCTTGCGCACATTTCCCAGGTGGATGAGGGCCACCTTGAACTGCTGTATTCGCTCCACCTCGATGGGATCTAGACCGAAATGGGAGCCAGTCGAAACGTCCGGGGCATCTGCAGGCACACCGGACCCGGCATTGACCACCAAGACAGAGGTGTCGATGCCTTCCTCCCGTAGAGCGTAGGTGATCTCACAGACCGGCTTGGTGATATGCCTTCTGCCCGGACCCATGGCTATAGCTACCACGTCCCTTCCGCTCTCAGATATGGTCGCCCTCTGGGCCAAGGCGCCTCCGGTGCCGAGACCCATGGACTCGCGACACTCGACGAAGCTAAGATGCCGTCCGATTCGCTGTTTCACTCCGCGTCACCCTTACAGAACATTTCCTTCTTGTCGCTGTCCGTGAGGTGAGTAATGATGTCTTCCGGCTTACCAATGGCAATCACCTTGCCGCCGCGCATCAAAGCCACACGGTCGCAACAGTTCTGGACGAAGTCCATATCGTGGCTGACTACTATAAATGTTTCATTCAGATCCTTCCTGGCGTTAAGGACGGACTTGGCCACTGAGAGCTTGGTGATGGGGTCCATGGTGCCAGTAGGTTCATCCAGGATTACCAGGCTGGGCTCCTTGATGAGCACCTGTGCCAAAGCGACACGGTGCTTCTCCCCCACGCTGAGGGTGTCAGGATACGCATAGAGTATCTTCTCCACCTCTTTATTGGAGAATCCCACACCCTTCAAGACCTGTACGGCCTTCATCTTGGCCAGCTCAGCCGGCATCTTCATCCCCACGCAGGTGGTGAGATTGCGGAGCACGCTGTCGAAAGGATACAATGTGTATTCCTGATGCAGGAAACCTATGTATGGGGTGGCTCGGCCACGGCCTCCTTCACCGACTTCGGACATATCCACAAAGTCATCGCCAACGCGCATGCTCACCAGACCATCCGTGCAAGGCGTTATTCCAGCGATCATTCGGGATACAGTGGTCTTCCCAGCACCGCTGAGCCCCACCAGGCCGAAAATCTCCTTCTCGTTGATCTCGAAGCCCACTCCATCCACGGCTTTCACGACGCCACGGATGACGGAGAAGAAGTATTTGCGGACATCCTTGAGCTTGATCAACGGCTGTCCGATCTCGACGCGGTCCACCTTTATGCATTGGTATTCTTCCATGAAGGATTCGGTAATCTCTTTGGGAGACCCTTTCTTGACGACCTTTCCTTCATCCAGCCATATGGCTTCGTCGGCCATCTGTTCTATGGCCTCCGGCCAGTGTGAGGCTACCACCATGCACATCCCGGTATCCTTGACCATCCGGGTGAGCACTCCGTGGACCATGTCTGCAGTCTGAGGGTCCAAGGTACCGGTGGGCTCATCCGCCAGGAACACTATGGGCTCCCTGGCCAATTGTCTTGCTAGAACAATCCGCTGCTTCTCTCCTCCTGAGAGGTCACGAGCGATGTGCGTGGTTCGGTGGGTCATGTTCACCAGCTCCAGCAATTCTATGGAACGATCGATCTTCTCTTTCTCGGACATCTTCTCGCCCAAGGCTTCAAAGAGGTTCTCGATGACGCTCTTGTCACCGAAGAGAGCGAAAGTGCGCTGTAACATGATGGCGATCTTGGACTTCACCGCCATACGCAGAGGGTCCCTCTCATCGAGAGACCAGAAATCCACTTCCTTCAGCTCTGTGCTGCCACTGCATCTGGCGCAAGGCTTGCCTTCATTCGGTAACTCCACGTTGTTACAGTCTGGGCAGTAGTTCACCCGGTAGATGATTCTACCCTCGTCAGGGGCATAATCCGAGGAGCCCCTTAGCATATGAATGAATACTGACTTTCCGGCGGCGCTCTTTCCGATAAGCCCCAGAACATTACCACCGGATAAGGTGACGCTGAGGTTTTCCAGAACTGTGTGGCCGTCGAATCTTTTTGTCACGTTTTCCACGATGATCAAAGGTTCTGGATTTGCAGTCATTAAACAGGCTTAAGGTTTCCAGGAATTATAAAGATTATTGCCAGATGCTTACCGGATGCCATTATTTCGGGACATCAGATTTAATAAATTGGATGCCATATCCAACCATCATGGTGAGGCTCTACAGCGAAGAACGGCCAGGAGGCCCCATCCCAAAATTTTCCGACTATCACGTATGGAAGAGCATCATGACCATCGGGAAGGATGGCCCCATCGGAAGGAAGACCCTCTCCGCTACCCTGAACATCGGTGAAGGAAGCACCCGCACCATATTACAGAGCCTTCAGGAAGAAGGTTTCGTGGAGGTAAACCGTTCTGGGGCGGTGCTAACCCGGAAAGGAAAGGACATCCTCCGTTCTTCTCTCATCGACGTGAAACCTGTGGACTGTGGCTTCCTCACCATCGACAGAGAGGACTGCGCTGTGAAGGTCAGCAATGCCGCTCACAGGGTGGTCAGCTATGGATGCGACGAGAGGGACATCGCCATCCGCGCTGGAGCGACAGGAGCCACCACTCTCCTGATGAAGAACGAGCACCTTTACTTCCCCGGTGACAAGGATCCCATCGAGATCGGTGTGGAGGAACGTCTTAAACAGGCTTTCCGACTTCGAAATGGAGATGTCATACTGGTCGGAACCGGGAGGAGCTATGAATTGGCAGAGAAGGGTGCGGTCACCGCAGCCCTGAAGCTCAGTGGGGAGATGCGGAAACGCAAGGAATTGGGAGACATCCTTTGTGGTGACTCCAAACAGGAGGACTTGCAGGCCTTGGCACTGACGATTCATCTCCTCTGCGGAACACCGGTTTGCGCCAGACCCCTGGATGAATTAGGTGTACGGGTGGAGAAGGGAGCTATTCGAGACCGTTCGTATACTGGGCCCCTTTTGGAAGAGGCGTTGAAAAAGCGCTCCATCGTGGAGAAGGAACCATCATCTGGCCCCTATCAGGGAAGAAGATGCCGCGTGGCTCCCTTAGAAGTGGATGGACGTATCCTAGCGGTGATAGGTATCGTCCTGGATTGAGATGTCATTGGAGATTATTTCATGAGCGAGGACGTTGAATTAGAGGTCCATGCCGGCGCCTGTCGTTTCAAGACCTTGGTGATCGGCACCCTTCAGGAAGATGGCACTGTGAAGCTGAAAATCAAGAGTGAATGCCCCATGGTCCGAGAGATGGCATCCTGCATGCCGGATTTCGACCCTATGGATGCCGTTTCCGTGAGGGTGCACGAGAATCCGGTGATAGTCCATGCCGGTGAACACCTCTCGCACCCCTCCTGCCCTATCCCAGTGGCAATCCTGAAAGTACTGGAGAGCTGTTCCGGAATGGCCTTGAAGAAAGATGTCACCATGAATTATTGTTCTTCTTCACGGTGATCGTCGATATAATCGTCTATTCTGTCCGACCATATCATGGCCGAAGGGCCGGTTAGATACATGGCCACTTCAATGGCTTCCATGATCTGCCGGTTTGTGGCACCATGCTCCAGAGCGGCTTCGGCATGGAACTCCAGACATTTCTCGCAACGAAGGGTAGATGCCACCGCTGTGGCGATGAGTTCCTTCTCCCGGATGGTCAGCTCACCTTCCTTCAGGATTTCGTTCTTGTACCGGTACAAGGCTTGGAGGACTTTAGGGTCCTTCTTGCCGAGAAGGTCTAGGCTCATAGCCATAGCAATATCATCAAGTCTTAAATATCTTGTTTTAAATCATACCGCATGTTCAATCTGGACGCGATTCTTACCCTCCTAAAGGGAATGAAAGGAGTGGAACACGTCCACTTGCTGGACAAAGATATCCTGGAACGACTGCGTGAGGAGGAATCCATGGTGAAAGCCACCTTGGATATCGATGTTCTGAACGAAGGATTCCTTGAGGCTTTGGATAGAGAGTGTGTTATCTGCATTGTCAAGAATTACACTTTCCGCCCACCGCCAGAACCGACGGTCGTACTCTGCGGTGATGACGGTTGCTTGATGGGTATCGAGGTCTTCCCACATACCCGCGGGCAATACGAGGATCGCGATGACGTAGTTTGGCTGTCGGACAGTTTCGTGGTCTTCCCGGATGTCATTCCGAAAGGTAGGGAGCGTTTCCTCATGCCGGCGGTCTCCTTCCCCGAAGTAAACGAGACGCTGGGATGCCGGAATGTGGTTTCCTGCAGTCCGTCCCCCACTTCAGACAAGATGATCAAGGATCATTACGGATTGGAAGACGACCCCAAGCTTGCCAGCATATTGGTGGCCTTCGACTGTTCCTGAGTCAGTTGCCGACAGTCATCTCCTCTCGGATGATGTCAAGGCTACGGTTGAGGTGCACCATCTCGGTGACGTTCCGGACCATGCCGATGTCCAGAGTGATGTCTGGAAGACGTGACAGCAGGGGTTTCTTGATTCCCAGAGGTTCGGCGGCGGTCTTATCCAGCCGTACCACTATAGAAATCACCGGCCAGTGCTGCAAGACTTCCAGATTCATATCATAAAAACTGCCCAGAGGCTGGTTATCCTCGGTCACCACCTTCTTGCCCAGGAGGTTGGCCAGATTGGGGATGTTGACATTCTCTGGTTTGACGAACTCTTTGAGCTCCATCAAAGTGTATGATAGGATGATGGCTTGGTTGGCAGCCTTGATGAGGTCCATTGGCACCAGTACCTTGGATGCAGAGAGCACTGACTTCCCCGCCCCGATATAGGACTCCAGTCCTTTCTGGACGGCTACCAGAAGGTAATCAGCATGCCAGGTGCTGGCATCGTAGCGGATGCCTTCAACCTCTCCTAGTATGTAGGCGTCCGAGCTTATCACCAAGGAGCCCACGATGTCGCGGTAACGGACGTTGACCATGATCTCACCTATGAAAGGTATAAAAAAATGAATGTTTAAAGGGTTTATCCGCCGCCGGAGGGAGTGTACGAGTCTATGTTCACTTCCTCCACGACTTTCTGGAGCTGTTCTACGGACTGGAGCGCGATGCTCTGGTCCTTCTCCGTTTCCTTGTAGGAGACGGACCGGTACTCGCTCTCAGGCGCAGGTTCCAAGTTCCGGACGTCGTAGTAGAGGTTGGTGTAGTCGAGCAATGCCCAGACTCCGCCTTCCCTCTCCCTGATGTCCATTATCTTTCCTACTGTGCCTGTGGGCTTGTACCGGTACACATCTCCATTTTTCAAGGTTAGGATCACTCCATGATGATGGCGGTTCTCTCACCGGCCGGCTTGAACTCGCGCAGACCGCCGCGTCCGAACTCCTTCGTCACGTTGGCGAAGTCGAACACGAGGGCCGGGTCAGCGAATGCGACCCTGATCAGCGGGTTCACCGTGAAGGCATCGCCGCGGGCCACGTGAGCAGCCTTGGGGATACCGGTGTAACCAGAGAGGTGACCGACGTTCATGGCGTAGTTGGGGTAGTTGGGACCCCTGAGCTCCATGGGCAGACCCTCATCGGACCTGTAGGCCAACGAGTTAGCGGAACCGCACTGGTCCTGCAGGTCGTAGCCGTAGAATCCGAGCCTACCCGTTCTCTCCTTTTGCTGGAGCATGGAGAGGTACCACAGGTTGACACCGCAGTCGGCGACACCAGTGGCCATGGACCCGGCGATACCGGAAGCGGCGGCAGCGACGGTGGCTCTCTGGGAACCTCCGAAGTGGGCCTCCATGGCGGCGGGGTATCTCTCGTACATCTCCAGAGCGTAGGAGTTGACCTCATAACCCAGCTGGATCAACTTGTCGAAGTTGTTGGGGTCCAGCTGGCAGAGACCACCATACTTGTCCTTGATGTGATCGATGGCGAAGTAGGTATAGTCCTCCAGGATGTTGTCGGTGTAGGCTGCGGTGGAGTACTGGGTGAAACCCACACCACCGGACATGTAGCCTCCCAGGTAGATCTGGTCGAACACCACGGCACCCAGAGCGACAGCCTCGAGGGCGGCGCGGCCGGGGTCGTCGGGGTAGACACGGTCGGACTGGGCACAGTCAGCCAGCACTCCGAAGGGGATACCTCCGGGCTCGTTGGGTCCACGGGCGCGGCGAGCCGGCATCATGGTACCCATGTTGATGCTCTGGTGCTTGGCGGAGTAGGCGAAGTCCGCGATGGCAGCCTCACCAGCAGCCAGTTTGTAGGCGCTGATGAAAGCCATCGAGATCTGCATGGCAGAGTGCCTGGAAACGGTTCCGCCGTCCATCAGACGACCCACGATGGTGGGGACCCTGACAGCCTGCATGATGGTGTTTCCAATGGCCTTCTTCAACTGCTCGGCCTGGGCAGCGGGGAAGAGCTTGTTGATATCGATGACGTAGCAGTCGTCGATCTCATCGATGAGCTCATCGTTGCCGCTGAAGACCTTGACGTAAGAGTCGTAGGCCAGGGCGGGGTTGATCTCAGCCATGTGCTCCTGCACGACGGCGCCACCGGGCATGGTGTGGTTGACGGTCTCCAGGTAGTGGTTGATGGTCTCGGGCGTGACCTCCTTACCCAGCCTTCTCTCGATGGTCTGGTGGGGAGAGTCCAGTCCGACCAGGACCGTTCTCCTGATGTCGTCCCAGCACTGCTGCATGGCAGCGTTGTTCACGCAGTGCAGGTCATCGGGCTCCACGAAGATGTCCGTGTGGGACAGCTGGTAGGGCATCCAGGAGCGCTGTCCCAGAGGGACACCGATGTCCTGGTTCATCATGGGGATGCCGCGCTGCTTGGCGATCTTGTTCGCAGCTTCTACGAACTCCCTCTTACGAGCGGACTGTTTCCAGCCGCCGTAGCAGTAGAACTTGGTGTGCGTGTCGGTCGGGTCCTCTTTGAACTTCTTCTTACACGCATCCATGAATAGCTTCTCTTTTGCCATTGCTTACTCCCCCTTCATGGCGAACGGCTGGAAACCGGCAAGCGTTCTCAGCTTGTGGATTCTCAGTCCGTACATGGTGACTTCCTTGTCGTCCCTCATGTCCACGCCGTCGGCACGGAAGATGGTGGTCCTCTTCTTCAGGTTCTCCATGCTGTCGGGCTTTCCGACGGAGATCCTCTTGTCCAAGGGCAGAGCGACCTGGTCCTTCACGTAGACCACTTCGCCCTTCTTGGCGTCCCACTCGTACCTCTGCCAGGCATCGAACATCAGTCCGTTCTCATCCAGGCGGCAGGCGTGACCGTGAACGGTTGCACCCCTGATGCCGGTGAGGGCAGGGTCGAAGGTCTCGTTCTCTATGAACTCCTTAGCGATGACCTCCAGGTCACGCTCCCTCATCTCGATGATCTGCCTTCCGGACAGGGTACCAGTGTCGATACCACGGTATCTGGACAGGTACATCCATGCCCTCTGGTAGGGAGAGATGGGGGCGAAGTAGACGGAGTCAGTGAACTGAACGTACCTAACTCTGTCACCCTTCTTGGCGCCCTCGAGGGGCGTCACCAACTGCCGAATGGGGCAGTCGGGCTCGTTGGCCTCTTCCAGCGGGGGGTGGATGGATTTATACTCCTCTCCGGGCTGGCGGTGGCCAAGGATCCTCACAACGTCGTCCATGGCCACTTCCCTGAGCTTCTTCAAGTTCTGGGAAGGGTCAAGGTACCTGCGCCTGTTGACGGCAGGGACGGTTGTTCCGGGATAGAATTGTCTCTTGTAAGCCATATCTAACACCTCGATTTCAAATGATCATTCAGGCTTGGTCTGAATTTAGAATACCTTCCAACATCCAGCGTGTAACCGAACGGCAACAGCTCATCGCAGACCTTCTTGATCCCTTCCAGGGCCTCATCCACTGAGTCGTAGTCTTTCAACTCGACGAATATGGCCCCTACCATCATCGTCAGGAGGATTTCTTGGTCCCCGTATCTGATGACTCTGCGCTCAGGGTGGTTCACCGGAATACCAGTGTGTGGACCGGACTTCACCTTGGCGGGCAGGGTCTCTCCATGGACATTGATCTGTCTGACCTGCGGTATGCTATATATGCCGCTCAAGAGGGCTTCCGTGGTATCCGCCTTCAAGAGGCGGTTGGGGAAGATCTTGAGCTCGGGGAGAGGCTCCCCGGCGTAGTTACGGGCTGAGTTGGAGGTGTTCTGCATCAGGCCACGTCCTTCTTGATTTTCTTGGCCTCCTCTCCGACGACCTGCAGGGGTTGCGAGAACTCTCTCAGGTCACCGAACACAGTCTTCAGCAGTCCAGACGTAGCCTCGGCAGAGAAGGTCTGGGTTCCACCGTCCAGGCAGTTGGCTGCCGTGACTGCGGGAATCAGAACTCCCTTGGCGTGCTTGGTCACCACGTGGTTACCGTGGAACAGACCGGGTCCTCCTCCTCCATAGATGGAGTGGGAGAAGAACGACATACCGACGCAGGTACCCATCGCCCTTCCGTAATCGGCAGAGGGCAGACCAGTCTCGTGCTCCAGGATATCGTTGTAGTACAGCACAGTGGAGGGCACACCCTGGGCGGCCCTGGCGGCTCCGACGTTGACCATGACGGCAGCTACCATACCGGCAGATGCATAGGCGTTCCACTTGGGCAGGTCGTCCGTGGTGTAAACCTTGTAACCGGACTTCAGGGTCTCCTTGACCTTGATGACCTTGTCCTCGATGGCGCGCTCCATCAGGTCCTCGATGACGGTACCGACGGTTCCGGTCTTACCGGACTTCTTCACCATGTCGTAGACCATGTTGTTGGCGTTCAGTCCCTCGTAGGCGAGAGCCAGCAGGTGTCCCCTCTCGAAAGGTCCAACGGCGTCTCCCATCTCAAAGGCACCCATCTGCTCGTAGAGAGCGGAGAGGGCCACACCCTGCATGGCGTTCCTGTTGACCAGGGAAACCACGTGGTTCGACATGATGTTCCTCAGAGCGAAACCGGCTCCCTCGTTGTTCTGAGGGACTTCCAGGATGCTCTTCAGGTTGGAACCCATGAAGTTCAGGGACTGCGGGTACCTACCCCATACAGCGCCCTTCACCATGTTGGCCTTGAACATCGGGACTTTGAACTCCTCGATGATGGCGTGGGTGACGGCTGCCGCGGTGGCGGTGAAACCGGTGGTGTACTCGATACCGGCTCTCAGTCTCTCTTCAGGCACGACGACGACGAGTTGCTTTCCGTCAGATTTGACTTTGACAATGGTGTCGTCCTTGTCGGTGACCTGGACCATTTCTTTGATTTTCTTTGCGAGCTTGTCAGCGTTCGCGACTAGAGGAACATCGATTTCCTTTCCCTTGATCACGCAGCTGTCTCCACCCATAGCGCCGGTTTTGAGAGATTTCTCGATACCGGCAAGGTTGACGGCCACAGTTCTCGCGGTCATGGATGCGATCCTCTTGATCGCTCCGTTTCGCAACGGACTGATGGCTTCCAATGGCACGTTGCTCTCGATGAGCTTGCCACGGTCGTCATACAAGTCGATTACGTCCTTGTACTTTGCCATAATTTACCTCCGTACATCAGTTGATCGATGAGCGTGATCGTGAAAGGAAACCCCTTCATAGGCCATGCTCATCGTTCCCCTTGCGGACTGTAATGCACAATCTAACAATATAAAACATCTTATGGATGACTAATCCATCCATCTTCACAATAGTTTATCGAAATGAGATGGCCAGCACACTTAAGACTGATGAATATTTTAATCTGAATATATTTAATTCACGATTGTTAGTTTATAAATAAGATAATTATTAGTAAATTATTAATAAATTACTTCACGGCGTGAAGCCTCCATCCCATCCGCTCCGGGTCCATGGTATAGACCTCCAGACCGGGTATTATCATTCGGACGACCGGCACACCGATCTCCGGACGGGTGAGATCGACTACGATGACTTTGTCCACACCAATGGAGGTGAGCCTGTCCAAAGTAATCTCGATGTCATCCAATACGTAAGGGGTGTCCAGCCTCTCCATCTCCGAGAGGGCTATAACGTTCTCAGAAGGAGAGTACCACATCCGATTCAATGCTTTGATACGGTCGTATCCTAAGCTCTGATTGCTCTTCTGCAGCTTGGAATTGACCTTCACACCGTGTTTATGGGTGGTCCGGCTCTGGGCCAATTCCGTCAGGGCCCGGACGGCTGCCACCTCCGGGTTGAGATGGGTGCCCACACCGATGGTCAGCAATTCCGGGTCCTTGCTGCGCACATCGTCCGCGGCGGCACCGATGGTAGGTATGCCGATATCACTGGTGAGGTCCTTCAGATGCACCTCCACACCGTTGTCTTGGAATGCTTGCCTGAGACGATAGCTGGTAGATGATTCATCATCCAATACGATGTCCGCTTTCACCCTTCTGCGGAAATCGGCAATGGACCAGGCGTCCCTCTCTACGAGTTCCAATATGCCATGCAATATGGCTTCCTCCATGGTGTTGCCGGCGGCGATGCCGTTGGTGTGGTAGCGGAAGATGGACATGTCACCATCCGGATGGTAAGGATGATAGACCGCATTCGCCGGCACCCAAATGTCCTCGCCACGGAGGAGCTCGTAGCCTTGGCACCAGGCTATTTCATCATTGAAAATGTACTGCTGCACCTTTTCCGGCAGGATGAGTTCACGAGGGTCCAGAGCCCAGACCGATTCCATGGCATCCTTGACTGTG
>JAQUUA010000031.1 GCA_028694055.1 Candidatus Methanomethylophilaceae archaeon | reverse complement strand
TAAAGCTTCCTGATTTAAATTTCCCTCAATTGAGAGCTGATAATTTTCTTTCTTTGCCGAAGATAAATAATGGCACGGCTTCTTTGACGGATCTTGTTGCTTTGACAAAATCGGATAGTTTAAAGAGGGCTTTTGCTAAAACATCTTTAATTCTTCAGTTTCCCTCTGGTAGTGATTTTCCGCAAATGGATGCTTCTTCTTTTTTTGGAAAGTTTTTAAAAGACAAATTAGCTGGTATGGGTAAACCGATTGATTCAGAGTGTGATCCTTTTGCTTGGTTAGATAGAAGGTTAGGAATTATAGACCAAGCCATTTACGATATTTTAAGAAGGAAAAATCAGTTGTTGCAAGGATATGATTTATGGTCGGATGGTTTTTTTGGTTTTTCTACTGTTGGTGGGAATAATGATTATGTGACTCAAATAGTGAACGAAAGATTTCCGGATTCAGGTTCAAAAGATAGACAAGAAATTGTAAATATAATTACGCCTTTTTTTCCAGATGATGGCGGAGGATCTATTATAAAAATCATTGAGGATTCAATTCCTTTTGTTATAGATGAGTTAAAGAGAGAAGAAGAAGTTTTGGAAGACTCTGTTGAAGATCTTGTTGATCATTTAAAATATTTTAAAATATTATTAGAAAGACTTTCAGAAGAAAATTCTATTAATTTTGTTCTTGATGGACCAATGATAGAAGAGTCGTTGCTTAATGCAGCAGAGGAGTTGTTTAAAGCGTCTCTTGAGTTGCAACAAGTTTCTTTGCTTTCAGATTCAAATCAATGGTCGGTTTTTATTGATGGAGCAAAAAAATTCATTTCTTCCTCCAGATCCTATTTGGTATTTGACGAGCAAACTGAAGAATCGGTTTTGCCAGAAGATTTGTTTGAGGCTATTTCGGTGTTGCGGGAAAGGTTGGGAGTTTGTTATAATCGTGGACTGTCTTTTTCTGAGTTAAAAAATAATTTTATTTCTTTAGAAAGTCTTTTAGGAGAAAAAATAAAAAGTGAAAAGTTTGACGTAAATAATTTAAAAGATTTATCTCAAAGAGTTTTTGCAATTAGAGAAGAGATGTTGAGTGGTAAAGTGGGGAGTCAAGGTTTTTCTGCTTTTTCGAGAGAATTGGAAATAATTGAGGTTATTTTAGATGAGTTGAAGAAAGTAAAAATAACTCAAAATATGAAGGAACCAGAAGCGAGAAAAAAAAACGTTTCTTTTCGGCTAGTGGAGGGTGGTTTTTTTGCTGACGGTCAACTTTTGATAGAAGAAGATCCGGATCTTAAAGCTGGAGATATAATCAAATATGGCGATCATTTTTATAGAGTTTTATCTATTGCTAATCCTATATCTATGCCAAAACCATCTGTAGATGGGCAAGTATATTATGAACAAATTGAAAATTCGGAAGGGCATTTGGTGGTTATTACTGATAGAAATATTCCAGGAAGTGAATCCAAATTAATTGATTTATATGATGGTTCTATTCCCGTGAATGAATATGTTTTTTTTAATGATTTAGTACAGTTGAGTCCAGACTTTGGCATAGGTTCTTCGTATTTATGGGATTGGACGAGCAATGCAACGGCACAAATAGGTACATCAATAGTAACTCTTTTAACTTTAAGGGATCATTCTAATAGGCCTAAATATAATGAAACTCTTTTTAAGATAATGTCTAAGGTTCAATTTTTGTTAGAGAATTTTGAGCAAATAAAAAATATAATGAATTCTGCAATTAAATTAAAGGATTTGTTTTCTTCTTCTTTGTCTTTTTTGAATAAGGGTCAAAGTTCTTTATTTAATTTCCAAAGATTAAAATTTTCATCGCCTGATCTTTTTGGTGCTTTAAAAAGGGCTGATTATGCTAGCATTATTAAATATGGTGTAGCTGGAAAGTTATTAGAATTGACTGGTAATTGTTCTTTTTTGGCTGACATGCTTTTGAATTGTGGTTTGAAGAATTGGTTGGAAGGAAATAGGATAGCTGAATTGGATTTTAAGTTTGACAATTCTGAAAAAAAAGGCGAAACCAATGCCAGAAAGAGAAACCAATTCGTTTCAGATATACTAAGTGATGAAAAGCTTCTTAGATTTTTAAATCGTAGGTTGCTTTTTTATGAAAAATTACGCAAACAACTGCTAAATATAAGAGAGTGTACCTTTTTGAAGATGAAGGAGAGATAATGATTAAATATGCAAATGCGAATACGGAAGAGATAAAAGACGGGAAAATCAGGATAAGCAAAAAGCATCAAGAGAAGAAAGCCAGCGAAGCGAGCAAAAAAAACAAATCTTTTGACTTTGATGAATTTGCTCTTTCTGATAGAATATCCATAGATGAAAGTTCGCAATGATTTTCGAATAATTTTTACAAATGCAGAGGATGGCAGTGTTTCGTTTGAGAGTCTTAATTTTTCTCAAGCGGTAACTGGCCCTGATTTTGTTTGCCAAAAAGTTTTAAATTCTCTCTTATGTTCTGTAGGAGATCTTCCTCATTATCCGCAGTGGGGCGCTGGTTTGTTAGAAGTTTTCAAGATGAAAATTTCCGCGAAAGACTCAGCTTATAAAAGTTTCATTGTGGGCGTTTTGAGAAAAGCCATGGATGATGTTCGTTCTACTCAAGGCGAGGATTTAACTCCCGATAGTCGTTTGTCTGAATTAAAGCTTTTATCGGTTCAGAGAAGAGTTAGTGATCAGAGTTTGGAAGTAAGAATTTCTGTAATTTTAGAGAGCGGCGCGGAAGCGGAGATAGTGTTATGAGTATAAAAGATATTATTCGCAATCTTTTGGTCCGTTCTGTGAAAGAAGTGGTGCCGGAAGCAGAAACGTCTCAAGGCACGGCTTTGAATGATCTTTTGATAGAACCCAATAGTTTGTTTTTGAGTGAAGTTTTTGATTTAATCGGATTGACTTCTTTGCAATTGAGGATATCAAATGCTGTAAATGAAGACGAGGCTTTAGACACCTTTGCCGAAAATTGGTTTATAGAAAGAAAGGAAGGCGCTTTTTCTTCGGGAAGGGTTCGTTTATTTTCTTCTGTGGCTGCTGAAATGTATTTGCCGGCACGTTCAATTTTAGTAGAGAGGGAAGGTTTTTATTTCACTAATCCTTTTGTTTTTTCTTTGAAATATATAGAGATGAATAGAAACCGTGAAGATGGTTTGTTTTTTATAGATGTTGATGTTCGTTCGGAGGCTAGAGGAGAAAAACAAATAATTGCCGACGATTCTTTTGTGGTTTTAGCTTCTCCTTTTCCTTTTATTTCTGCCAGAGCATTAGAAACTTTTTATTCTGGGTTGGAGAGAGAGAGCAACGCTGAGTTTGCAGAAAGAATAAAAAAGACCATATCGTTAAGAAACTTGGTGAACAAAAGATCCATTGAAAAGTTTCTTTTAGAGAATTTTGATTGGGTGAAGAAAGTGCATGTAGTTGGTTTTGGAGATGTGGAGATGCAACGGGATAAGGTTAATTTTGCCGAGATAGCTAATTCCCTGAAGAGGGAAAGCGGAGAAAATTTTGCGGCAGTTCTTCCGATTAAAGAGTTGCATGTGGGGAATAAATTTGATATTCATTGTAATTATGAATCATTAGATTATGCGGCTGCTGTGCTGACTGGAGCAGAAACCGATTTTAAAATAAATTATGGCACAGATAATTTTATTTTAGATATATCTACTTTAACTACCACAGATGGTAGTCAAAGATTTAAATTTCCGATATACGACATTGTTGGTGTACAAGTTTTGGATGAATTCTTTGAGCCAATTTCGTTGTTGGAAGACATAGAAGAGGAAACAATCGACTGCACAAATCCTGATGGGTTTACAGAAGGGATGTTTTCTTGGTTTTCTCTTGACCCTTCTTTGCGTTTTTCTCCGAGGGAAAAGATAGGTATTTCTTTAAAGTCTGACTTAGATGAAAGCGGTGTGCCTATTTTAGAGAAAGTTCAGCTGCAGGGTTTGAACATAAGGATTATATATCGTTATTTTAGGGGTTTAAAAGAAATACAGGACATGATTTATTCTTCTGAAGAGAGATTAGTTGTGGCTGATCCTTTGGTTAAAACTTTCTTTCCCACGGTGGTGGATATATATGATCCCGAAAATCCAGATGAATCAGGATTTTTGAAGGTTAAGCTTTTGTCTGGAATTTCGATTGAATATGTTGAGTATTTTATTGGAGAGTATTTTAAATCATTAAAAGAAAAAATAATTATAAGTGATTTTATTGCTGTCTTACATCAGGCTAAATTGGTTGAATATGTGGTGCAGCCCGTTATTTTGAGAGTACGCTTTCCGAGGAATGATCGGTTTGTCGGGCATGGCGAAAAAGAAATGCTGGTTGGCGATGCACAGGGTACGACCCTCTATACAATAAGTGATCGTCCTGATAGTCTTGTGGAAGAAGAAACTTATTATTATTCAGAGGATTCAACGGTTTCAGGGAATGAAGATTTTCTTACTTTTTTTGATTTGGAAAAATTGGGAAAACGTGGAGCAGATTTTATTTCTTTTATACGCGTGAAAGGCGTGTAATATGATTTTTCGTAGATCTTTTTTTTGGAAGTTCTTAAGTCGTATCTGGTCTTTTTATAAAAATAGGGCGCAGCACGAAGCGATATGGCAAATCGTTCGACATATTGCTTATGGATTTTACTTGCGTCTCGGGGCGATATTAAGAAGCAGATCTATTACACGGGCTCCCGGAGGATTGCCTAATACGTTTTTAAATTCTAAGGTAGAATTGTACGGGATAAAAAGCGGCATTACGATAGATAGTAAAAACATTTTATCGGTGCCTTTTTTTTGGGAAACTGTGCCGGATGTAAAAAAAGATTTGTCTATTTATTTGTCTTTGGTCGGTGGGAAAGAAGAGTACCAAATTATTCCCAAGACGTATTATTCAATACAAGATTATTCTGAAATATTTTACGATAGTTTTTTTGATTTATTGAAAGTAAACATTTTAACCAAGAACGATGGAGCTTTCGAGGAAATGAAATTTGATGATTTTGAATCAAGTGAGTGGTTTCTATCTGAAGGTTCTCGTCAAGAAGAATTGTTTCTATTGGGAAAAGGTTGCAGAACTTTCTTCTTGGCCGAGTATTCAGATGGTGGTCCTTTTTATATTCCTGAAGACGATCGAAGAAGGGATAGAGATGTTGATTTTTGGGTTGGCGGACTTATCTTTGATGATCAATATATTGCTTTGATGGAAAAAAAGAGCGAGGCTTCCGCTTATAAAGTAGAAGTTTTTTCTATGGCCATTGGAAGCTCGGAGCAATATTCTTTTGATTTGGACTATTCTGTGTCTTTTCCATTTTTGTATTCTGACATGTGGTTGTATTTTATCGATGATGATAACGATCTTTGTTTTTCCAGAGTTTATTCATTGAGGTTTTTTCCGACATCGAAGCAAAAGGTATCTGCTGGTTTGACGGCTCCGGTAAAAGATGTTTTTTTGAGAAGTAATTTTTTATTTGTTGTGAGAGAATCGGCTGTAGCGTCTGTGCAAATATATGATTTGTCTGTAGGGGATATGCCCGTTTTAGTTTCTTCTTCTAATTTTTTTGTTGCTCCCGTAGAAATTAAATATGGTGTAATTGAATCATTTCACAGAAATGATCAGTTTGTGGCAATTATTTGGAAACAGCAAGACAAGAGGGCTTGTTCTCTTTATTATTTCAGTGGGGTTACGACGTGTCAATCTTTGTCTTCTTATGGTTTGGAATTAAGTGAAGGCGCTTTTCCGAAAAAAATAATTTGTTTTAAGAATGATTGGAGATTTCTGATTTTATGTTCTTATGAAAAAGAAGGGTTGTTATTCGGGCATTACTTCTTTGAGATTTTTGAGGTAAGGAATAATTTAACTGCTTATCGTAGATTGGTAACTCCTGAAGAAGAAATGTTGAGGCAGGAAATCCCTTTGTTTTTTATGGATAGTTTACAATTGATAGATGACAAGCATATTGTCGGTTTTAGGGATCGTGGAGATCCTCCTCCGAAACCTATTTTTTACGTGATTGGTTTAAATTTTTTCAGACTAAATTCTAAGAGCATTAGTGATTATGGGCGTTTGGGGGGCATTCCTTCTTCCAATTTCATTGGTTTGAATGAAGAATTATTAGAAGCAATTCAATTGAGTGCCGATCCTGAAGATGATCTTGGAGAATTGGTTACTCCTAAAGACGTAATAATGAACTGGAGATGGAGATTAAAAAAAGAAGGTGAGAGATACGTTTTTAAAATAATTGATTTCGGCTATATAAACTCAAAATTAAATTTCTTGCCGTTAAATAAAAGAAGTTCTTTGATGGCTGGTGATTCTTTTTTTAATTCCGGACTATTTTCATTTGGACAAAACGGAGATATTATTAGATTGTTTTCTACTGGTGGCGGTACAGTGGAGACTCAATACGAGGGAGACAATCTTAATTTTTTCGTAACTCTTGATTCTTTGATCTTAGATGATAAAGATGAATACTTAGAAAATGCGGTTTACGTTATTTTACAGAAAGAAAAGATAGCAGAAGATCTTCTTTATAAAATAGACAACGAAGGAATTGAAGCTTCGGGAATTAAATTTTATATTTCCCCGACTAAGTTTAAATTAAGTTTTAATAAACCTCCTTTGCCTTTGCCCACTTCTATTCCTTTTTTTGCGTCAGATAATTTTGAATCGGAAAAAACTTCTGTTTTTTCTTTTGCGAAGTTTGGGCAGTTTGGGTTTTATGTTTTGCGAAAACAAAAAGGCCCATTTGTTTTTCCCGTCAACGAGGAAGACATTGAAGAAATAACGGGTTTATCTTCTGCGGTTGACGATAGACCTGGATTTATTTCGGCAGCCTCTCCTTTGCTTGAGGGGTTTTTCCCCGTTCTTTATAGGTCAGAGCAGTTATGTATTTTTGGAGAAAGTGATTTTTATGATTTGAATCGTTTTTCTTCGAGCGTTTCTTATAGCGGAAAATTGGTTATTTTAAATACAGTTTGCGAAAATGGGGTGGTTAGCGTTACCTCCACCTTAGAACCTTTTTTGTTTTTGGGTTCTTTTTTCGAGAGGAGTGGAGAAATCTACTTTGTAAAAGAAGCTTCGTGGCATTCTTTTAAGCAAAAGAAAATCAGATTAAAATTGGTTAAAATGATTTCTTCTGGTGGAGATTTCAGTTTTCTTGAGGTTGATGATTTAAATTTTTCCGATGGCCAATTGATGTTTTCTTCTGCCGTGTCCTGGAGAACTTTAAGCGGTTTTTGTTTTTCCCGTTTGTTTGATTCGACCAAAGATAGGGTTTTTTCTGATGTTTATTGTGTGGCGGCAGCAGCATCTTTAAATAGAGATAGTAGTAAACAAGCGACTTTTTCTAATATAGAAAATAGCGTTTATGAGGAGATCGGTGATGTCGAAGATTGAAACTTTCAATGAAAAAGATGGGGTTATTTTCTTCAAAGAAAAGCCGTTAGATGGAGGTTTTGTTTGGAGCCCTCTTTCTTTTGAGAATGATGATCTTCTTTATGAAACTTTTGGCGTTCTCTTAGAGGAAGAATATCAGAGAGACAGTATTGAATATAAGAAGAGGTTAGAGGGGATTTGTTATGCCTTTACGAAAGGTCCGACATTAGAGGCGATAGAACTTTGTTTGAATTTGCTGAGTGGAGCTCCGGTTAATTTGCCTCGTTTTACGATTGTTGAAGGAATGGATATAAACGGCGATGTTTTGGTAAGAGACGAGACTGGCACGATAACCACTTTGCCTTTGGGGAATTTCCCTCCGGCGTTTAAAATTAAACAAGGATATAGATTATTCCCTTACGAGCCGTTGTCGTCTTCGATTGAAATATTGGATGAAATAAAGACTCCGAGATGGTGGTTAAAATATAATGTTCATTTATTGCCTGATTATCTTATTGTTTTAGAAGAAGGTCAAACTGTAACTTCTCTTAGTGATGAACAAAAGAGACTGATAAATGAAGTTGTTAAAAATAATTGTTTTGGTATAAAGATTCCTGCACAGTTGTTGGGCTCTCGCAGTAAAGAGTTGCTTGATGATATAACTCGGATTGTTGAAAAAGTAAAGCCGGTTTGGACTCGTGCTATTGCTTTCACTTTTGTTTATTTGGGGGGCGATGGTTCTGATCCTTTTGTTTCTGAAACTAATTTTGAAATCAGTGACAGTATACAAATGGAATTTAAGATTTATTCTAAGGAAGAAGAAGATCTCGTTGTTGATACTGCGAATATTTTTGCTGCTTCTCTTTCTGATCACCGGCATAACCATGGAGATTTGTTGAATATCCAAGGAGTAGAAGAAGGTGAAAGAGCTTATCACTTATCTTTTGATGATCATTATTTTTTATTGGGAGAAACTCAATTTTATCATAGTTTGCTTGTTGAATTATTAGGCATAGATGGAGAGCCTGTAGAAGACAGAGAAGCCTTTCATTTAGACGAGAGAAGCTATAATTTCTTTTCTAAATGAGCATTTTATGATAAAATGAATTAAACAATTTATTGGAGGAAGACATGACAAAATTAAGAGCCACGCAGATAAAAGAGATTAGTTATGATGTAGAGGGCAATCTTGTAATAACCCCTCCGACAGATAAGTACCTTGTTATTGATGGACCACTTGCTCTTGATCAACCGCTTGGTACTCAATATGGTGGTACTGGAGATACTTCTGGTGGAGGCGGTGAAGAAGTTCTTCCAGACCAGTTTAAGGGTACTCTTGATGATGGGAATATTTATCTTGGCAGGAATAAGGTAGAGCAGTCTCCTATGCGTTTGGCTAATGTGGGGGAAGTTTGGAGTGCGAAAGGATCGTCTAATAATTGGGTAGCTGTTGCTATATCTTCAAACGGAAAACATCAAACAATGTTAGTTTATGGGGGATTTATTTACATATCGTCAGATTATGGAAGCACATGGACGACGAAAGGCGTTACACTTAATTGGTTTGGTGTTGCGATGTCTTCAGATGGAAAATATCAAACAGCTGTGGGTTGGGACACTAATGTTTATGTTTCGTCTGATTATGGTAATACTTGGACATCTAAAGAATCTTCTCGTAGGTGGAGATCAGTTGCGATGTCTTCGGATGGCAAACATCAAATAACTGCGGTTGCTAATGGTGGTTTAATTTACATATCGTCTGATTATGGGCAAACATGGACAGGAAAAGAATCTTCAAAAGTTTGGCTTGGTGTTGCAATATCTTCGGATGGCAAACGCCAAGCTGCGGCTGCTAATGGTGGTTTAATTTATATATCATCTGATTATGGGGAAACATGGGTAGGAAAGGGCTCTTCTCTACTTTGGAACGATGTTGCTATGTCCTCTGATGGGAAACATCTAACTGCCTTAGTGAATGGAGGATATATATATATATCATCTGATTATGGCAATTCGTGGGATAGTAAGGGGCCTTCTTCTGCTTTATGTATGAATGTTGTAATGTCTTCTGATGGAAAGTATCAACTTGTCACAAGTTCAGCGGGGAATTTTTATGTTTCTTCTGATTATGGTAACGTTTGGACAGCAAAGGGCGGTAATGAAGAATGGTATGGTTGTGCTATGTCTTCAGACGGAAAATATCAAGTAGTCGCAATTTGGGGGGGTGTATATTATATATCCATTGCAGACACAATAATAGACGGCAAAGTTTTCACAACAAACCTGAACATATCCGGATTACAAGAAGGCGATTCAGGTTTATCTACAGGAGATCTTTATTATATTATTGATGGTACGACAAAGAAGTTGTGCATAAAATAATAACGAAATAGTTTATTGGAGATTCTTATGACAACAAAAGTAAGGGCCACCCAGGTCAAAGAGATTAGTTATGATGTAGAAGGCAATCTTGTAATAACTCCCAATTCATAATAGAAAATTTAAAGCTATTAAACCTGAAAGAAGAGATGGACGAATCAGTACAGTCAGGAGATTTGTGTTATTATTCAGACTCTATGAGTAAGAAGTCTGTAATTATAAAAAGTTAACCATTCTTATTATTAAGAAATTACGATCTCTCCGGCAGAAAGCCCACGACTTTAGTCGTGGGAGTACGTCAAGTTGTTGACGCTGCGGTTAAATATTTGTGCATTAAATAGAGTCCTAAGGGAAACATGAAAACATTAGATGATTTTTTATTTGAGTTGCTTGGTCAATGGGGTCTTTTAGAAAAAAAATATGAAGATTTGCAAGGCGAAGGCGTTGTCCTTGATTTTTCTAATACCAGGGGCCAGCAGTTTCGTCTGCGCACGATAACCACGGATAAGATTGCCGATTTTGCTTTCACGAGAGAAAAGCTTCCTTATTTTAGATCATTTCATTTTGATGCTGCTGGTTCTCCTGTATTTGGAGTAGATCGGCTTGTGCCTGGAATTTCTTTAACTAATGATTTTTATGCCGATGATAATAATGGTGAATATTATTTTTATACTTCAGGGGAATTTGTTCGTACATATAAAATACAATACTTCTTTGATGAATTGCCGACGAACGGACGTGCTGGTTATGTTTATGTAGATCGTCGTATTGATGATGTTAATCCTGATTTTTATTATTTTACATCAGACAGTGATTATAGTTTTGTTGACTTAAATGAAATTAATTATGTGCATGAAGAAATAGATCTTCCTGAGATTGGTGAAGAAGATCATTTTTACATATCTTCTGAATTGTCTCTTTTTCCTCAAAAAAAAGAAGAAGTTCTTTTTGCTTCAGATGGAATAATTCTTCCGGAAGATACGACTTCGGTTAAATATTCTGATAAATATTATTTGTTTATAGATGGGGTTAGAACAGAAGTTTTTCCGGAAAAATCAATAAGAGGGGAAGATTTTATTTCCAAAGCCAAGGAAAAAAATTACAGAGAAGTTGTTTATCAACAAACTATTGGGGAGTCAGAAGAAGCTTATTTTTCAGCAGATTTGAGAGATACAGATGAAAATGCTTATTTTGAAGAACAACAACTTATAAGAGTTGATGATTTAAGCGAACTGATGGGGCAGCAGATAGGCTCTAAGGTTTTTGTTTCTGAAGAAAATTTTTACATAGATCTCAAACAAGAAGAACGCATTCAAATTAAAGATGATGATTCTTTTTTGACTCAAGGTGCGCCGGCAGACATAAACGACATCTTTGTG
>JAQUUA010000163.1 GCA_028694055.1 Candidatus Methanomethylophilaceae archaeon | reverse complement strand
TTTTATAGAAGTTGTATTTAGTCTCATACATTGCTTTTGCCATAACACCGCATACATACAAATCAACGGCTGCATTTGGTATCATCCCGATATTAGACGTCTTATTTATTATATCCATTATTTTCTTTGCTGCTCCCTCTGTCGTTTCTCCTTTTAAAGATAGACGGTCATCGCCCCCTGTCCGGCTTTCCCAACGGTCTCTGAATAATGGAAGATTATCTAACGCCCATTTAAAACTAAATGGATTAGCTATATTTTTCATAGCATTTTCTATGAATTTAGGGTCGCCTTCCCCTATAATTTGAACAAGGCTTAACCCCTGTTTCAAGGCTGTATTTAATCTTAAAACGATTTTTGAGCGGGCGTATATTTTTGTTAATGTAGTTATGGCATCTTCCACTATGCTCCCTTTCGGCACGTATGACCCTACTGCAATTGCACACATATCTTTAAATTGATTTGCAGCCCCATTGTAAATATATCTATCTATATGCTTTTTAAATGTATTATCGGAATTTAATGTATTGAGGTCTTTAATTACAGGAGCATAAGCATTCCATTTCTCCATACTTTGAACGTGATTAATAAGAGTTTCAATCGCATCTGAATTTTTTATATCAATAGCATGCTTATTAAATACCCTTTTTATAATTGAACCTGTTATTGTTGTAGGTAACCCAAAAAAATTTCCTTTATCTTCTATATCAACTTCGGAAGGTATTGCGCTTCTATCAATATTCAATGGGAAATACTTATCTATTTGGTCTAATTGTGTTCCAAATAAATCAATATGAGTATCATTATATTTTGCACGCAAAACAGGCAAATATTCATCTTGTACCCAATCCATAAATTCTATTAACTTAGGGTCTAATGTAGCTGTTACGGCATCTATTTGTTCTTGGTCTATACCCATAGCGTTAAGTTTAATCATCCCGTCAGGCATTTTTGCTATAGCATAGATATATAACGCTTGACCATTGTTTATTTCTTGTATATGTTCTTGTTCTATAACTTCATATTCTCCTTTTTCTGCATTAAGTTTATTTACTTTTGTCTTAATGGTTATGGAAGCCCCATTAAACTTATTGCAAATATTTTGCACTTGTGTTATATGATTTCCTTCTCCGAATATTTTTATTATTTTTACATCGATTGCTTTTGTCGCTTCTTTTATCCCATTTAATTCTTTTTGACGGGCAACCATTACCCCATTAGTTAAAAATCTTTCATATAGTCTTCCTCTTCCGTCGGGTGAATATATAGCAAAACTCTTTAACATATAAGAATATGTGTATACGGGGTCGAGTAATTTTCTCCATACAACCAACCTGCTTTCCTTTTTAGCGGGATTTATTACTGATTGCGTTTCGCTCATTGCTAAATCCAAATAAGCATCTTGTAAAATAGCATGCTTCCTTATTCCCTCTTTTTCCGCAAATAACCTTTTTGCTTTTATTCCTTCCCTTAAAACCATGTCAAGTCGTTTAATAAAAGTTTCCATGCTATTTTGCATAGATATTCTTTCATTTAATAACGATGCTTTTAATGTTTCGAGTTGTTCTTTATTTACTTTACTTAGGGTAATAGATTGCTTTAATAATTTATATTCTTTTTGCTTATCTTCGATTTCTTTCTTTAAATTGATATTTTCTTCAATAATATCGACTTTTGTTCGTTCGTCCGCTTTCTCTAATCTCTTTTTATTTTTAGCAATTAAACTATATTTCAATGAAATTTCCTTGCGAATATCTTTTAATGTATACTCTTTTGAAAGTTTATTTATCTCAATAATAATATTAGAAATATTATCCTCGCTTCTTTTTATATCCGATTTATAATATTGAATATCTGTGAATGCTTTTATTTGAGCTTCTAATTTATTTTTTTCATTGCCCTCTTTTTTTGTTTCATATTCATTTTGTAATTTTTGTAATTCATTGTCAATTGATTGGCTGTCTTTATTTATCCATTCTTTTATTGAATCAAAAAATTGACGTGTAGTATCATCAACCAATTTAGGAATACGTACACCTTTCCCTTTTTTACCTTCTAACTTTTGATTAACAAAGTTTTTTATTATTCTACGTGCCGTTTCGTTTTGACGTTCCAAAACAATATCCACCGCTTTATCCAATTTATTCTTTAATCCACGTATAGACCCCGCTTTTTTAAGTTCCTTTACGCTATCACGTATAGATTTTAGTTGAGGTCTCGCAGACTTATCCCACCTGCTCCAAGTCTTATCATTGGCAAGTGCTTCTAAATATTTTAATACATCTTGGTATGTTTCAACAATATTAGGATTTTTAGCGGTTAGCTTAGCTTTTAACGCTTCGTATCGTTCTATATAGGCTTTGCGATAATTAGTTGATGCTTCTGCATCCTTTACCGTTTCACTATCGGCAATTTCATTGATATAGTTAATAGCTTGGCGTTGCTGTTCGGTAGGGTAAAATGCAAAACGAATATCCTCATTTTCGCTATCAAACGTTCCTACGTT
>JAQUUA010000162.1 GCA_028694055.1 Candidatus Methanomethylophilaceae archaeon | reverse complement strand
GCACCCATCAACATATTACGCAAAACATCTGTCCCTAACCCAATCATAGAATTTGGAACGACACCAGGATTAGCGGCAAATCCAGCATTTATAGATTCTATTGCTTGGCTTAATAATGCAGGAACAGCGTTCATTATTTTACGAGTGTGTTCGCTACCACCAAATACACCACCACCAACATTTAACAATTGTCGTACTTCACCAGCAGTAGAAAATGTCATTAAATTTTGTAAATCTTGTGTTATTGCGGATGGTGAATATGTATTAGCATGATTATATGAAATTGTATTATCTGCTAATACTGCAAATTTAAAAATTTTATTTATTTTTTTCATTTCGGCATTTTCTAATTTTTGATTAGGTGAAACCATAATATAATTCATAGGCTGTATTGTTAATATAGGAAAAGAACTAATCATTTGATCTTCTACATTGAAACTAAAATCATACACATCTTGAGACGTATATAGAGGAGGTAAACCAATAGTTTTATCAAATGTTGGAAAGTCCTCATCTGTATAAAACATACCCGCTTCAAATGTTTTTAATGCATCCGTCACGTTTCGATATGTTTCATTAGTTGCTCTCCATTCATAATGCTTTGCAACAGCTGTTTGTTTATATGTTTGATCATTATAATTTTGTGCGGCTTCTTCTCTCGCAAGCCTATCCTTTTCCATTTGCTTCCATGCTTCTGCTAACTTAGCGTCAGCAACATCTTGAGGTTGTACAGGATTAGCCATTTTAATAACCCCCCAAACCAATCATCATTAATTGTAATAAATTAAAATCGTCTGGAACATTATTAGATGCTGTAGTAGATGTTGTATTATTGTTAAAATTATATTGGGTGAACGCAACATTACCAGCACCACCTTGTGCAGATGCGTTTCTTAAATCACCACTAGCTCCGGCTCCTGTAACTCTAGCCTCTACTTGTGTTGGTTTGGGTTCTGGAGCTACAGGTGTATTTGTTGGACTACCAAACGCCGCACGTGCAGATTGCTTACCTTCATACTGTTTAAATATACCTATAGGGTTTGTTGTAATTTTGTGATAAATATTCCTATTATATAAAAACCCTTCAGTTAATTGGGATTTATCTGTTATTGGAATAGTCTCTAAATGTAAATGAATACCTGTTGCTCCCCGACTAGTTCCTGTATTACCAATAATACCTATTTCATCTCCAGCTTTAACAGACGTATGCGCGGCAAGGGGTGCTTTATGTAAATGCGCATATTTAAAAACAGTACTTATTTCTGGATAAAATATTGCCATTGTGTTTCCATAACCACTACCCGTATCACGTTTAGAAGCAACTACAGTACCAGCAAATGGTGCATACACGGGCTTACGTTGTCCACCCGTAGCAAAATCTATACCATAATGATTACCACTACTCCGCGAACCATATTTACTAGATATTGTACTACCTTCAGGTAAACCAAAAAACGAAAGCATAGCATTTTTTTCTGCAGAGGTTCTGGGTGCGTAATTTATATATGGGTCATTATAAAAACTACCTTGACCATATTGTTGTGCTGTGTGACCCATTATAGCATTTCTTATATTTAGAGAAGATGCAAGCACAGGATCTTTAGACATCATATTTGATGCTAACCCAGGCACACCATAAGGACCTACACCCCAATAACTACCTGTACGATCATATCTTGGGGTTGGTTCGCCTGGCATTTTTTTATAAAATTGTCCAGGACCCCAATTACCCCAAGAAGAAGAATTTCGACCATATAATAATGTTCTTGCATCTGCTAAATCTCCGGGTCCTGCCATAACTTGATTTGGATCTAATGGCTCTTTATAAGGATCTACAAATGCTTTTTGTAAATCCTCTAAAAATTTAGTATGCTGTTCTGCTCTTCTTTCTATATCTTTTCTTTGTTGTTCTGCTAACTTTTCTAAATTTATTCTTTGTTGTTCTGCCGCTATTTTTTGTTCTTCTGCCGCTTTGGCTTGTTCTATTGCGGCGGCGGCTTGTCCTCTAGCGGCTATATCTTGCGCTGTAGCGGCTTTAGTTTGCGTATCCGCAGAATCTGCCATTTTTTCTGTAACAGATTTTCTAGCACTACCTAACATAGATACAACACCAGTATAACCTCTAGCATTTGCGTATGCTATAGCAGAATCTATGACTTTAGTAGCACTGGATTCACCAACCATGCCTTTAAGAAAACCACCAGCAACTTGTGCAAAATTACCAAAAATACCAGCACTATTGTTACTTATATTTTTTACTACATCTGATATAACACCAACTATTTTTGCTATTCCTTCACCTATAAGAGTAGCTGTCTTAACTAATGTTTTAGTAAATTCGCCTTCAACGAAATATGATTTAATTTTATCTACTAAGTCATATATATTTTGTTGTGTTTCTTGTTCTTTTTGTTTTCGAGCTTCTTCCACTTCTTTTCGTTTATCAATTTCGTCTTGTAGTTTTTGATTTTTTTCTATTGTATCTAATGCGCTTTGTTCTGCTTCTTGTATAATCTTTTCTAA
>JAQUUA010000030.1 GCA_028694055.1 Candidatus Methanomethylophilaceae archaeon | reverse complement strand
GGCGGCGCTGATGGCTGCTCCGATGTCTGCCAGGTTGGTGCTTCCGGTCACTCCGTACAGGAGGGAGAAACCGTAGAGCGACAAGGCTGTGGACAGACCACCGATGATGAGATACTTCACCGAGGCCTCGGCGGCGCGGGGGTCGTTCTTGCGGAAGGCCACCAACGCGTAGGAGGTGATGCTCGTGAGCTCCACACCGATGAAGATGGCGATGAGGTCGGTGGCAGAGGCCACGAACATCATACCGGCGGTGGCGCCAAGCAGAAGCGAGTAGTACTCAGCATGGTGCTTGTCCCTCTCCACGTGCTTCAACGATGTCAGGACCACCAGGAAGACCACTGCCAGGAACAGCAGGATCAACAGGGCGGAGAACTGGTCGAAGCGGAAGATGCCGGCGAAGTCGCCATACATCTGCTCGTACATCATGTAGGCCGTGGAACCTATGGCCGCCAGGATGGCCACCATGGACAATCCCGCCAAGACCTTCTCGTCCTTCAGGAGGAAATAAACTCCGGGAAGGATGAGGGCCATGGCGATCAGGATTATCTGCGGCGCTATCATGCTAAAGTCTGGATAAACCATTCTAAATCACCCCTATGAGAGCAGCCAGGGATTCCGCCACCGGGTATATGAAGTCATATGCCAGCGCCGGGAAAACCCCGAACAGGGCGATCAGACCGCAGAGTGCGCCCAAGGCCAGCGCCTCGTAGGTGCTGACATCGTGCACGTGCGACAGGTCCACCCGGTCGGTCACCCTCCCGAATATGGTCCTCTGCATGGCCCACAGGTAGTAACCGGCGGTGAGCATCAGCGAGGACAGGGCGATGATGACCACCCAGACCACGTTGTTGTCCTGGGCCCAGAAGAAGAACGAGGCCATGATGTTGAACTCGGCCACGAAGCCCACCAAGCTGGGAAGACCCAGGGAGGCCATGAAGCCGAACATCATGAAGGCCGCGAACTTGGGCATCTTGGCCGCCATCCCGCCCAACAGGGGGATGTCGCGGGTGCCGATGTTGTGACCGGCGATCCCGCACACCATGAAGAGCACGGCGGTGATGAGCCCGTGGGCGAACATCTGGAACGCTCCGGCGGCGATGCCGAACTCGGAGAGGGTGGCCAGACCCAGCAGCACCATTCCCATGTGGCTGATGGACGAGAAGGCCACCATCTTCTTCAGGTCCCTCTGGGCGATGCACGCCAGGGCGCCGTAGACGATGGCCAGCAAGGCCAAGATTACCATGGGGATCTGCCAAGCGACCGCTCCCTCCGGGAGGGCCTCGAAGCAGATACGGATGATACCGTAGGAACCCATCTTCAGCATCACACCGGCCAGCAGCACGCTGCCGGCGGTGGGTGCCTCCACGTGGGCATCCGGCAACCAGGTGTGGAAGGGAACCAGAGGCATCTTCACGGCGAAGCCGAAGAAGAGCAGTCCGAAGACCAGGGTCTGGAACACTCCGCTGAACCCGGCGGCGGCGATATAGTCGAAGGCGAACACCAGCTGACCGCTACCACCCAAGGAAGCGGCGCCGAAGGCCAGGGCGAATATACCGATCAGCATGATCAAGCTCGCTACATGCGTGTAGATGAAGAACTTGATGGCCGCATAGTGCCGGCGGGGACCGCCCCATATGGACACCATGAAGTACATCGGTATGAGAGTGACCTCCCAGAAGATGTAGAACATGAAGTAGTCCAGGGACATGTAGACACCCAGCAGGCCCAGCTCCATCGCCATTATGAGGGCGAAGAAGAAGTTGGGCCGCTCCTTCTCCTCGAAGGAGAACAGCGTCACCAGGAAGACCAGGAGGGTTGTGAGGAAGACCATCACCAGGCTCAGGCCGTCTATTCCCAGTATGTACTGTATATGCAGGAAAGAGGTGCTAATCCAGGTGTACTGCTCCAGGAACTGGTAGCCGGCCTGGGACATGTTGAACATGGCCAGCAGGTACAGCGATATCACCAGCGGTATGGCGGAGAACACCATCGCCACGTATCGGGCGTATTTCTGCCTCTCCCCTCCCATCATGAGGGCCACGATGGCCCCCACCAGGGGGGTGAACAGCAGCAACGATAGTACTATGTCACTCATCTATCACAGACCCCCTGTAAGGAAACCGGCGAGATAGAGCAGCACCACGATGAGCGCCACTCCACCCACCACCACGGCGGCGTAGGTCTGGACCAGACCGTTCTGGACCTTCCTGAGCTCCTGGGAGCCTCCGGTTATGGATCCGGCTATGCCGTTCACCACACCGTCCACCGCCTCGCGGTCGAAGTAGTTGACCGCCAAGGCCACGGGGTATGTCACCTTCATGGCTATGGCGTTGTAGATCTGCGGGAAGTAATACCTCTTCTGCAACAGCTTGTAGGGCGCGGACTCCCCGTTGGCGTTGAAGCGCCCGGGGTCGACGTCCTTGACCCGGTACATGCGGTAAGCGAGGTATATGCCGGTCACCGCCACCACTATCGAGAGATAGGTGTAGGGGCTGAGAGCGAGGTGCTCCAGCACATACATGGCGCTGTGACCGTGACCGCCCACGACGAAGGCTCCGCCGACGAAGCTGAAGGTCAGCAGGTCGTTGAACCCGGCCAGTATGAAGAAGCCGGAGAACAGGGCGAAGACAGCGAGGACCATCAACGGCACGGTCATGCAACGGGGGGACTCCCCGTGACAGTGCTTGCTGGCCTCGCCTTCCTCACCGCGGAAGGTCATGAACCACAGCCTGAACATGTAGAAGGCGGTCATGAGAGCTGTCAGGATGCCCATTATGTAGAGCAGCCAGAAGATCCCCGCACCCTCCAGTGCCGGCTCCAAGGCGGCCTCCAGGACCAGGTCCTTGGACCAGAATCCGGAGAACAGCGGTATGCCGGCGATGGACAGGGAAGCGATGAGCATGGTCACGGAAGTGACCTTCATGTGTTTGCCCAGACCTCCCATCTTCCTCATGTCCTCGGTGCCCACGGCATGGATGACCGAACCGGCACCCAGGAAGAGCAGGGCCTTGAAGAAGGCGTGGTTCATCATGTGGAAGGTACCGGCGGTGTATCCGCCCACGGCTTCCACGTCACCGGAGTGCAGGGCGTGGGCCATTACGTATCCGCCGGCGCCCAGAGCCATGACCATATAGCCAAGCTGGGACAGGGTGGAGTAGGCCAGCACCCGCTTCAGGTTCATGTTGTTCAAGGCCATGGTGGCCGCGAACAGGGCGGTGAATCCTCCGATGAGGGCCACCACCAGCATGACGTCCATGCTCTGCACGAACAGAGGGTAGGCACGGGCCACCAGGTATACACCGGCCTTGACCATCGTGGCGGCGTGAATCAACGCCGAGACGGTGGTGGGGCCGGCCATGGCGTCCGGCAACCAGTCGTGCAGAGGGAACTGCGCGCTCTTGCCGATCACACCGCCGAAGAGCAGTATGGAGCCCAGGGCGATCATGTCCGGGTCCACGGTCTGGATGACCGTGTAGTCGAACAGGACGGCGTAGTCCAGGCTCTGGAAGGCGTACAGGAAGACGAACAATCCAGCCATCAGACAGACATCACCCATGCGGGTGACCAGGAAGGCCTTCTTGGCCGCGGATGCGGCGGCGTCGGAAGCGTCGTCGCCCTCGGGGTGCTTGAAGCTCCAGAACCCGATGAGCAGGTAGGAGCACAGACCGACGATCTCCCAGAAGATGAACATCTCCAGGAAGTTGCTGGCCATTACCAGGCCCAGCATGGCGGTCAGGAACAGGGACACCTCGGCGTAGTAGCGGCGCTTCTTCTCCCCCTCATGGCTCATGTACCCGACAGAGTAGATGAATATGAGCGAGGAGATGAACGATGCGAAGAGCATCATCAGCACCGCCAGGTTGTCGATGTAGATACCGAAGTTGAGGGTGATATCCTCAGATATCTTCAACCACGGGGTTTCCATGACATATGGGGTGGCCACGGAGCCGCCGAACACCTCGATGGCGATCAGCAGGCTCAACACGAAGGAGGCGACGGCGCCCACTATGGCGATGTACCCTCCGCCTTCCGGGGTGCGGTTCCCGAAGAAACCGATTATGAGGAAAGCGGCCAACGGTATCATCGGCACTAACCATGCGTATTCTATGAACGTCATCTTACCACCTCAGGATGTTGATCTCGGACACATCGGTCGTGTTGCTGGTCTTGTACAGGTTCAGCAGGATGGCGATACCGACGGCCACCTCGGCGGCAGCGACGGCGATGGCCACCAGGACGAAGACCTGTCCGGACACATCGTTCAAGAACGCGGAGAATGCCACGAGGTTTATGTTCGCGGCGTTCAGCATCATCTCGATGCACATCAGCACCACCAGCCCGTTCTTCTTGGTCATGATGCCGTAGGCACCGATGACGAAGAGGACGGCGGAGAGAACCAGGAAGAACGATATGGGAATCATTCCAGATCATCCTCCTTGGAAAGGTACACACCGCCGATGATGGCTCCGAACATCAGGGTGGCCAGGACCAGCAGGACCGGGCCATAGGTCTCGAACACCGCGTAGTTCAGGGTGTCGGTGATGTTGTCACCGCCGGAGAACGGGGTGCTGTGGATGGTGTCACCCACGCCCACCGTGCTCAGGTCGGTGGTGGCCACCATGAATGCCAGTCCCGCGAACAGGACCACGGCCAGGGCCAATGCCACCATTTTATTCTTAGACATCGCAATCATCCTCCATGATCTTCCTTCTGGTCAGCATGATGCTGAAGGCGAACATGATGGTGATGGCACCCACGTAGACCATGAGCTGTATGACCGCCATGTACTCTGCGTTCAGGAAGAAGTATGTTCCCGCCACCCCTACGAAGGCCAAAGCCAGGTAGAAGGCGCTGTGCACCACTTCCTCCGAGTAGACCACCATGATGGCCGCTGCCACCGTGATGACGGCCAACATCAGGAAGAAGAAGGTGTCCACACCGAACCAGCTCAAGTCTATGCCTAGGCCGAATAGGTTGGCGGGGTCTATGAAGTCGAACATCACAGCACCTCCTTGAGGGCCAAGGCGTCCTTGGGGCATATCATGACGCACTTCTCGCAAGCGATGCACTTGGCCTCGTCGAATTTCGGTCTCTTGATGGGCTTGCCCTTATCGTTCTCGCCCACCACGATCATCTCCACCGCCCCTACAGGGCACTCCTTGGCACAGCGGGAGCAACCGATGCACTTGGCGTCATCCAAGGCCGGACGGTCCACCAGGGACGCGTTCACGGGGTTGTCGGTTATCCCTTTCTGCAGGTCGGACAGGAGATGCTCGTGCATGTGCACCTGCATCTCCTCGTTGTGACCCTCGTAAGCCAACTGATAGGGGTCGAATATCAACCCCTCCCGGGTATAGGCCGCCAACTCGTATTCCGGAGTGGTTATCATGGCCTTGGTGGGGCAGTACTCGGCGCAGTAGCCGCACATCATGCAACGTCCCACGTTGACCTGGGGCCGCACGACCTTGCCCGCCTTGGCGTCATCCACCTCCACCATTTCGATGCAGGTGGTGGGGCATATCCGCTCACAGATGCCGCAACCCACGCACTTGTCGAAGACCAGGCCCGGGCGTCCGCGGTAGTAGTCAGGTATCCACTCCTTCTCGTAAGGATACATGATGGTCACCGGTCGATGACGGGTGGTCTTGATTATCTGCTTGAACGTGGTGTAGAACGACTTCAGCACCCAGAGGTGGCGAGAGTTGTTCTTGGGGTATTTGTCAAGGTACTTCATTGCCATCAGACCAGGCCTCCTACCTTGAGAACGACCACCACGAACAGGTTCAGCACCGCCAGAGGCAGCAGGATCTTCCAACCGATGTTCAGGATCTGGTCGGTGCGGATACGGCAGAGCGTACCACGGGTCCAGACCATGATGAAGAACAGCAGGATGACCTTGAGCAGGAACACGATCTCCGGCAGGAAGGAATCATCCACGAAGGGCAGGGTCCAGCCTCCCAGGAACATGATCGCACCCAGGGCGCAGGCCACGTAACCACGGAAGTAGTCCGAGAGCATGATGAGCCCCCATTTCATTCCGCCGTACTCGGTCTGCCATCCCTCCACCAGCTCGGCTTCGGCCTCGGGCAGGTCGAAGGGGATCCTCTCCGCTTCCGCCGTGGCGGCGATCATGAAGACCACGAAACCGATGATCTGGGGCACGATGAACCAGACGTTGTCGTTCTGATATCCGACGATCTCATTGATGTTGAAGCTGCCGGCCATCAAAGCCACGGAGGCGAAGACCACCAGCATCGGTACCTCGTAGCTGATCATCTGCGCCGCCGCCCTCATGCCGCCCAAGAGGGCGTACTTGTTGTTCTGGGACCATCCGGCCACCAGGATCATGAAGGGGGCTATGGAGAACAGCCCGAAGATGATGAGCAGACCAGAGCCGTAATCGGCCAGGAAGAACCGGTAGCTCAGCGGGATCATGCCCGCCACCAGGACAGAGCTGCCGATGATGATGCTCACGGCCCACATGTATCCCTTGGTGTCGGCCTTGTCCGGCACGATGTGCTCTTTCAGGAAGGTCTTCAATCCGTCACCCAGGCACTGCAGGTATCCCAGCGGGCCGATGCGGGTGGCGCGACGGTCCATGAGACGACCGAGCACCTTCCTCTCTATCCAGATCATCGTCAGGTTGACGATGAAACAAACCGCGAACACCACTATGATCATCAGGACCAGAGCCAAGGCGTTGCTGACGGCGTTGCCGACCAGCCATAGGGACACCCCATTGCCCGGGACCAAGACGTCCAGCAACCAGGCGATGAGACCGCCTAGGAGCTGCCAGATCTTGTATCCCACATCGTACGGGAGGTTGTATACCGCCCCGAACTGGTAAAGGGGGTTGTCCATGGGGTTGGCGAATGTCACCCAGTTAGAAATTGGAGCCATGGTATCACCTGTCGGTCTCCCCAAGGCACATGTCGATGGTCCCCATGATTGCCGGGACATCGGCCATGCGTCCTCCTTGCACCAATCTCTTGGATGCGGACACATTCACGAATATGGGGCTGCGCACCTTCAGACGGTAGGGGCGGTCCGTGCCGTCCGATACCAGGTACATCAGTGACTCCCCGCGGGGGTCCTCCAGACGAGCCACGTGCGTCCCCTCCGGCACATTGCGGGGGGCCTTCACCCGGGTGGGTCCATCGGGCATCTTGGCCACGGCCTGGCGGATTATCTCGCAACTCTGGAACATCTCCTCGATGCGGACCTTGTAACGTCCATAGGAGTCTCCGTCGTCGCAGACCGCCACTTCCCAATCCAGCTCGTCATAGACCATGTAGGGGTCGTCGCGGCGGACGTCGAAGTTCACGCCACATCCCCTCATGGAGGGGCCGGTGAGGCCGAGGTTGGCGGCCTCCTTGCGGGTGACGTGACCGACGCCCTGCATCCTGGACATGAATATGGCATTGTCATCGGTGAGGGCGATGATGTCCCAGAGCCTCTTCTCGAAGAGGTCCACGACACGCATCAGGTCCCTCTCGAAGAGGTATGGCATGTCATTGCGCACCCCGCCGATACGGGGGAAGTTGGTGGTCAGCCTCTGACCGCAGAGCTTCACGTTGAGGTCCAGGAACCATTCCCTCTCCCTCAGGGCCCACAGGAAGATGGTCAGGTTGCCCAGGTCGGTACCCATGGCAGCCAGCCACATCAAGTGGGACTGTATGCGGCAGATCTCGTCCGCAATGACCCGGATGTACTGTGCCCTCTCCGGCACCTCTATCTCCATGGCCTCTTCAGCCACTTTGCAGTACAGATGGGACCAGGTCATGGATGCCGAGTAGCAGAGACGGTCCGCCATCGGTATGATCTGGGGATAGGTGCGGTTCTCGCACTCCTTCTCCCATCCGCGGTGCAGATATCCTATCACGGGCTCAGCGTCCTGGATCACCTCACCGTCCACCTGGACCTTCAAGGTCCAGAGGCCGTGAGAGAAGGGGTGCTGAGGCCCCATTGTTACCCACATCTTGGACATCAGTCGGACCTCCTCAATTTGTAAGAGCGACGGAACGGGAAGAACTGGTAGTCGGCGGGTGTGAGGAGCCTCTCCAGCTTGGGATGGCCCTCGAACACAATGCCGAACAGCTCGTAGGTCTCCCTCTCGTGCCAGTTGGCGCCGCCCCATATGGGGGCCACCGAGGCCACCGTGAGGTCGTCGTTGGCGAGGTCCACCGTCAGCTCTATCATCATTCCGTTGAAGTAATTGGACAAGTGGTAGACCACTGTCATGTGGCTCTCGTAGTCCACAGCGCATACCGAGGACGCCTGCTCGAAGTTCAGGACGTCGTGGATGTAAGTGGCCAGCTCGAAGAGCACTCCCTTGTCCGCGGACATATACACCCGTCGGGGCTTGCTTCCTTTCAGCTGCACCGCCTTGCCGAACTTGGCGGCGACGAGCTCGGAAACCTGCTCCACCGTAGGTGCCTCATAGAATTGTTCTGTCATCTAGGTCACCTCAGTCTTCCAGGAAAACTCCGCGCTCGAAGTACTTCTCTATCTTCTTCTGCAAGAGCATGAAACCATCGATCATGGCATCCGGCTTCACCGGGCAGCCAGGGATGTAGATGTCCACCGGGACGATCTGGTCCACTCCCTGTATGATGTTGTAGGAGTCGTACCAGGGGCCACCAGAGATGGCGCACTCGCCCATGGCCACCACCCACTTGGGGTTGGGCATCTGCTCGTAAAGACGCCTGATGTCCGGGCGGAGCTTCTTGGAAACCCAGCCGTTTATGATGAGGACATCGGTCTGCCTGGGACTGGAACGGTAGATCATACCCAGACGCTCGGCATCATATTTGGTGTTGGAAGCGGCAGCCATCTCCAGTGCACAGCAGGCCAAGCCGAAGTGCAGGGGGTGGATGGAGTTCTTCATCGCCCAGGCCCAGATGGGGCCGGTCACCTTGTCCACGACCCTTTTGGTCCCGCCGCTGAGCAGGTTGTCCATAATGGACGAGGACCAGGTCATGAATTCGTTCGCGCTCATTGCGATGGCATGCGGGTACAGGCTCATATCCATAGGGCGGCCTCCTTTTTGAGAGCATAGCCCACGCCGATGAGCAACATACCGAGGAAGACCACGGCCCACAGCTTGCCCATATCAGAGAGGGCGCTGAAGGACACGGTCCAGAGCATCAGGAAGGCCACGACCAGATCGAATACCACGAAGATGATTCCGAACATGTAGTATTGGAACTTGAATTGGACTTGAGCTTCACCGATGGGTTTGGATCCACACTCATAGGTGGTGTTTCTCCACTCGGACTGTTTCTCAGGACGGAAGAACCTGGAGGCCCACCAGGCAAGAGGGGCGAAACCCATTGCCAGAACGGCGTAAATCGCCACTGGTAGATATTCCTCCACGAGCATCATTGCCCAAGGGTATCGAATATACTTATTTAAAGATTCTATGACATCTGGTAGGTGCGAAAAACCCTCTTAACGATTGAAAAAAACCACCCGTTTTTCGCCCTTCCGAAAGCTGTTTTTGCCTTCTTTCCTGTCCAAGCAAACTTATAATGAGATATAAGTTACTGGTCTAAGCGAAGGTGCGAAAAATGGAGAGAAGATTGGGATTCATCGGTGCAGGCAACATGGCAGAGGCTTTGATGAAGGGTGTCATCGCCCACGGGCTTTACGCCGCGGAGGATATCATCGCCAGCGAGATCTACCGCCCTCGCCGGGAGCACATCGCCCAGAAGCTGGGGGTGCAGGCCACCGATGACAACGCCCAGGTGGTGGATTCCGCCTCCATCGTGGTCCTGGCAGTGAAACCCCAGCACCTGGCGGAGGTCTTGGAGCCTCTGGCGGACCGTTTCCGCGCCGACCAGCTGGTGGTATCCATCGTCGCTGGTATAACCATCAAGGCCTTGGAGAAGATGATGCCCGCCGCCAAGGTGGTGCGGGTGATGCCCAACCAGCCCTGCATGTCCATGGCCAGCGCCACCGCGTTCTCCCGTGGCAAGGGGGCCGGTGAGGAAGACGCCCAGGCCGTGCGGGCCATATTCGAGTCCGTGGGAGTGGCCTACGAGGTGCAGGAGAAGCTGCTGGATGCCGTCACCGGCCTCAGCGGCAGCGGCCCGGCCTACGCCTACTTGATGATCGAGGCCTTGGCGGACGGGGGCGTCCTGATGGGACTGCCCCGGGACATCGCCCAGAGCCTGGCCGCCCAGACCCTGCTGGGGGCGGCCAAGACCGTCCTGGACACCGGGGAGCACCCTGGCCGCTTGAAGGACATGGTATGCTCGCCCGGAGGCACCACCATCGCTGCCATGCAGGTTCTGGAGGAGGCCGGGGTGCGGGCCGCCCTCATGGGCGCGGTGCAGGCCTCGGCGGAGAAGTCCAAGGAACTGGGCAAGTGAGTCTCAGTTCCTTCTCTTGGCCCGGTTGAAGGGGTACGACGACTTCAAGAGCCCGCCCACCACCCGGGGGGCGTTGGTCCAGATGGAGCCGGTGTCCCAGTCCAGGTCCTTCTTCTCACATATGGTGGAGGCCATCACCCTCTGCCCTTCCTCTTTTATCCCCCAGAGGGCGGCTTCCCGCCTCTCCGGGTCCTGGATTAGCAGTATGTCATCGATGCGGCGCATGAGGTCCCGGGCGGTGACCGTGCGGTCCCGGCGGGCATGATGCTCCTCCTCCGATACCTGGCCGTGCTGCAACGAGGCGTCGTTGAGCAGCAACGCCGTCTCATAGGAGGCCTCGGCGATGTCGTCACGGCTCATCCAGATGGTCTCATAAGACAGGACGTGCTTCCAAGAGGGGCTGTCCAGCAGAAGGCGGTGCTCCTCCAGGGTGCGGGCGAACAAACGGTATCCCCAGCGCTCCGGGTCCTCGAAGGCCCGGCTGCCGGGGTCTATGAACGGAGCAAATGGAGCGGAATAAATGAACAGCCGTGGGTCGTCCTGCACGCTCTCCCAGAGACGGGCGGCGTGACGGGCGCTGTCCAGGGCGGACTCCCGGGTCTGCTGCGGGAGACCGGTCATGAAGAACATGTCGAAGCGGTCGCAGCCGTTCTGGAAGGCCTTGCGGATGGTGCCCTCGATGGCGGCGTTGTCGTAGTTCTTGCCCAGGGCTTGGCGGACCTTCTCCTCGTGGGACTCCGGTGAAAGCTCGATGGAGTACTCGCCCATGGCTTTTTGGGCCATGCGGTAGAAGTCCTCCCCGGCGGGGTCGAAGAGCTCGAAGGCCAGATGGTTGTCTATGCCCCTCTCCTTGATCTCTCGGAAGAGACGCTCCGCATAGTCCTTGCCGCCTTGGCGGGGGTCGCCGATGACGAATATTGGAGCTCGCAGGTAGTCCTGGATGTGCTCCATGTCCTCCGCCAGCCTCTCCGGGCTACGGAAGGCGGGCTTGCGGCGGCAGAGCAGCCGGCCGTTGGCGTAATGGGAGCCGCCGCATTCCGCGCAGTTGTGGGAGCAT
>JAQUUA010000161.1 GCA_028694055.1 Candidatus Methanomethylophilaceae archaeon | reverse complement strand
TCCAACATCATCTCTGCCAGTACCGAGAAGTGCCCCTACTGCGGCACCCTCTTCGAGATAGTATACGAGGAAGAGGAGGAGGAAGCACTGGAAGAGGAGGCCCCGGAGGAGTCCGAGGAGCCAGCTACCGGAAGCGGCGGGGAGATCGACGACCAGATGGACCTGGATGCCGAGATCCGCCGTATAGAGATGGAGGAACGCCAGGAGGCCGAGCGCCGGCAGGAGGAGGAGGCCCTGGCGATGTCCATGAGCCAGGAGCAGATGGATGAGCTGTTCCGACAGGCAGTGGAGTCCCGTGACGACATCACCCGTCTGCAACGGGAGGACAACGAGCTGGTGCGCATACTGGACCGCATGGCACCGCTCCTGGAGGCCGCCGACGGGCTGGGGATCGATTCCTACACCGTGCACCGGCTCCGGGACCGCACCTACATGGCGCTGCACCAAGGGGACAAGGAGGCCGCTTTGAAGAACGCCAACCAGGCCCTGAGCATCATGGAATCCTATTTGGAGGACATGCTGTTCTACGAGCAGCACTTCATCGGCGGCATCGCATCCAAATACCCCGGGGAGGACGGGGCCCCCATCCGTGCCCTCCTGGAGGAGATGGCCGCCCTGCGGGAGGAAAGGAGCTTCGCCCCCGCTCTGGAGAAGCTCAGCGAGCTTCGCAGCAAATTGGAGGAGAAAGAGCCTGGCTTCCGTCGTGCCAGCAGGTCGTTCCGGGCCCTCACCCGGGCCATTGCCGTGGCAGAGCGTTTCCTCATCGACAACCGTTCCGCCCGCGGCATCATCAATCAGACCCAGGATTTGGTGGAGAAAGGCCGTTGGGAGAGCATAGCCGACCTCTGCGATGCCAACCTGGAGAAGCTCATGGAGACCATGCGGCAGAAGGCGCAGATGGAATTCCAGCGCATCCGGTCCGAGACCGCCATCGCCAAGAGGAAAGGGGAGAGCGGGGACGACTTCCTGTTGTCCGCCGCCGCCGAGGCCCAGAGCCTTCTGGAGAAGGGGCAGTACGTGCAGGCTCTGGACCGCATCGCCCGCTATCGGGAGGAGTACCGCCGACCGGCGGCATGACCTCACAAAGCTTTTTTAATGTGCTGTCATGTTCCCATCCCATACGCCACTGTGGCTCAGAGGTGGAGCGACTGATTCGTAATCAGTTGGTCGGGGGTTCGATTCCCTCCAGTGGCTCTTCTAATCCACCTAGGAATTCGATTCAGCCAGATGGGTTCCCGGGCGTCTTCGGGTTCAGTCCTTCTTGGCGTCCAGGTACTCGGACACTATCTTGATGGCGCAGACGTCCCCGCACATGGAGCAGCCCTCCTCCTCCTTGGTCATGCCCCTCTCCCGGTAACGTCTGGCCTTCTCCGGGTCGATGGAGGTGCGGAACATGGTCTCCCAGTCCAGGGCCTTGCGGGCCTTGGCCATGGTGAGGTCCCTCTCATGGCCCCTGCCACGGGCCAGATCGCCCACGTGGGCGGCGATCTTGGATGCGATAACGCCTTCTCTCACATCGTCCACCGTCGGCAGGGACAGATGCTCCGCCGGCGTCAGGTAGCATAAGAAGTCCGCTCCATGCCAAGCGGCCACGGCGCCGCCTATGGCCCCGACGATGTGGTCGTATCCAGGGGCGATGTCCGTTACCAACGGTCCCAGCACGTAGAACGGCGCACCATCGCAAACGCTCTTCTGGATCCTCATGTTGGTCTCCACCATGTCCAAGGAGACGTGCCCGGGGCCCTCCACCATGCTCTGCACCCCGGCCTCCCGGCACCTCTTCACCAAGGAGCCCAGGGTCATGAGCTCTGACAGCTGTGCCCCGTCCGTCGCATCATGAATGCATCCGGGGCGGAAGCCGTCCCCCAGGGAAAGGGAGAACTCGTAATCCCGGGCCATCTCCAACAGGTAATCGAAGTTCTCGTACAGGGGGTTCTCCATGTCGTTGTGCAGTATCCAAGCGGTGAGGAATGACCCTCCACGGGAGACCACGTCGGTGATGCGCCCGGAGCGCTTCACCCAGGCCACGCTCTCCTTGGTAATGCCGCAGTGCACGGTCATGAAGTCCACGCCGTCCTTGGCGTGAGTCTCTATGCCCCGGAACATGTCGTCCTCGTCCATGTCCACCAGGGCACCACGCCGGGCGGCGGTGAGGCCGATCTGATAGATGGGGACTGTGCCCACCGGCACCGGGCAGGCATCGAGTATGGCTCTCCGGATGGCATCGATGTCCCCTCCGGTGCTGAGGTCCATCACTGCATCGGCACCATAACGCAGTGAGACCGCTACCTTCTCCAGCTCCTCCGCCAGGTCCACCCGGTCGCGGGAGCTGCCGACGTTGGCGTTGATCTTGATGCTCAGGCCCTCGCCGATGCCGCAGGGATGCGGGTCATGGATGGGGTTGCAGGGGATGACTATGCGTCCGGAGGCCACTCCACGACGCACGAATTCCGGCTCCAATCCTTCCTTCTCCGCCACCGCTTCGATCAGAGGGGTGACGCCCTTGCGGGCCTGTTGCATTATGGTGCTCATCGCTTACTCCA
>JAQUUA010000029.1 GCA_028694055.1 Candidatus Methanomethylophilaceae archaeon | reverse complement strand
CCATCCACCCGGAGAAAATCGTCACCTCATTCTGCATCGGCTCAGCCCGTTTGATGGAGTTCGTGGACAACAACCCCACCATTGAGTTCCATCCCTGCAGCTATACCAACAATCCTCTAGTCATCGGTCGAAATCGTTCCATGGTGGCCATCAACACCGCCCCGTTCGTAGACCTCACCGGTCAGGTGTCCGCCGATCGGTCTGCCATCGATTATTTCTCCAGCCCAGGGGGCCAGGAAGATTTCGTACGCGGAGCTTCATATGCTGAAAGAGGGCGATCCATATTGGCAATCCCATCTGTGGATGTCACCGGGGAGCACAGCCGCATCCTGTCAGCCTTCCCCAGAGGGGCAGGGGTGAGCTCCACCCGTGAGGACGTGCATTATGTGGTCACGGAATACGGAATAGCCCACCTGCGAGGTAAAACCATAGCCCAGAGGGCCTTGGAGTTGATCAATATCGCCAATCCTAAGTTCCGGAAAGCTCTCTTGAAGGAGGCTAAGGAACTCGGGTATCTGCCACAGGACCAGAGCGACACGCCTTACAGGGGGAAGCCCTACCCTCGGGAATACGAGCACTGGGAGACCTTCGGTGGTCAGCGCCTTTTTGTCCGTCCCATCAAACCCACGGACGAGGAGATGTTGAAGGAGTTCTTTTACTCCTTCTCGGAGAAGACCCTGTTCCAACGCTTCATGTCCCCCAAACCTTTGATGGGCCGGGATGTGCGGATGAGCGAGGTGAACATCGATTATGACACCACCATGGCCTTCGGGGCGTTCCTTGCCGATTCGCATTACGCCTATGAGCTCGTTGCACTCAGCAATTATCGCAAGGATGTCAAGACCAACACCGCCGAGGTTTCCTTCATGGTCAAGGACAGCTGGCAAGGCAAACGCTTAGGTACGTATCTGCTCAACCTCATGGTTCGTGTGGGTCGGCAAAGGGGGATCAAAGCCTTCACCGCGGAGGTTTTGGCGACCAACGTGCATATGCTGAACCTTTTCTACAAGACCGGCCTGGATGTCAAGACCAAACTGGAGGACGACATGTACAACGTATACTTCGACCTCTTGAAGATGGATTGAAGTCATCGGAACACTTTTTCCATCCGGACCATGCCGCTGGGTTGATCGGCAATCCAATTATATGGATGGAAAGAAAAGTGAAGTGGTTTCATGGGTCGTATCAGAGGATACGGCCCTTGATCAAGACGTCCACCACTTCAGGCTCAGCTAGGGTGGAGACGTCTCCCAGGTCTTCATGCATGCCGCCACCGGCGATCTTGCGCAGGATGCGGCGCATGATCTTGCCACTGCGGGTCTTGGGCAGACCGGTGGTGAACTGGACAGTTTTGGGCGTGGCGATAGGGCCAACTTCCTTCCGTACCTGGTTGATCAGGGCCTTGCGGAGGTCCTCACTCTCACTGTATCCGTCCTTGAGGGTCACGAAGGTGTAGATGGCCTCTCCCTTGATCTCATCCGGGACCGGGACCACTGCTGCCTCGGCCACTGCCGGGTGGGTGAGGAACGCCGCCTCCACCTCCGCTGCCCCGATACGGTGGCCAGCGACAGATATTACATCATCCACACGTCCCAGGATCCAGATGTCGCCATCGGCGTCCATCCGTCCACCGTCACCGGTGAAGTAGTGTCCGGGGATGACGTTCCAGTAGGTGTCCATGTAGCGTTGGTGGTCTCCCCAGATGGTACGGGCTTGAGAGGGCCAGGGCTTCTTGATGAACAATCTGCCATCCTCTCCTGGCTTACATACCGTCCGGTCCTCCAGACAGACCAGGGGCTCGATTCCGAACATGGGGTTGGTAGCGCAACCGGGCTTCAGGGTGGTGACTCCGGGCAACGGGGCGATCATGATGCTCCCAGTCTCGGTCTGCCACCAGGTGTCCACGATGGGGCAACGGCCACCGCCGATGACATCATGGTACCACAGCCAAGCCTCCGGGTCGATGGGTTCGCCCACGCTTCCCAGGAGACGGATGCTGCTGAGGTCGTGCATCTTCGGCCATTGTTCACCGGTCTTCCGCATCATCCTGACGGCAGTGGGGGCGGTGTAGAAGATGTCCACCTTCCACTTCTCTGCCACATCCCAGAACCGGTCCAAGCCGGGATAGTTGGGAACGCCTTCGAACATCAGGGTCGTGGCACCGGCCGACAACGGACCATAGACGATGTAGCTGTGACCAGTGATCCAGCCAACATCCGCAGTGCACCAGTAGACCTCTCCGGGTCTGTAGTTGAACACGTACTGGAAGGAAAGTTGGGTCTGCAATAGGTATCCGCCGGTGGTGTGCAGGACGCCCTTGGGCTTACCCGTGGAACCGCTGGTGTAGAGGATGAAGAGCGGGTCCTCGGCATCCATCTTCTCCGGCTCGCACTTCTTAGGCGCCTTCTCCATCTCGTCATGCCACCATGTGTCACGGCCTTCTTCCATGTAGACATCGGCGCCGGTGCGACGGACCACGATGACGTCCTTCACGGTGGGGCACTTCTCCAAAGCCTCATTGGCATTGCCTTTGATGTCGACCTTCTTGCCGCCACGGTATCCACCATCGGTGGTGACCAGCAGCTTGGAGGCACAATCGTCTATACGGTTGAACAGGGCCTCGGCGCTGAACGCGCTGAAGACCACGCTGTGAATGGCACCGATCCTGGTGCAGGCCAACAAGGTGATGGCAAGCTCCGGGATCATAGGCAGGTAGACGGAGACGCGGTCGCCCTTCTGAACGCCCTTGGACTTCAGGACATTGGCGAACTTCTCCACTTCAGTGAGCAACTCACCATAGGTCAGGACACGGGTCTCATTGGGGTCGTCACCCTCCCAGATTATGGCAGCCTGGTTCTTCTTGCCATTCAGAACATGCCTGTCCAGGCAGTTGTAGGACACATTGAGCTTGCCACCCTTGAACCAGGTGAAATGTCCGCTCTCCTTGTCCCAGTTGAAAACCGAGTCCCAGTCCTTAGAGAACCAGTCCAAATTATCGGACATCTTCTCCCAGAAGGCCGGAGGGTCTCTGATCGACTCCTCGTACATCTTCTTGTATCCCTCGGGGCCTCCCACCAAGGACATTTTCTTCAGCTCTTCCGTAGGTGGGAACAACTTGCCAGCCTCTTTCTTGTCAGACATCCTAAACCTCCATTTGAAGCGAACCAAATCCATCTTCGGTCAATGTCACTTCCAAAGCATGCAAAACTCATAGGTCATGCAGTTGAATGTATGAGAAAAAGACAAACTCATATATTAAATCTATGCAAAATTAGTAAGAAGATTCGAAATTCGTAATTATTGGGCTATAAAAAGATAGTAATCGCAAAAAGAATGCTAATTCTAATCAGTATTAGAAAAACCAATTAGCTTTGGAGATTGGCATAGTGAAGAGTACAAAGAAATGACAAATGATTGTTTTGCGGGCTTCTGATTGAATATATGGAGGACAGACGTCAATGATCATCCGGTTGGCCTTTGTACCATAGCGGCATCGTGTCTTCTATCTGAATGGTAAAGGAACCGACTAGCAACCCTATCAAAGTGCCGATCCATGCTCCGACTATGACATCCAGGGGATAATGCATGCCCAAGAAGACCCGGGTGAAAAGTACCAGCGTCGCCATAAGAACCGCCACGGCCAGGAATCTACTCTTCTTTGCGTAGAGAAGGGCACAGAGTCCCGAGATCCCTAAAGCGTGGCCGGATGGGAATGAACCATGGAATACAGCTGTCATGTGCGCAATTTCAGGATAGGTCACATAAGGCCGTGGACGGTCCACCAGGAACTTCATGCCATATCCCACCAAAGAGTAGCATAGCAATAGGGCCAGAAGGTATGCCGCCCATTTCCTTTTCCCCATTATGAACAGAGCCATGTCCAGAGCCAGGAGGAATTCCACCGAACCAAGCTGGGTGATGGCCCATAATATGGTATCGGCTGGACTGTGGCTGAAATGAGCGTTGATATCCAAGAAGAGGGCTGCATCCCATTCTGTTAGGCCCTGAATCTGCAGGAGGAGGGGGGCCAGCAGCACAGAGGCTGTCAGTGATATCAACAAGACTGATCTGGTGCTCTTCTGGGTTAGTCGGGGCATGGCATTAAGACCAAAGGGGTTTTATCTCTAATACTGGCTACTATACATGATATGGCCCGAATAAAAAAGATTCTCATGCCGACGGACCTTTCGCGTCAATCTCGTAAGTTGGCCGAGTGCACCCAGGACCTAAGCATACTGGGGGCAACCGAGGTGTTGGTTCTCCATTCATTACGTCCAGGGGTGACGATACAGGATGGTGAAATCAGCATCCTGGGTGAGATGGTGAAGAGTCTGCAGGAATCTGGTTTCAATGCCCGTTTTGAGGTATCGGCCGGGCTTCGTCCCAGCAAGGACATAATATCTCATGCTGAAACCAATGCATTCGATGCCATTGTCATAGCCTCCTCAGGTAAGGGGAAGGCCACAGAGCTCCTGGTGGGCAGCACATCCAAGGCAGTCATGCGTAACTCAGCCCTGCCGGTGTTGGTTAAGAGGTTCAGGAAGACGGAAAGTTCCGTAGAAGAGGCCTGCGTGGTGACCTTCTCCAATGTCGTGGTGGTCGTTGATTCCGATCAGATCGACTCGGCCTACATCCAGAAGGCGGCAACTATACTGGATCGGAACCAGATGTCCAAGGTTAATTTCTTCGACATCGCCAACGGCCGTACCTGGAACTGGAAGGAGGGGTACGGGTTGCAGGAAGGAATGGAAAGAGGGCTCAAGGACCTTAGGAAAGGCGAGGTCCACAACTCCCTCATGCAGGCGGTCAACTCCTTGCAGGCCACGGCGGTGGTCCTTCCACGCAAGGGAAAAGGCTCCATGAATTGGTTGTTGGACCGACAGCGTACCGAGAAATCGATACACTCTTCCAAAGCTTCCATGCTGGTGATCCCGGAGTGAGTCCATGGACCGCTCTTCCGCCTCTGCTTTCCTGAGGCATGCGCTCCTCCCCTTCTTGGGGTTGATGGTGACAGTCTCGATCTGGGACCAAAGGCTGTTCTTCATGATATTGGGAATCTGGTCAATCTATCTCATAGCCTATCCTCTGTACAGGGGGCGATGCGTCAGAGAGCCATTGATGACCATCAGTGCTATACTCTTATCACTGCCTTTCCTCGTCTACGCTTTGGATCGCGCCCTGGATCTTCCATGGGTATTCTGGGTACGGCTCTCGGAGCTGATGGCAGTGTATGCTGTGGGACTATTCACGTTCGTGCATCTGGTCTCATATCATGACATGCGTCTGGACCGACTCTCCCTGGTGTTCCTGTGCACTGTATCCACCATCTCTATGGGCATGGTTTTCATGCTCGGACAATACTTGAACAACCTCATTTTCAAGACGGTGTTCATCGAGAGCAACTCCATCCTTATGCAAGACCTCGCGCTCACCTCGATCGGAGCCCTGGCCATGTCCTCACTCTTGTACATGTATATGGTGCGCAAGGGCATCAGAATCATCCGTTCCTTGGAGGAGGAATCTTGTCAGGAGGTAAAGGGGTGAGGAGCGAAAGGTTGCTATTCATATTGTTTCTGGCCGCATTCCTGGTCATGGCCGCTGTATCTTTCGAGAGATACTCCCGCGGGGTGCACCTGGATTATTACCTCTATCCGGCCATTACCTGTTTGGTGAGTGCCGCCCTACTCACTCTGCCGATCATCCTACGTTGGAAGGGCACCCTGACCTTGCCCATGTGGTTCATCTCATTGATATTCTTGGCTCTATTCCTGCATTGCGTAGGTGTGGTGGAGAGGTTTTACGATGACATCTCCTGGTGGGACAACTTGACCCACTTCCTATCTTCCATGCTGGTTTCCGCCATGGGGTTCATGGCCGTCTATCTGGTGGATTGGTATGTGGAGGAGATATACATCCCTGTCAAAGTCATGCCTTTCATAATCGTCGCTGTGGGATGCAGCTTCGGAGTGTTATGGGAGATAATGGAGTGGTCTGCCGACCTTGTCTTGGCTACCGGCATGCAGTATTCGTTGGATGATACCATGCAAGACCTCCTCATGGACTTGCTGGGCGCGTTTACCATGGGGGTCTTGGGATGGTTCTTCCTACATCACCGTTCACCGGGTGAGTTGGCGCAGGAGCTGGGAGTGGAGAAGCAATTCTCCCGACTAGGCGCCTGGTGGGATGAACGTAACTCCCAGTAAGGTCAGGCGGACACCATCAGGGGCAGGACGATGTACTGCAGGCCACCAGCGACGGAATCCTTCATTATCTGCTGGACGCTGGTATCGGCAGAGTAATCCTGATGGGTGGACAAAGCAGGCGGGCTGCTGTCCTTGTAGAGTATGAACCAGACCTGCGCTGAGCCGTTGAGGTCATCAGCAACGAAGCTGTAATTCGTTTCCACTTGCTCTGTCCAAGGGTCCCCCGGGGCCACGCTGCGGTTCACCACGCCCTGCCAATCGAGGCTGGAGAAGGTGTCCAGGTAGAACAGCCCGTTGTAGGTGATATTGCTGGTGTTGCCATCGGATGGGATGCTCAGGTTCCCGATCATCACCAAGACCTCGTAGTCCATGGTCTGGCCCTCATAGTTGGCCAGTCCCAGGCGGACGTCCACGGTTTGATTGGCGGTGACATTGTAAGGCAGCCCCGTGGCATTGCCGTCCTGGTCCAGCAGGTAGAAGTGCGTGGGCCGGAGGTGCATGTTGAGGTTCAGGCTCTGACGTTGGTTCTTCACCGCCTCCTCTATGTATTCCACTGCCACAGCATCATCGCTATAGTCCTCGCCCACCACATAGTCCACGCTGACATTCTCCTTGAAGAGGTTGAACCACAGCTTGTAGCTGCCGTTCAGAGGGTTGTCCACTGTGAAGATGTTGAAGTCATAGGTCTGCTCCCATTGGGACTGCCATTCCTGCTCGATGTCAACCGGCACATGCTCCAGATCAGTCACGTGCAGAGCATCATAGAAGTACATCTCATGGACCAAAGTCTGGTTTTCGGTGTATTCCACCTTGACCAACCATATCATGATGGTGTAGTTCATCTCCTGATGCTCGTGGTTGACGAGGCCGAGGATGACGGTGCCGTTCTCTCCTACCTCCAGCTGTGGGTAGCCGCTGGCCCGGCCTTCCGGACCTAGAACGTAGAACTCTGTGAAACTCTCTCCCTGTTTCGGGAAGGCTATGACGTAGCCCAGAGCGAACACCGAGGAAAGTATGGATAGTATCAATATCACGGAAAGCGCCTTGTCCAAGCCCTTCTCGGCTTGGAAGGAGCTCCATGCGGCTTGCCATTTCTGGAAGGGGTCGAAAGGACGGAAAGGGTCTGTCACACTCTGACGGCGGTACAATGAAACAGCGGCGGCCAGGAAGATGAAGGCCGAGACCGACAAGAGGATGGGGGTCAACCGTATGCCCCAGGGGGTGTAGTTGAGCCCGAAACCGATCAATGGGGTGATGGCGATGCTCAGCCCGAAAGAAAGAGCAACGCGTTCGATGTCATCGAGGTCCTCTCGGGCAGGGAAAAGGGCGGCGATGGCCAGATATCCGGGGAAGAACAACAGGAACGGGAGGCCGATGATGGTGCGCAACACACTGTCTGGCAGGAGATATATGGCCAGGATCAAGAGCACCGTAAGCAAAGCCATGGAGAAAATGTCCCAATCCTTCCTCGGTTCGATTTCCATCCTCCCAATTATCGAAATAGTGTATTTAATCATTAGCCATGGATTCTAATCTCTGTTAAACAACAAACAAATATAGGTTCGATATGATTGAAGGCATATGGATGGGATGGAGGGCAATACTGCCCGGATGAGCCGGTTGAGGATTCCTGAGCTCTCCCGCTCTGAGAAAGTTTCACTGGTCGTGCCGTTCGCAGTGATACTGCTGGCGGAGTTTTTGTTCTTCGATGCCTCGAGATCCTTGTCGCAGCCGATGTTCGAGCATGTGATACTGGTACATGCTGCAAACATCGTGTTCTGTATCGTCTATCCTATGGTCACCAAGGCTGATTCTGGGATTTTCCAGGCCTTCTCCTTGATCTCCCTATTGAGGATACTGAACATCGGCATGCCCAGCTTCACCATCTACACACTCCAATGGATTCCTTTGATTTACATCCCTGTGATCCTGGTGGCGGCGTTCTCCCTTCTGGATGAGAAGTTCGATTTCAGCATGGAACCGGGGGAATTCCCATACCGGGCGGTGCTGGAACATTATTGGCAGGGCCTGAAGGCCGGCCTGAGGAATTGGTACTTCATACCCATCGGCGCCGGCATCGGGATGGCTCTCTCGATGACCGAGTACTTCGTCCTCCGCAACCAACCCATGGTGCCGGATTACACCATGGGCAGCTTCGTCATACTGTTCATCGTGATGTTCCTCTGCATCGGTCTGGGAGAAGAGATGCTCTTCCGATCCATGCTGCAGGGCAGGGTGCAGACCAAGATCGGTCCGGTGGCGGCCGTTATCATGGCATCCATCCTATTCGGTATGATGCACTCTGGATACGCAAACCCGGTGTACATGGGCTACGTGTTCTTGGTGAGCTTGGTGTTCGGTTACCTGTACTACCGTACGAACAGCCTGTTGCTCATCACCGTGGTGCACGGAACCATCAACTTCTTCCTGTTCTCCATCATGCCATATCTTTTCGGATGATATGGTGAAGCGGTCAGAAGAAGCGGAAATGGCAGCCCTCGGAGGCGCAGACCTGGGCCATGGCCCGTAGGCGGTCCAGCACACCATCGTAGCGACGGACCATCATCTTGCCCTCGTCCGGCAACGCCACCTTCAACTTCTCCACTTCGGAAAGCAGATCCTCTGCTTCTTGGGGAGTGTAGAGTCTTTTGCCGCTCACACCATCGAATACCGATGCCACCACTGGGCAGCCGCGTCTAGATGCGATTTCCGGCAGGAGGCTGTTATCTGGGCCGAAGGCCCCGATGCAACCGCGGCCTTTGTCCCAAGAGAGGGTGCAGCGCCCGCAGGTCTCGTTCATCTCATCGAAGGAAACCATGTCCCACGCTGTGACTTTGTTCTCATCGTCCGCGGCGGCCATTATCGCCGATCGGCGTTGCTCTGGTACTTTGGAAAGGTCCACCCAGCCGGTGTAGGTCTTCTCGGCCAGGGGTTTCAGGACAGCCAAGTCCTCCTCTTTCTTGACCTTGTCCAGATAGACCGCTTGGATGTCATCCGACAAACGGTTCCTCTTCAAGAAGGCCTCCCAATCAGGAAGATTCTCCTTGGCGGTGCTGAGTTCCACCACTTCATCGAAATCCGCCAGATCCTCGAAGCCCTGTACAGATGAAAGCCGTATCTTCATCAACTGCAGTTTCTTCTCCCTGCAAAGGGCGTTCTTGGCTTCCAGCTCACAAATAGACATTATTATTCCCATCTCATGCACCTTCTAGAATAGAACAAAGGAAGATCTAGACCATCTCCCAGTCATCATCCTCTTCCTTCTCCTTGGATCGCTTGCGCCTGCTCTTCTTCTCCGGTTCAGGCTCATCATCATCCTCATCGTCCCCGGAATCCTTCTCCATCTTGGCTAGGAGGTACTTCTTCCGATTCCCGCCATATTCCACGAAGTAGTATCCTCCCTTGGCGATGGCCACCAGCATGAACAGGTAGATGAAGCCGGTGAGTATGAGGTCAAGGGACACCGTGGCCGTGGCGTTGATGCCGGAGACGAAATCGTCCAACGGGATGTCCAAGTCTATGGGCAGGACGCCACCATTGGCGACGTACCAAATCCACAGGGCGATGGCCACGGATTGCAGGATTCCGAAAGGAACCCTGCCGAAGTTGCCCTTGGGATAGAATCCCTTGGGGAATGCCAGAATGATGATGGGCAGGGAGTACAGTATGACCTTGTCCCGGAACAAGACGAGCTCATTGATGAGTGCTCCCAGAGAGTCCGCGTCCAAAGGGAGGTCCGAACTGCTGGCGATGTCCTCCATTGCCAACTCCAGGACGTGAATGCCCAGGGTGGCGATGGACACCGGGATGATCATGAACAACAAGGCTGCGGCCAGCATGCCGACGATACCCTTGCCGAAGCTTCCGTTTTTTAGAGAGAAGTCACCCATCATGATCACCTCAGATCAAACTCCAGTTGAATGTGGATTCTATCTCCACTCCAAACCGCTCGATGATCAATCTGAAAGTCGCTGTGTATGACGAATCAGTAAACCCACTTTCGTCGAACACTAGAGTCCCATTGGTGGCAGAGTTCAGAGAGAGGTTGATCTCATCAGAGATGTTGCCGCCTCCGCCGTTAACCGTTCCATTGACTGTAACTACGCCTCCGAAGGCAGAGTACGTGTCGATGCTGATGATGACGCTGATCTCCTCTGTACCGGGGTTGTACGTGGCATTTCCGACCTCATAGCTGTTCAGTTGGAAGAGGTCGATCGTGAATGACGGTCCGAACTCCTCTTCACTCACCGGCAGTCCGAAGCGCAGGAACACCATGTCGCCGGACGCGATGGCATCCTGGAGGGCGGTCTGGTTGACCTCTATCCAGAACTCGGTGTACGGCTGGGAGAACTGCACATTGGCCGCTCCCCATCCCATAGAGGTGGTGTCGTTGGCCAGTTGCACCGCCAGAGGGAACTCGAAGTCCTGGAACATCTCCGAGGCGGTATGGTTCACCTGGAATGATAGGGTATCGTTGGTGTCATTGTATTGGAAGGAGCTCTCATCGACACCGAACTCGGTGAAGATGGGCTCCACCGGTATCAACAAATCCAATGAAAACGAGAACTGGAACAGGTCAGCCATGTACGTTGCGCCCATCTCCACGCCCTGTGTGAGGTTGATGCCATTGAGTATCAAATCCTCATCAACAAATCACAGAAGATGACTGGTGTTGATGTCTGCCTGAATGAGCAGGTTGTTGGTCACTCCCTTGCGTAGCAACATAGGGCCTTGCCCGTCTTCCACCAGCACGTCATTGTTGTTGTCCAGTATGTGGAAGCTGTAATAGAAGTCCTTGATGTCCCAGTAGCCACCGAAACGTAGGCTGAACGGGAATTCGATGCTGATGCTTTCCTCGTTCATATCGAACTGTAGCGCATCTGGGTCCATGTCCACCTCGATGTTCTCGGTCGCCACGGCATAAGCACTCATTGCCACGATGCCGACGATGCTCAGGTTGAGCACCACTAGCAACACTTTCACAAAGACGGAACCGGCGGACATGCGTTGATAAAAAGGTGCAAGGAATATATTAAATCCTTGCAATGCCCGGTTTCCCTTCACCATCGTTGCTTTCCTTATCTGATTATATGGGATAATCATTGTATATGGCTGCGCCGATAGTCGGCCCGATATGGCAGAGATCAGGATCCGGAAACGCAAGCGTTTGCGAAGCAAGGATGCCAAGCAGATGGCGGAGAGATTGGAGGCGGTACTGGGTAAACCCGCCTTCGGAGAGGACGATGCCGTGGACCTGGCGAACAGCAGCGATTACGACCTCCTGTTCATCAACGGGCAGATCCTCGGAATGCTTCTGGAGGACGACCCGTTCCTGACTGTGAGAGGTGTGCTTCATTATCGGCCCGAGAAGCGCCACGTCACCGTGGACATGGGCGCGGTCCCCTTCGTCACCAACGGTG
>JAQUUA010000160.1 GCA_028694055.1 Candidatus Methanomethylophilaceae archaeon | reverse complement strand
CATCATTAGATATAGATACCTGTTTTATAGTACCCTGTATGGGTCTATGTAGAACGATTGGTATGTCACCATAAATTTTAGTAGTTAATATTCTACCACGGATAGAATATCCGCTTTGTGGATATGTAATATTGAAAAAGTTTCTACAGCTTCTAAAGTTGGGTGAATGCTGTGTCACATGTTTGAAAAATGCTTTATAAGCGATATCCACACGAATAGATACTTGTTGAAGAACTTGAGAATGAATATCTGATAATTTTTGATTCTCTTCTTTAAGATTTAGTAATTCTTTATTTAAGTCATATAAGTTTATATGACTTTTATCTTTTTCATAAGCTTCTTTTTCAAGAGCTATGAATTTATTATATACATCATTCAGTAAACATGAATGATTCCATAATAGTTTAGCTTGGGCTGTAGTAGGACGAATACGATATTTATACGTTCTCACATGTTATTACTCCTTATATTAGTTGTTAACGTTATTACTAGTAGCTATATCATAACAGTGGTATATAACAATAGTTAAGCAAAATTCATCCCTCACCTAAAGGAAAGGGTATTCTTTTATAACCATATAAGTATCAACGTTATTGTATATTGTAATATATATGTAATATAAAGATGAAAAAAAATAAATAGGGTGTACTCACACATCCTATTTATTTTATTCATTTAATTACAGCTCCAGACTGTAATATAATTACAGGTGGTTGAACGACTATTGGTTGTTGTTGAACAACCACCGGGTTTCCGTGGCGATATATAATATCAACATTTGTTGACTGTTGGTAAATTACAGGAGCTGGCTGTACTACCACTGGTTGCGTATATACAACATCATTTCTGAATGAGTTATAAATTCCAACAATATCACCAATAATATTTACACCAGTAGCAATTCGATTCAAGTCTCTATCAATACTCGAACCTCGATGATAACTTCTATAACTACGTCGATAGTTGTAGTTATAATGGCGACCAGATTGCTGATAAATCCGTCGATCATATGATCGACGGTTGTTGTCTCTTGCCGAAACCGTACCAATTAACATACATATTAAGATGATTAAAAACTTTTTCATTTCTCTACTCCTTTTTTTTGTTTTTTGTTAAAGATAGTTAGACGTGTGTCTATTTATTCTATCTTCTCATAATAGTAATATATACGTGTATCTTTTTTAACACCATTAACTATAATATGGCTGGATTTTATCAGTAATTTTAAACATTAAACAAAAAGGTTTTATCATGAAATTAAAAACATTTATTATTAGTATCATAACATTCCTCTGTATATTTTCTACAAGCTGTGCAACTTTCGATAAATACCAAGAACAAGCAGAAGAAAAAGTTTTGCTTTATTTACGTGAGAATGGAACAGAAAAAACTGACAAGTATATTGATAAACTTGTTGTAGAAGGTAAGTTAACTGAGTATCAAGCAATTAAACTAAAAGATATCATTCATTCTGCTTTAGCTAAAGTAGAAGAAGTTCTTGCTGAAAAAGTTGAAGAAAGTAAAACTGAAAAATGAAAGTTTTAAATCCTAATACAACTACTACTTTTACTGAATTAAAAGATTCAGTATTTTTAGCTGGACCATGTCCAAGAAGTTCTAAACAAGCAGATTGGCGAGATATCGCAATAAAACTATTTAATAAACATGGTTTTACTGGGGATATAATTAACCCCACAAATCGTGCTTACGATGACGAATATCTAAAACAAGCGACATGGGAACATAGAGGGTTATGTTTATCAACTGTAATAATGTTTTGGATACCAAGAAGTGAACAGCATCCTGCTTTTACTACAAATGTGGAATTTGGAGAATGGATGCACAATGATAATGTAGTATTAGGGTTTCCTAAAGATTCAATAAAAAACCAATACTTAGAAATTCGATTTAAAGAATATGGTCGAAATGTATATAACGATCTTGAAGAAACAGTATTAGCTACTATAGATTTAATTAAAAATGGGTGGAAAAGGCATACTGAAAATATCTTCTTTACATCTGATACACATTTTTCACAAGAGAGAACGTTAGAGTTATCTTATCGACCATTTAGAAGCATAGAAGAAATGGATCTCCAGTTGATTTCAAATTGGAATAAACGCTTAAATTCTGAGTCTATAGTTTTTCATTTAGGAGATTTTGGTAACTTTAATATTTTACCTTTACTTAATTTTAAAAAGATGTATTTTATAAAAGGTAATTATGAAATCAAAGAAGCCATTAGTTCTATAAATGATAGTAGAGTAACTATAGTGAAACCAGGATATATAAAGCTAAATGAAAAGAAATTTTTCTTATGCCATGAACCAATACAAGATACTATCGCTGAGTTTTATTTATTTGGACACATTCATCGACTTCAAATGGTAAAACGAAATGGTATAAATGTTGGTGTTGACGCAAATCGTTTTAATCCAATGTCTGTGAAAGAGTTAGAATTTTTGTATGGTGGTGTAACCAAACATTATGATGAAAATGTATTTATCGACACATGAGGTTCTGTAAAAGTTAAATAGTCTTACCTTATATAAGTAGTGGAGAGAAATCTCCCCTACTTAT
>JAQUUA010000159.1 GCA_028694055.1 Candidatus Methanomethylophilaceae archaeon | reverse complement strand
GTAGCGGCGGAGCACCGGCAGCGGCACCTTGGCCATGTGACGTCCGTAGAGGACCAGGTCATCCTCCTGCATTCCCAGGGAGGCAGCGATCTCCACGATCGGTCTAACATCAGTCTCTCGGGCGATCTCGAAGTCCGTCTTCATGGCGGTCACCGTGTGCGGAATGAGGAACGGCGATTAAAAACTATTCAGACCGGGAGACGGCATTTGGAAAGAATATATAAGCACAGTCCATAATCCCTCCCTCGGTTGACCATATGGCTTGCATGCTTATTGACGGCAAGAAGATAGCGGGCGAGATCCAGGAAGAGCTGGCGCAGGAGGTGGCGGCCCTGAAGGAAAAGGGCGTGACCCCTGGTCTGGCGGTCATCCTGGTGGGCGAGGACCCCGCCTCGCAGATGTACGTGCAGATGAAGGGACGTACATGCAAGAAGCTGGGCATGCACTCCGAGACCATCATTCTACCGGATGCCACCACGGAGCAGGAGCTCCTGCAGAGGATCGACGGCCTGAACGCCGACCCCCGCATCCACGGCATCCTGGTGCAGCTCCCCCTGCCCTCCCATATACGGGAGGACCGGGTCATCGAGGCCATCCATCCCGACAAGGATGTGGACGCCTTCCATCCCTATAACGTGGGCCGGATGTTCGCTGGCTCGCCGTCTTTCCTTCCCGCCACACCCGCCGGCATCCAGCAGCTCCTGCTCCGCAGCGGCGTGGAGACCGCCGGAAAAAGGGCGGTGGTGGTGGGCCGCAGCAACATCGTGGGCAAGCCCGTGGCGGCCCTCCTGATGCAGAAGGGGCCCGGCGGCGACGCCACCGTCACCTTGGCCCATTCCCGGACCCGGGACCTCGGCCAGGTCACCCGGGAGGCGGAGATACTCATCGTGGCCGTGGGCAAGGCCAATTTCATCAGCCGGGACATGGTCCGTCCAGGGGCGGTCATCATCGATGCCGGCACCAACAAGGTGGACGACCCCGGCTCCGAGAAAGGGTACCGTTGGGTGGGGGACGTGGACTTCGAAGCCGTGAAGGACGTCTGCGCCGCCATAACGCCTGTGCCCGGGGGAGTGGGGCCCATGACCATTGCAATGCTCATGAGCAACACCCTGAGGGCGGCCGAGAACACCTTGGCCTGATCGCTTTTCGCTGTCAAGAGGTAATCACAATGCTGAGAGAGTGCGAGAACCATGGATACTTCCGGGACGAGACCTGCCCGATATGCGGCGAACCCGGGAAGTTCCTCATGAACGAGACGGAACTGGAGAGGCTGGGACGGACCCTGGCGGGCATATTGCGCCACTTCCCGGAGCGCTTCGACCTGAACATGGACGACCAGGGCTTCGTGGACCTGCGGGAGCTGGTTAACGCCATCCGCAACAGCAACAGCCGCATGCATTGGCTACGCCCCCACCACATCATCGCCCTGGTGGAGACCGACAGCAAGGGCCGCTACCAGATATTCCACGATGCCGTCCGGGCCACCTACGGGCACTCCATACCCTTGGAGCTGCGCCTGCCCACGGACGGCATCCCGGCCACGCTCTACTACCCCACCACCCCGGAAGAGGCCGAGCTCATCCTGGAGATGGGCCTCATGCCCACCGACCGCAAGATGGTGCATTTATCCTTGACCTTTGAGGATGCCCATTCCGCCGGGAGCGTGCGGGTGGAGGACCCGGTCATCCTGGCGATCGACACCGAGGCCACCGTGGAGGCCGGCTTCGAGATCGGCCGGGCCGGAAAGACGGTCTTCCTCTGCCGCCAGGTGCCGCCGGAGTGTCTGAGCGTGGCGGAAGAGGAGTGAATGTTCAAGGACGCCTCCCAGCTCCTCCAGGAGGACCCGGAGGCCTGCTTCCGCTGGCATGTGGTGGACTACCGCTGGGATGACTTCACGCCCCGTCTGACCGTGCGGGAGAACTCCAACGGCACAGTGTCTGAGCTGGGCTTGGAGGAATGGACCTGGTTCGTCTCCGAGGTCAAGCGTTGCCCTGGGCCACGGAGGGAGGGATACCCCCGCTGCCCGGACGGCACGGAGCTGAAACGGTTCTCCCGTTGCAAGGTCTGTGATTCCTTCCCGGTGCAGGAGTGCGTCTTCGAGCCCCGTTGCGACGGCAGCTCCTGTCGGGACGCCAGCTGCTCTGAGCCCCATTCTGTGTACATATCGTTCTTCGGCACCGTGCCCAAGGTAGGCATGACCCGCAGCCGACGGGTGCGCTCCCGGGGCATCGAGCAGGGGGCGGACGCCATCATGCCGGTCCTGGCCTGCCGCAACCGTTTGGAGGCCCGGGAAGAGGAGAAGAGGCTGTCCGCGGCCATGGGGGTGCGCCAGACTGTGAACTCCCGGGACTTCGCCCGTTCCCTCGTCCGTCCCGTGCCCTATGAAGCCATCATCGCCAAGGCCGAGGCCATGCTCCGGGACAACGACCTGGAGGAGCATGGGTTGACCGTCCTGGATGCCTATCCCATGCCCGTTCTGGAGCGGGCGCCCATCCCCGTCCCCACTCCGGGCAGGCACCGCGGCCCCGTGCTTGGAGTCAAAGGCCGTTTCCTGGCCTACCGGGACCAGACCGGGCAGCCCAAG
>JAQUUA010000158.1 GCA_028694055.1 Candidatus Methanomethylophilaceae archaeon | reverse complement strand
GGTGTTCATGTCCTTGGGGAACCGGGCCAACTCATCCGCTTCGATGAAGCCGGAGACCACGGTCCCGTTGGAGTTGAGGGCCGCCAAGGAGCCGACGACATGGCTGCCGGAGATGTTGCAACGGACGGCCTGCACCTGCAAAGCCTCCTCCAGCTCGGCCACGAAGGCCTCCGAGGCGTCCAAAGGTAAAAGGGAATGCCTCTCGCTGGCTACGCAGTAGACCCCCAGGTAGGGACTTCCGTTGTAGCTGGAGAGTTTTATCATGTTTACCGTTTCACTCGTCGGAAAGGGAGACTTCCACCAATCCATCGTCGAACTTCACGGCTTTAACCGTGATCTTGGATGGGGGTTTCTGGATGCCTCTCTCCCATACCTTCTCGTTCACGGAGCTGTCGATCCACACTTTGCCCTCTTCGGCTTTCATGTGTCTCATGACGAACTCCCTGATTTCTTTAATGGCCCGGTTGGCCCTCTTGGTCCTAGGGACGGTCTTGGTGTCCCGTAGGGGGATGTTCATGATCCTCTCAGTTTGTTCCATCGTAATCACTCGTCCAAGTTACCAGTGCGCCAGGACCTTCTCTTAGGGTGGCGGAGGAAGTTCCTGTTGGTCCTTATCATGACCCAGGCAGGGACCCTTCTGTTCTGTTTGTTGGCCTTGTTCAGCCTCGTTTTCATGGCGGGTGGCTTGTTGCGTGTCATATTCATCTCCTCTCGATGCTTATCTCCCGACGTTTGGGAGTGACCTGCCTGAGTATGTCCCTAAGCATGTTGTCGTCGATCATGCCGTTCAGACGGCCGGATTGAGCGATCTGAATGAGTTGGGACTCCACCATCTCTGCCACGTCCGGATAGGCCACCTTGACGGTGCCCAGCCTGTCCCTGGCCTCAGGGGTGAGTATCTGACGAAGTATGGCCTGCTTTTGCACTTCCATCTGCTTCGCCCGCTCATCGGCGACAGCAGACTGCTGGCCCTGCCTCTGCAGGTCCATCATCTTCCTTTGCCTTATAGCATCCAGCTCGTTCTCATCCATAGGGTTCGCCTCCTTCAGGCGTTCATCTCATCGAATACTTCCTTCGCGGCGTTGTCCAAAAGGGACATGCCGGCGGGGCTGATGCTGCGGCCTTCCTTGTCCTTCTTGCTCAGGAAACCGGCGCCTTCGAGCTGCATCATGCACTTCCTGGCGATGTTGCGGCTGCCCTTGACGGCCTTGTTGGGCTTGGCGCCCCGGTCGGCGAATCCGCCGTATTCGGCGGCTAGGCGGGAGGACCCCATGGGGCCCTTGACGTACAGTTTCCTCAAGATGGAAGCGGACCTGGTGAACCACCAGTCCTCTTGGACAGGTGCCTTCTCAGTGTGCCTGCCGGTCTTGGCGAACTCAGCCCACTCCGGAGGGACGATGGCGTCGTTCTCCTTGAGTTTCTCAGCGGCTTTGAGTATGAGCCTCTCTGCAGGAACATCGTAGACGGTGACCATGTTATTCTACCTCTGCTAATAGCACACAGGCTAAAGTGTAGCGTTAGTGCTATTGTGGGAATAATCAACCTATATAAAAGTGTTATGGGTTCCCAGGCCGTTGTGGACGTCATACCAGAAGTTTATTATCGCTCCCTGCCGTATCCTACGACGTGAGAATCGTAGTGGCCATAAGCGGTGCGTCCGGCAGTATTTACGGCATCCGGCTCCTTGAACACCTGCAGGGGGAGAAGATCCTGGTGATATCTTCCACTGCCAAGCAGATCCTGGAGCATGAGACTGGACGCAAGGTGCAAGACGTCTACGCCATGGCGGACCAGGTATTTGAGGACGACGACCTTTTCGCATCCATAGCATCCGGTAGCTACCGTTGCGATGGCATGGTGGTCGTGCCTTGCAGCATGTCCACTGTGGCCAAGGTGGCGCATGGAATCGCGGACACCCTCATCACCCGCACCGCCTCCGTGACCATGAAGGAGGGGCGGAAGTTGATCATGGTTCCGCGAGAGACTCCGAAGAGCGCTGTGATGCTGGAGAACGAGATGGAACTGGTACGCTATGGGGCGGTGATACTGGACGCCAACCCCGGTTTCTACTGCCGACCGCAGAGCGTGGATGACATGGTCAACTTCGTGGTGGGCAAGATCCTGGACCAATTGGGCCAGGACCACGACCTGTACCGACGTTGGCAATGAGGCCCGTGCTCACTCGATGAACAACGCCGGCCGGCCGGGCACCGCGAATCGGGCTTTACCCTGCGGGTCATAGAGGTCGGGCTCGTCCGCCTGCAGGACCAGGACCTCTGCGCCCAGCTCTGCAGTGAGGAATGAACCTGCTTCTTGCAGGTGCTCCTTCTCCGGAAGCGGGACTGACATTGATTCCAGGTCGTTGCGGGACCTCCTCTGCAGGTCTGATGCCAGCTTCTTGATGAAGTCCGGCACCGCCTTGCCGTTCGACCGGATGGAGGCATCAGCCATGGCCCATTTGGTGAGCGTAGGGATGTCCAAAGCGGAGTCCAATGCCAGGCTGACAGCCTGTGACAAGACCCGGTTCTTCCACTCCGGGCTAGTATAGACCACCACCTTCTTGGCATCCATGCCGGTGACGCGC
>JAQUUA010000028.1 GCA_028694055.1 Candidatus Methanomethylophilaceae archaeon | reverse complement strand
ATCCGATATGCCGTCGCCGTCACTGTCGCTGTTCAAGGGATCCGTCCGGCCGTTGACCTGCAGCTTCACGTAATCCAGCCTACCAGTGTCGGCGTCGGCGGCGGTGTCCGAGACGTAGATGTACCAGGTCCTGGCGGTCCCGAAGTCGCTGGCGGTGTACGGGGAGGCGATGGTGAAGAGGTTGATGGAAGCGAAGTAGTTCGCTCCAGAGCCGGTGCCGGAATCCTTCACGGTCTTCATGGTGTACACGGGTATGATCAACCACTTGTACGATGTGATACGGCCGAACTCCACCTTGATCTCCGATTGGTCAGGGTGCGTTATGCCGATGAGGAGGTTCATGGATTCAATCGGCCCGGAGATGGCAGGCATGGAGATGGTGAAAGTCAGCTTCCCGTTGTTGGGGATGGCATGGAAACCTTCGATGCCCCAGGAGTAGCTGTACTTCTCCGAACCGTCCAAGAGTCCGTCATTGTCGGTGTCCGGGTCGGTCGGATTGGTTCCGTAGGACGTCATCTCCTCCTTGTCGTTCAGGCCGTCCGAGTCGGTGTCGGCGGAGAAGGGGTTCAAGGCATAGGTGTATGTGCCGATTCCGGACATGCTCACCCGTATCGATTCCATGGCATCGGATATGCCGTCCCCGTCCCGGTCGATGCACATGGCTATGTTATCCACTATCACGGTGCCGGAGGGCCCGTTGATCCGGAACAGCACGTTCAGGGGGGCCCCGGCCACATGGTCGTACATACCCGCCGCCGAAGTGTGGAAGGTGGATGTCCGCCACGTACCGTCGCCGGTGAGTGTGCCCAGGGAGACGTATCCGGCGGAGGGGCCGAGGTACTGCTGCACGGACACGGAGGCCGAGCCCGTCTTGTAAGTGATGGATACAGCATAGGAGCTGTCGCTCAGGGCATCGTTGAGATGGAACTCCGCCAGGCTGGATGCGGTGGTCCTGACGGTCCTGCCGTCGACCACGGCGGCGGAGGACCATAGCCCGTTGTTGGGGAGGCTGATGCCCGCCCGGCCGGCGTCCATATCGCCGTTCGTACCCACGTCCGTGTTCCGCAGCGAGGTCCATAAGGTCACTTGACTGAGGTTGACGGATGCGGACGTCAGACGTATGAGCAGGCTGACGCCGGGGACGGACGGCAGGGTGTCATGGTACGAGGACGACAGCTGCAGCACGGCGCTGCTGCCCCAGGTCCGCAGGCTGCCGATGTTCACCCAGTTGGAGCCGTCGTACTGCTGCACGCCGATGCCTTCCCATGGGCCGAAGTTCACGAACTCCAGGAAGAACGTGCCGTCGGCATAAGGCAATGTGACCCGCAGCGTCGCCCCGGAGCTGCCGTTCACCACCATGCCGTCCGAGGTCCAGCCGCTGACGGGCATGACGCCGGGGTAGCATTCGCTTCCGCCGAAGAGATCGGAGTCGTAGGCCACGGGCACGGCCTGGATGGAAAGGACGGTGGCCGTCTGCTCGAAGCGCAAGCGCACGTTCATCCCCAGCAGGGATGACGACGAGTCCTGGAGCTCGCCGGAGTCCAGGACGAAGGAGTGGGTCCAGGACGATGCCTTGCCAGGCAAGGTGGCCACCCGCACCCACACCCCGCCCAGGAGCACGGACACGTTGACGTCGTTCACGGACACGTAGGCGATGCTGAGCTGGTAACGGGTGTTCTCCTGGTACGTCTGGGCGTAGAGGTTCAGCAGGAAGCTGCTGTTAACGCTCGCCGTCCGGCCGCCGCCGGACGGCGAAGACCAGCCGGTGCCGTCCGATATGGATATGCCGGGCAGATGCTGGGATATGTCATCGTCACCGAAGGAGCCCACTTGCAATGTCAAGCGGTCGTAGCCGCCCATGAGGGTGATGTTGAGGTTGTAAGAACCGTCCCCGGACCCGGAGACGTGATGGACGCGTACCTTCCATATGCCGTCCGAATCGATGCTGTATACGATCGATTCGTTCAAACCGGCGCCGTTAGTGGAGGATGAGACCAAGACGTCCGTGGGATCGTAGAGTTGCAGGTCGTAATTCAGAACAGAGGGGACGTCGAGGACGAGGGAGAGGGTTTCGCAGGCCAGGAGGCCGATGGCATAATAGTCATCGGTGTCCACGGACGGATCCAGGTATCCGGTGTGGTTGCCAGGGACGATGGGGGATGCTTGGACGAGGGAATCGCCGGCATCACCCGCCAAGTCGGCATCGCCGATGCCGGAGGAATCGGCACGTACATCGGCCATCACCACATGGATGGCCATGGCGAGCATCAAAAGACAACAGAGCAAACTAAGACATTTACGGACCGGCGGCCTCAATCTCTGACCTTCTCAAGTTTTAACCCCACCCTTCCTTCTTGCCGATGTTTGTTTTTATGCGATATATAATATTAACGAAATTGTAGGAACGGGAATGTAAGGATTTCTCCTCTTCATGGACGGACCAATCGGGGATGATGCGGATAATACTCTTGTTACAATCCTCCAGAATGGTCGATCATGAATCCTCCCTTGAAGCTGAATTAAATTAGCAGAAAGATGCGTTTCCACATTTCCTCGTATCCTTCCAAACCCAGTTCTTCTGTGGTTGTATTGTTTATCAGATATCCCGCCTTTGGAAGATTACCATGGATGCCAGGAACAAGAGCAACGACAATACCATGAGTAACGCTGCCCCGAATCCATCGTAACTGGCGTGCACCAATATGTCGTTGGGGTTGTAGTAATGGGCAGGCATCAACCGGGATGCCCAATCGATGCTCCCTGCCACCCGAGCCAAACCTTCGATCAGCCAGAAGAAGAACACCGCCCCTACGGCGGCCATTCCGGCAGTCTTGGATCGGTCCGAGAGGGAGGAGGCCAGGACACCGATTCCCAGACAACTGAGGAGATAGGGGACGGACAACAGGTGCACCATGATGAGGGCTTCCGGGTCGATGCTCTCACCGATGAGCAGGACCGACCCGTAGATGACCAATGGTATGATGGTGTTCAGCACCACCAGGGGCACCAATAACGATGCAACCTTCTCCCCCACCACCTGCATCCGGCTCACCGGACAGGATAGGGTAAGGTCCATCTTGCCTTTCTGGATGTCGCCGGCCAAGCTGTCGGCCCCGATGTAGGCGAAATATATGCCCAGCAGGACCACCCAGAAGATGCCGTACATCTCCACGGCCAGGAAACCCTCCACCGTGCCGAAGGACTCCATGTTCAAGAGCTCCAGCATAGCTGGCGGGAAGGCTTCCAGGAAGTCCTCCTCTATCCCCTTCATGGAAGGGAACATGGACATGTACACCAATGACAGGATGCTGAAGGCAGCGGCCAGTATGAGGCTCCCCTTGACCCGGCGACGAGACTCGTATAGAGCGATGGCCCATCGGGTCATTGACCTCCCTCCCCGGAATCATCGTAATAATGCTTGAACACGTCCTCCAACATCGGGTCGCCGATGTTGATGTCCGCCAATCGGAAAGAGGAGAGGTGGGCCATGAGGTCATCGTTCGCACCCGTGAAGGTGAAGTGCACACTGTCCTCATCCTTCTTGGTTACCTTCATTTCCGGGGTGATGAACCGGTCCAATTCTGAGGGCTGCTGGAGCTTAGCCCACACGGCCTTCCCTCCCTTCTTCAGCAGCAGGCTGATATCCTCCACCGCCACCAGCTTCCCCTGGCGGAGGATGGCGGCACGATCGCAGATCCGTTGCACCTCGTTCAATACATGCGATGAGAAGAATACGGTCTTGCCTCGCTGCCGTTCCTCCTGCAGCAACTCATAGAGGTGCTCCTGCTTGATGGGGTCCAGACCCACCGTGGGCTCGTCCATGATGATGAGTTCCGGGTCATGCATGAAGGCCTGGATGATACCCAGCATCTGACGGTTGCCGCGGGAATAGTCACCCACCTTCTTCTCCAGAGGAGGGTTGAAAAGCTCCAGGAGCTCCTCCCGGCGACCGTCTCCTCGCATCATACCATAATAATCCAGGATGCTGGCTCCGGTCATCTCGTCATCGAATCCCATATTGTCCGGCAGGTAACCGATGCGTTTCCTGGCCTCCACCATCTGCCTCTCATCGCGGATGTCTGCGCCCAGCAGGACGGCGGTGCCTGCCGTGGGGGTGAGAAGGCCCAGTAGCTGACGTATGGTGGTGGTCTTGCCGGCACCATTGGGCCCCAGATATCCGAAAATCTCTCCTTTACGGACTGAGAACGAGATGCCATCGTTGGCACGGAACCCGCTGTAGTCCTTGGTTAGCCCTTTCAACTCCATGGCGGTCATGACCGGTCTCCGAAAGGAAGCAGACAGATATGCAGATTTAAGAATGTCCGTTAACCGAGGCCATCTGTTTGGATATGGGGAGCCCCCAAGGAGCTTTATCGTTCGGCTGTTCGATGAACCGGCATGGCTCAGAGACGGGTGAGCAGTTCGTTGTAGGCTGCCAAAGTGTCCTCTACGCTGGCTTGGTTGAAAACCAGGTACTTGCCCCCATGCTCCACCATGATGAACACGTCCACGCTACGGTAGCAGGCCAGATCGTAGCTACCCAGCTGGCTGTTCTTGAAGGTGCCGCTGTATATGTCACCGCCAGCATATCCGAAGCTCCTGCGGCCGATGTCGAAATCGGTGAGATAGCTGATGTTGTCGATGTCCTCGAAGGCGATGCTCATGTTGAGCATGGGAGCCTTCACCTCCAAGCGGTCGTCATTAATCTCCATATCCACGCTGGCGCCCAGCATTCCGGAGGCCATGACCGCCACCAGAATGACCACTGCGGCGATGGCAACGATGGCAAGGGTGAGCTTCTGCTGTTTCCGGTGCTCCCCTTCCGGCAACGGCACGGGAGGCGAACGACGAACGCTGGGGCTGAGATTCGCATGCAGCAGCCCTACAATCAGAATGACGAAAGAGGCACCTGTCAGGATCCAAAACAGCAGCATGCTCTCCCACAGGATCATGGCCTCGATGCCCAGCAGTAGGAGCACCATGAACACGAACGTCAGCCTGCCCACGGCTTTGCTGAGGGCCTTCTCGTCATACGTGGCCTTCTTGGCGGCGGAGGAGGTGTTGTAACCAGCCACCAGGAAGGCCCCCTTGCCGGTGAACATCATGTAAGCGCTGATGATGATGAACGGGACCATGGATATCAGGAGCACGGATTGGAGCACCGGGTCAGCCTGGAAGTTCAGGACGTCTGTGCCTAGGAAAGCGAGCACCATCAGGAGCGGTATGAGCAGTGTAAAGACCACCACTACAATCGCCAGCTTCTTTTCCGAATCCAATCGTCTCATGGCTTCACCACAGGACATGGTTCATCGTCGATTCTGGATATCAGCTTTTTCCTGATGCCCCCATTATCCGCCTTCTCCAATGCGACTCGATGAACTTGCGGCCTTCCTCCACCCAGAGGGCGCTACTGCTTACCAGGGTGACGACGGCCCATTGCTCCATTCCCAGGCTGACGGTGCCGAGTCCGACCTGGAAGATGGCGAGCTCCGTGGACAGGTAAATCAGGATCAGGCAACCCAGCAGGGCGATGAAGAAGTACCGGTTGCTCTGAATGCCCATGCGGAATGCGGACACGGTACGGGACCGACAGTTGATGGCGTTCCAGACCTGGAACATGCCCAAGGTGACGAACGCCAGAGTACGGGCGTGTTCCAGATCGCCGTTTGTCATCTCCTGTGTGAAGATGTACAGTGTGCCAACGGCCATCAGGACTCCGAGGATTAGGATGTTCCTGTACATCATCCCATCCGTTATTCTCTCATCTGGATCACGGGGCGAACGTTCCATGATGTTGCCTTCCTTGCCCTCCAATGCCAGGGTCTTGTCGAAGAATCCATCCGTCACCAGGTTGGTCCAGAGGATCATGATGGGCAGCAATATGAGTGGATATTGGGGGAAGAACAACAGTGCGGACATGAGTAAGATTATCTCCGACACATTGGAGGTTATGAGATACTGCACCACTTTTCGGACGTTCTCGAAGACCACCCGCCCCTCCTCCACGGCATTCACGATGCTGGTGAAGTTGTCGTCAGTGAGAACCATGTCCGCCACCTCCTTGGTGACGTCGGTGCCGTTTATGCCCATGGCTATACCCACATCAGCGGCCTTCAGGGCCGGGGCATCGTTCACTCCATCCCCTGTCATGGCCACCACGTGCCCGTTCCGCTTCAGTGCCATGACAATACGGTTCTTGTGCTCTGGAGAGACGCGGGAGAATACCGAACTCTGCTGCACCAAGATGTCCAGCTCATCATCGCTCAGGCCTTCCAACTCCGCACCGGTGTAAGCCTTTCCGGATTCCGTCCCTATGCCCAGCTCTTTGGCTATGGCTTCCGCCGTGCTACGGTGGTCGCCCGTGGACATGATGACCTTGATACCGGCCTGATGGCAAAGACGAACGGATTCTTTGGCCTCTGGGCGAGGCGGGTCTATCATGCCGGTCAAACCCAGGAATGTTAAATTTCCCGACCCGCTGGCAATCTGCTCCTTCCTGGCATTTAGCTCCTCCTCCGGGAATTCATCGAATGCCACACCCAATACCCTCAAAGCATCGCTGGCCATCGACATGGCCTGCTGGGAGAATCTATTCCGGCTATTATCAGTGAACGGCAGAATGCCGTCTTTGGACATCATCGTCCGGCTGAGTTCGATGATGGACTCCGGCGATCCTTTGGCATAGGCCCGTATCATCCCTCCTGCATGCTTGTTGAAGGTCACCATGTATCGCACAGAGGAATCGAATGGGAGCTCATCCAGACGCGGGGAGTCGATCTGAACTCGTACGGGGTCCAATTTTCCTTTGGCGGCCGCCACCAACAAAGCCATCTCGGTCGGGTCGCCGGTGGGTTCCCAACGCTTCTGGCCGGAAATCTCATATTCCCTGATCTTGGCATCATTGCAGAGTATAACGGCCTGTAGGAGGGTGTGCAACGAGTCGTCAATGCTTGCCGAGGCCGGAGAACCGTCAATGGAGAAATCACCCTCCAGACCGTAACCGGCCCCGGAGATTTCAATGTGGAGATCGTGGACGTGTATGCCACGGACAGTCATCTGATTGGTGGTGAGCGTGCCCGTCTTATCGCTGCAGATAACGGTGACAGAACCCAGGGTCTCCACGGCATTTAGTTTCCTGATAAGGGCATTCCGGTTTGACATCCTGAAAGCGCCTACGGACAATATTATGGTCAGGACCACCAACAAACCTTCCGGGATGGCGGAAACCGCTGCCGCCAGAGAAAAGGACAATATCTCATAGAACTCCAAACCATGGAGGTAACCGAGGCTGAAGATCAGGATGCTGGCTATAACTGCGATCAAGCCCATCTTCAAACTGAGGTCTTTGATCCTCTTCTCGATGGGAGCCTCATGTTCATCCGCCTCGCGTATGAGTTCTGTGATGCGGCCCATTTCGGTCTCCATCCCCGTAGCCACCACCACGGCCATTCCTCTGCCTTTGGTGATGATAGCACCAAAGAAGACCATGTTCCTCATTTCCTCCACAGAGGCCGATGCGTTCAAGACTTCCAGCCCTTTGCTTACAGTTGTGGACTCGCCTGTAAGGAAAGACTCGTCAGACTCCAGGGCACTGGCTTCAATGAGGCGGCAATCAGCAGGACAGCGGTCTCCCGATTCCAGGAGGATGATGTCACCGGGCACCAAATCAATGGCTTTGACCCGGTTACGATAACAGCCCTCTCCATCCTCCTCGGAACATATGCGTACCACGTCCACCTCCGGAGAAGACATGGACCGCAGGGATTCGATGGCTTTCTCGGCTTTGTATTCCTGGACGAATCCCATTATGGCATTGAAGGCGATGAGCATGATGATGACCACGGTGTCTATGGCATGGTCAGCCACAAAGGAGACGATGGCCGCAGCCGCCAAAACCATGTTCAGAGGGTTCCTGAACTGTTGCAGGAAGAGTTTCACCCCGTCCACCCCTCCTTTGTCCAGGAGTTCATTGGGGCCGAATATTTCCTGTCTGCTGCGAACCTCAGACATCTTCAATCCGGCGGGGCTGGTACGCAGTTCCTGCATCACCTCGTCGGCGCTCATCGCATGCCAATGCCTGAAATCTTCCATCTTGTATCACCATGTTGGAACAGAAATGGAAAGGGTACGAAGGCCCTGACCTCATGATGCCATTGGCCATTTCAGACTATATCTTTTCGCATGAAAACATTCCGAACCCTGACTGATTTCTTCGCCGATAGTTGAAGAGGCCCCATGCGAAGATTATTAGAGCAGGCTATATGACAAATATCCAAAACCACATCATCCTATACGATGATCAAATCGAGAGTGGCCCGATTCCATCGGCATTTCGGACGTGCCGCCGGCAACTTCGAGGTCTTGGTCACAGAAGAGGAGAAGGAGTGCCGTTCCAGCGCTCGGCTGCATGCCTATGACAGTGAATCCTATCGGATGGACGAGGGCGTGGGGCTGGAATCTTTGGATTTGGCTCTGCAAACCCCGGGAGTGAAATGGCTGGAGGTTTGTGGTATTTGCGACCTGGATCTGATGCGGGGCATACAAGAACGTTTCCATATCCATCCTCTGCTCATAGAAGACATCATGAACGCCGATGTGAAGCCGAAGGTGGAGGATCATGAGGATTTCATCTTCATAATAGGCAAGATACCCACCAGTGAAGGCGACAATCACCGATTGGACCACTTCTCCATGTTGCTCATGCCCACCCTGGTCGTAACCTTCGTCTCCAGTCAGACCTCCCACTTCGAAAACATCCGTCAAAGGCTCTCCGCCAAAGATTCCCGTACTCGGCGCCGGAATGCGGACTACCTCGCCCATGTCATCCTGGACACCGTCGTGGACCACTTCATCCTAGCCGCCAAGATGATCGAGGATTCGATCGACCTCTTGCAGGAGGATGAGCCTCTGGACCCAGAGGCCACGTTGAAACAGATCGGGGCCCTGAAGAAGAGGACCATCGGGATAAGAAGAGAGGCCATATCCATGCAGAAGCTGTCCATGGACCTCAAGCAGATGGAGAGCGACCTGGTAGGAGAAACCGTGCAACCATACATGAACGACCTGCATGACCACACTGTCTTCGTCATGGACACCTTGGACAGTTGCCGGGAGGTTCTAATGGAGATGCACCAGTTGCAATTGGCTCTGATGTCCCAGCGCATGAACGACATCATGAGGGTCCTCACCATCGTGGCTACCATATTCATACCCCTGACATTCGTGGCCGGCGTCTATGGCATGAACTTCCATAACATGCCGGAACTGGGATGGGACATGGGTTACTTCGGCATCCTCCTGTTCATGGCGGTGGTGGGTGTTATCATGGTGTACATGTTCCGTCGGCGAGGATGGCTATGACCATGGAGCAAGGGTTTTCTAAACTGTAACCCTTCCCCCACGACATGGAAGCTTCCATGGCCCATTTCCGCCGCTTGTCCGTCAGGGTATCTGGCAAGGAGCTGTTGCACAGCATCGACCTGGACATCGCGCGGAGGCAGAGCTTGGCCATCCTCGGGCCCAACGGTTCCGGTAAGACCACCTTGATGCGGGTCTTCAGCGGGGAGCTGCGTCCTTGGAGCGGCGATCCAGACACCGTCTGCGAGCTCTTCGGAAGAACCCATTGGAACATCTTCGAGCTCCGACATCGATTGGGGATGGTCTCCATGGACCTCCAGAACGCATTCCATCATCAGACCAAGGCCAGGGAGGTCATTCTCTCTGGTTTCTTCGAAAGCATGGATGTTTACAGGCACCATCAAGTGAACGATGAAATGCGACAGCGCTGTCTTGCATTGGCATCGATGCTCAAGGTGGAAAGCTTGATGGACAGAGAATACCGAACCCTTTCCTTAGGGGAGGCCAGGAGGGTTCTCATCGCCAGGGCGTTGGTGCATGACCCTGAGACCTTGATACTTGACGAGCCCATGACCGGTTTGGACATCGTGGCCCGCCAGGGTTTCCTAGGAGACATGGAGGCCCTCATCAGAGCCGGCACGGCGATAGTGCTCATAACCCATGAACTGGAGGACATACCCAAAGGTATGGATCAAGTGTTGATGATCAAGGAAGGTCGCATTTTGGCTCATGGACCGATATCCAGGACGCTCGATGATGAGAGGTTGAGCGACCTCTTCGGCATCCCGCTGAAAGTGAAATGGAAGCATGGTCGAGCAAGCATGGAGATGGCTGGACAGTGACCGGACAAAGGTATTATACCGTGTAGCCAATGGCCTAAGCGCTATGCCTTTGCACTGCGAATCATGTGGGACGTTGAATCCCGATTCCGCCTCTTTCTGTCATCGTTGCGGAGCCCTTTTCTCATCCCAGGAGTTGGAAGAGGCCCTCCACAGGATGCAGAATCCCACCTGCGTGCGTTGCGGTATGGAGCTGGTGGAAGGCGGGACATTCTGTCCGCACTGCGGCTCCACCCAAAGCGTCAGCGCCGTTAGGATGCGGGCCAATGAGCTGTCCAGGATGTCTTTGATGGCTAAGATGCTGGCATTGGTGCCAGGCATATTCAACATATTCGGTTTGGGGCACCTGTTGCTCCGGAGCTATCTCCGGGCCCTGGTGTTCATGGCCCTCTCCGGAGCCATATACCTATGCGAGTTCCTGCTACGGGAACGGGATATGATGAGCGGGGAGTGGCAGACAGGCTTGCTGGTCTTCAGCCTCCTGGTGTTCATGGTGCAACTATGGGACGTATTCAAGATAACCTATCGTTTGGAGAGCTCGCGCTGATCCTGAGCATATTCCCCACAGGGGGTGTGGCCGATATCGGATGATTGGACGGAGTCCTTCCGGCCTCAGAGCCTCGACCATATCAAAGGCAACCCCAAGGCCGTGGCTCAGCTCCGGGATTGGGCACGTTCCTGGCAGGACGGACGACCGTCTAAGAAGGCTGTGGTGCTCATCGGCCCGCCCGGCGTGGGAAAGACATCCTCCGCCATCGCCCTAGCCAATGACATGTGCTGGGGATTGGTGGAGATGAACGCCTCCGACCAGAGGACCGGGGAGGCCATCCGTCAAGTGGCCCTTCGGGCATCTTACTCCAACACCTTCACTTCTGACGGTGATTACCTCTCCGTCTCCGACGGAGGCCGCAAACTGATCCTTCTGGATGAGGCCGACAACCTCTTCGGGAGGGAGGACAAGGGAGCGATACCGGCCATCGTGGAGCTCATCAAGGAGACCCGCCAGCCAGTGGTGCTCATAGTCAACGACTTCTACGGCCTCAGCCGCAAGAGCTCGGCCCTGAAGACCAATACCTTACAGATCTCTTACTATCGACCGCGGGCCAACGAGACCGCCAAGATCCTCGCCAACATAGCACGCATCAAGGGCATCCAAGCCAATGAGCGCACCCTCCTGGGCATCGCTGACAATGCCAATGGAGACATACGTGCCGCCGTCCGCGACCTGGAGTCCTTGTCCCTGGGGAGGGAATCTTTGACGGAGGAGGATGCTGATCTCCTGAGCGGGCGCATCCTGCGCAAGGACATGTACGACCTCATGGGAGCGGTTTTCCGTTCCAACGACCCATCCAGGGCCCATCGGACGATGTCCGAGATCGATGAGAGCCCGGACCATGTGCTTCTATGGCTGGATGAGAACATACCGTACGAGTACCGGCAGGCGGGGGAGTTGATGAGAGGGTATGAGAAGCTATCCCGGGCCGACATATTCCTCGGCAGGGTTAGACGGAGACAGTACTACCGTTTCTGGAGCTATGCCTCCGACCTG
>JAQUUA010000157.1 GCA_028694055.1 Candidatus Methanomethylophilaceae archaeon | reverse complement strand
ACGAGGCTGGTAAACCGTGGACCTATCACATTAAGGGAGTCCCTGGTTATGTGAGCGCGGATTATTGGTTACATAGATGTGCGGCTTATTATAGACCTGTAAAAATAAAAACAGCTTTAAGGACCGGACAGAAGGTAAACAAATTTGTACGGATTTATCACAGCGATAAAACGAGGCCTGAAAAGCGTATTTATCATCATAGAGGAAGTGAGCCTTTAAAAGTAGATGATTGATTTTTAACTTTATATAAGGGTAAGTTTATCTTTATATATGGTGAAAATAATGTTGTCAGATAAAACCACAATCAAAAGAGAGTACCGGGTAAACCTTGACGATCTAGGTTTACCATTCGAAGAGAAAATTATTTCGGTTGAGCTGTATGTGGATAATCACAATGAGCCGGAGGTCTGGATTATAACGGAGGGCCCGTGTGAATGAGTGAAAAAGAGTTTTTTTGTGAAGCCTGCAATAAAACCATTGATGCTAGGGGTAAAAGTGGGCACATGAGGAGTAAAAAACATCTCCTCAATGTTTCAAGGTTGGAAGACAAAAAAGATATCGTGGAGCCTGTAGAGGAGGAAATCATAGAGGAGGGCTACATAGAAGAGGAGCCGGAGGATATGGAAAATGTTGGAAGTATAAAAATTGTTACTGAGGGAGTGGAAAAGGAAAAAGGTGGGTTAGACAAAATATGTGATTTTTTATTTTCTCCTCAAGTGGCCCCCGTTACGCTCGGCCTAATCGAAAAAATAGGAAATATACTCGACAATATATCTCAGAAGGACGCAAAAAAGGAAGAGGGGCAACTTGTGCAAACTGTTTCAGGGGCCTTAGTACGTGTAAAAAATAAGGATTTCTGAGGGTGAAAATATGAACTATATTTTTTTGTTGAGAACTTGGGTGAAAACAATATCGAACGAGGATTTTTTGTATTATGAAAATGAGGTAAAAAAGATCATGGAAGAGGAAAGAGTCAGGCGTGGTATACTATGAAACAACCTGGATAAGGGGTTATTAAATGAGATCAAAACAAACCTGGAAATTTCCAGTAACCATAAAAGAGAGTTGGAAACCAGAAGAAGAGAAGCGAACAAAACAGGAGAGCTTACAGAAATGGCAACCGAAAAAGAGATAACCGTATCAATCATAGCCGCAAAAGGACAGGGAAAAAGCGTATTCCTGGCTTCGGAGCTTAACAAGCTGAAAAAAGGTATCCTGATAGACACTATTGGAGTTTTTGACCCCCGAAGCAGATTTAAGACGGCGGTTGTTCCAAATAGCTCTTATTTTGAGAGTCCGGCAGCGTACATAAAAACTGATAAAAAACCTAAAAAATCAGTAATTGATTTTAGCGGTTTTATCGGGTCGGAATTGGTAGAAAAAATGGATGTGTTGGCGGCGTACATATACCAAAATATCCCTAATATGCCGGTGCTTATCGACGAGGTTGCCGACATAATGCCACTTCAAGGGGGGAGCAAAGAACTTCATAGGCTTATCAAAAACGGGAGAAATCACGGTAACAAACCTTTTGTTTTCGCTACTCAGAGGCCGCAAAATATGAACAAAAATATATTCGACCTATGTGATGTATTTTTTGTCTCAATGCAGAGGGCACCCCGGACCGTGGAGTATATCGCTGATCTGGCGGACCTGAGAGGAGATAAAGAGTTTGTGAAGAAAATAAAAAGCCTAAAACAGAGGGAGTTCTTGCGGTATGATGGTGTGAAAATCGATAGCTACAGAGTACCTATATATAAATACGCTTTTAAACAGTAAATCTATATAGATAACAACTGTTTATATGGATAATAGTAAAAGGAGCAAAAAATATGCCTGATATTGGAAAAGACATAGTGAAAAATATTGATGCTATTGATATGGTGCTGGGCACCCTGGCAAAACCTATGATTGAGAGGATCGTGGCGCCTGTGGTCGGAAACGGGACGGTTATGTCTGGAGGGTTGAAAATTCTTGGTGCCTTTGCACTCGCAAACTATGGTGGAAATAACCGGATCGGAAAAGCAGCAGCTATTGGTGCAGCGATGGATGGGTCGGAAGACCTTGTCCTCGGGCTTGGGTCAAAAGTTGGGCTTAGTGGTGCTGAAACCACCAGCGCGGGGGTCTTCTAATGGTGGCCGCAAGAGAGGAAGGAATTGTTGAAATTGTCCTGTCTGATGCAGGGGAGGAAATCAATACCACCGTCAAAAGATACAGTACTGCTGTAGACTTTCCGGCCTTGACAGAAACAAATCCGAGTGAACGTCCTTGGTTGGAATATGGTATCGGACGAGCGGTAAATGAGGACGAATACATCAAGCTTTTTTTCACCTCTGCCGCAACAGACAAGGTACCTTATACCGTATCAAAAATCAGTATCCCCATTACAAAACAAAACCTGACTACAGGCTCTGTTTCTTCCGGCACGCTCACCGCCGAGGATTTCGACGATTGGAAGGCGGCGTCCACTACCGGAGTTGTCTGCACTGCCGGAGTTCGAACTTTCATGGGCAAGTACAAAGTCCCGGCAAAAACCATCATCAAGCTGGGAAATTATACCGTGAAAGATGCCCTGGACAAGCTGAATGGCAAGATTCTGATT
>JAQUUA010000027.1 GCA_028694055.1 Candidatus Methanomethylophilaceae archaeon | reverse complement strand
AATTTCAGGCTTCCTCCAGCTTCAGCATGCGGATTCCCTGCACCACCGCCCATATCATGATGCATACCACGGCCACCGCCTCTGCCATGCCTATCTCCGTGAGAGCCAGGAAGGCCAAGCTGATAGCCAGGAGAACAGCTGTGAAGCCAGCGAAATACTGGGCTTGACCACCGCGAAGATAGTCGTGGACGGTCCAAAGCGAGAGGGCCACGATCATCAGCCCGAAGAAGGCGTAGCTGACTATCGTGTGGTACGGAGTCACATGGATGGGGAAGATGCCCACCCCTATGAGGAACAGGGAAGCCACCAATGCCACCAGCATAGCTACCCTGCCGAAGAGGTAGCTCTGATGGTTCTGGTACATCCCCAAGGCAAAGAACGAGAGCAGCACCCCCGCGATAACAGCGGCGGCGTTGAACATGGGATGACCGTCCCGGGATGGGTGACCCAGGTCGCTGAGGGTCTCTGCGCCCAACACCCAAGAACCATCGGCGTAAATGGCCATTAGCCACATGATGGAGAACAGGATGGCACCGGCCATCCCTAGGTATGCGGTGTTCCTGCGGTCTAGACAGATGGGTTCCATGCATGACATTCGTAATATGAGGATTAAAAATTTGGTACCGCTCCCGTTGGTTCGCCAAACCCGTTTATACTTCCCCGCTGAATATGTTCAACGGGATATCGGTGAAATCCATACTGGTGGTCGACGACGAAGAATGCATTCTGGAGTTGGCTCAGCTACGCTTGGGTCGCAAGGATGGTTTCACAGTCGATGTCGCCTCTTCGGCGGAAGAGGCCTGGGCCAAGATGCTGGATCGATGTTATGATTTGGTTGTATCCGATTACGAGATGCCAGTGACTAATGGGGCCGACCTCCTCAGAAGGATGAGGGCCAGAGGAGATTACACACCATTCATCATCGTGACCTCACGAGGGAAGGAGTCCGTGGCTTTGGATTGTCAGAAGGCTGGTGTGGACGCCTACTTGCAACGTTCCGGTAGCGGAGCGGACTGGATCTCCGTCTTGTTGGCAGTGATAGAAGGGATGAGCCGTCCTTGCCCATCAATGAATGTGATGGATGATGAATCGGAAAACCTCTTCCGAGATCTCTTGAACGATGGTACAGATCCCGATATCAGGGTGAAAATCGATGATGATGAGCTATTGAAGCAAGTCCACGCAGAAGACAAGGAGGCCGTAAAGAATATCATCCAGGTCGTCATGGATGACGAAGAGCCCAGAATGGCAGAGTTCCGTATCCGTAGTCCTTCGGGCTGGGTGTGGCAACATGGATTGTTTCTTTCCTATCGGGAGGGCAATGGGGTGAGGGTGAGCATGAAGGGGATCGATACACAAAGGAAGCAGCTGATGGGCCAAGGAGCACAATGGCAGATGATGACCAGGGCCCTGCATGATGCCCCTTTGCAGCTGGAGTTCATCGATTCCGATTACAACTTGCTCTTCTCCAACCGATACCCGCAGGTTAGTGACAGATGTCACCGGGTAATCCGAGGCAGCGAGACTCCGTGCCAAGAATGCGGCATGAAGAAGGCATTGGAGGAAGGGAAGCCCAACACCACATCCTTCAACGAGGACGGGCGCCGTGTGGAGATCACCTATGTTCCGTCCCGAGACGAGGATGGAAATGTGAACTCTGTCTTGAGACTGCAATACGAGTACCCGGTGCCACCCTCTTCGGATGAGACCTTGGGCACGGTGCTCGAGACCAATCGGAAGTTGCACCTCCTCACCAGCATAATCCGTCATGACATGCTCAACCAGCTCACGGCTATGATGGGCTATCTGGACCTCTATGACGAGTTTCCAGAAAAGAGGGAGATGCTGATATCGCGTCTGAGAGAGCTAGTACATAACATGGACCGTCAGATTACATTCACCCGGTCCTATCAGAAACTTGGATCCACTGCTCCCAGTTGGCAGGACTGCGAGGGATGCGTGCAGTCTGCTATGGATGAACTGGACATAGATTCAGAAATGGTGTATGTGGAGGGCCCACTGCCGCTGGTCTTCGGCGACCCCATGTTGGAGAGGGTGATATTCAACCTGTTCTCCAACTCCCTCATGCATGGAGAGAGTGTCAGCAAGATCCGGGTATGGTTCCAAGAGGACGAGGAGAAAGGCAGTCTCTTCGTGGCAGACAACGGCCGTGGCATACCCAGCGACAAGAAGGATCGTATTTTCGACCGCGGGTTCGGGAGCAACCGTGGTTACGGGCTGTTCCTTATCCGCAACATCCTGGATATCACCGGAATCACTATTCATGAGGTGGGGGAGGAAGGTTCGGGAGCATGCTTCCGGCTGGATATCCCCTCCAAGGTATATACTTTCAAGAACAGAAGAGGAGGAGAATAGAATGAAGAAATTGTATTTCATCGGAACGGCAGGAAGCGGGAAGAGCACCATGGTGCAGGCGTTCAAGGAGTGGATGGACCTCTCGGGGTTGGACAGCATCATACTGAATCTCGATCCCGGTGCGGACGCCGTGCCCTACCATGCGGATGTGGACATCCGGGAATGGGTGCACTTGGACCAGGTCATGGATGAGTACGGGCTGGGTCCCAACGGGGCTCAGATTGTTTCCGCTGACCTCATGGCCTTGAACACAGAAGAGATGGTCAATATATTGAACGACTTCAAGTCCGACTACCTGCTCATCGACACTCCTGGTCAGATGGAGCTGTTCGCCTTCCGCACCTCCTCCAACGTCATCGTGGACGCCATCGGCAGGGACGACTCCATGTTCGTGTTCCTTTCCGACCCAGCACTGTCACGGACACCCAACGGCTTTGTGTCCAACATCATGCTCTGCGCCCTGGTGCAGTTCCGTTTCTCACTGCCGGTCATGAACGTGCTGTCCAAGTCCGACACCCTGGAGGAAGAAGAGATTGAGAGGATCCGGATGTGGTCCATGGACCCCTACGCTCTTTACGGGGATTTGTTGGACGACGACATAAACAGCCAGACCGTCATGGGGCTGGAGCTGTTCAAGGCCTTGGAGAACATCGGTGTGTACCAAGAGATCCGTCCCGCCTCCTCCGTGGAGTCCCAGGGGATGGAAGACATCTACGCCATGGCGCAGATGGTGTTCCGGGGCGGGGACGAAGACCAAGAGGACTGAAGCTCAAGCGAACATCAGGCCAGGTTGGTTGGGCTTGCCGGTCTCCGGCTCCAGGACCTTGTGCATGGCTTTGTTGAAATCATCCATGGTGACCGTGTCCCGGCCGTCGCGGATGGCGAACATGCCGGCCTCGGTACAGACGGATTTGATTTCCGCTCCCGAGGCACCGTTGGACCGCAACGCCAGGCTGTTCAGCACCAGGGAGTCGTCCAGGTTCATGCGACCGGTGTGGATGCGGAAGATCTCCAGGCGTCCGTCGAAGTCCGGCAGGCCGATCTCGATGATACGGTCGAAGCGACCAGGACGGAGCAGGGCCTCGTCCAATATGTCCGGGCGGTTGGTGGCCCCGATGATCTTGATGTCCGCAGTGGGCTTGAACCCGTCCAGCTCCGCCAGCAGCTGCATCAGGGTGCGCTGCACTTCGCGGTCGCCGGAAGTGGTGGAGTCCAGACGCTTGGCGCCCACGGAGTCCAGCTCGTCTATGAATATGATGCTGGGGGCCTTGTCTTTGGCCATCTCGAAGAGCTCCCGCACTAGACGGGCGCCTTCTCCGATGTACTTCTGCACCAGCTCCGAACCCACCAGACGTATGAATGTGGCATTGGTGGCATTGGCCACGGCCTTGGCCATCAAGGTCTTCCCGGTACCGGGAGGCCCAACGAGGAGGACGCCCTTGGGGGGCTCAATGCCCACCTTGCGGTAGAGCTCTGGACGCAACAACGGGTCCTCCACAGCCTCGCGGAGGTCCCTCATCTGGTCCTTCAGGCCACCGATGTTTTCGTAACTGATGTCCGGCTTCTCTATTATCTCCGCACCGGTGACGATGGGGTCCAACGGAGATGGGAGAACACCCATGACAGCCAGGGTTTGCTTGTTGAGCGAGACGCGGGCGCCGGGAATCATGTCCTCCCACGGGACGTACTCGGAAGTGGAAACGATGAAATCTGGCCCGGTGGAGCTCTTCACTACCACACGACCATCGCTGAGCAGGTCACGGATGGTGCCGATGATGAGCGGCGGGCTCTTGAGGCGCTCCATCTCGGCCCGCAGCCTCTTGATGTCTTTCTGCAGGCGGAAGAGCTCACTCTCCACGTAGCGCTTCTCTCCCTCCGCCTTCCGGACATCCTCCATGAGTCTGTTGTTGCGATCCTCCAGGACCTTAATCTTCTCCCGGAGCTCGATAACAAACTCTTCTTGCTGGGTAATCTCCAAGGTTGCACCTCCGGTTGGGATTATTAGGTGTCCGTATTTGATGTTTTCTAAGACACCAACGAAGATGGAAAATGGTCCTTTTCCAGTCTGACCACCACTTGCGAGCTTCCATCACGTTTAATAAGTACCATGTTTTTCCGATGCATGATGCGCTGCGAGCTTTGCGGTAAGGATACAAACGCCATTCGTCCCGTTTTCGTCGAGGGGTCCAGACTGTCCGTCTGTCAGAACTGCGTCCGGTTCAGCGACGAGTTCAAAGGATCGCGGGGAAAGTCATCCAGCGCCCCTGCCCCTAGCCTCTCGGTTATCGAGGAGAGGTTGGAGCGCCGGGAGAGGCGCATGAAGTCCAAGGATGTCTACGCCACCGAGAGCAAGGAGTTGGTGGTCGGATATGCAGACCTCATAAAGGAGGCCCGTCGCAAGAAGGACTGGGACCAGGAGAAGCTGGCCAAAGCCTTGAACGAGAAGAAGAGCGTCATCACCAAGGTGGAGTCCGGTGGCCTAACCCCCAGCGACGACCTGGTCAAGAAGCTGGAGAAGACCCTGGAAATCAAGCTCACGGAGATGGTGTCTTCCGCAGGTGGGCAGAGGGGGTCCAGCTCCGGTAACGCCATGACCTTGGGGGACTTCATAAAGAAGGAGTGATCAACGGTCCCTGACCAATCGCTCCGCTTCTTCTAGATAGGGAAGCGTATCCGCCCCCCGGTCCTGAAGCACCAATAAGGATGCCACCTCGATATCCACATCCATATGGTCCTGGATACGGTTGCATTGGGAGATGAAATCCCTTTTTTTGATGCCCATGCACTCGGCGTGGGCCACCAGACGGGGGAATAAACCCTCCTCTTTCCTGACCGTGGCACTCTTCAACATGTCTTTGTCCGGATGGAAGCCTACAGGCACATCCACGGCAGATAGGTCGAAGCCGGGTTTCAGATTCCCATCGTCCTCCAGGACTAGGCCGTTGACCTTGGCGGAATCCAACATCTTCTGGGCCACCGGGTATGGGAACCAGTGCAGGTCGATGGATGCACCGAAGAGGAATTCCTTCTCCGTCATGGTCCTCCTGCCCCTCTGGCGGAAGAGCATCGCCACCGCATAGCGCAGGTCATCGCTCATGATTCATTTGGTAGGCTCAACCAGTATATAATTATCACAACCGGGGCAGGAGGGGTGCTTGGACATAACGACGATGTGGTGAGAGGAAAAATAATCTTTATATAGAAGAACAAACTTTAGCCAAATCTAGAGGCTTTAGACCTAATTAGGAGGAATAAAAAAATGGGTATGGGAAACGCGCCCATCGTGATCCTGAAGGAAGGAACCAAGAGGGATCGGGGCAAAGATGCTCAGTTCAATAACATTGCCGCCGCCCGGACCATCGCTGATGCCGTGCGGAGCAGCCTGGGCCCGAGAGGAATGGATAAGATGCTGGTAGACTCCATGGGTGACGTTGTCATCACCAACGACGGTGTGACCATCCTGAAGGAGATCGACGTCCAGCACCCTGCCGCCAAGATGTTGGTGGAGGTAGCAAAGACCCAGGACGCCGAGGTCGGGGATGGAACCACCACCTCGGTCATCATCGCAGGCGAGCTGTTGAAGAAGGCCATCGACCTGGTGGACTCCAACGTGCACCCCACCATCATCTCCGGCGGTTACCGCATGGCCAACGCCAAGGCCCAGGAGATTCTGGAGGAGATCGCCACCAAGGTGTCCATGGATGACACCGAGCTTTTGAAGAACATCGCTATCACTTCCATGATCAGCAAGCAGGTCTCCGGATCCAAGGAGTTCTTCGCCGAGCTGGTCGTGGACGCCGTCCGGACCATCATGGAGAAGAGCGACGACATCTACGCCGCTGACCTGAAGAACATCCAGGTGGTCAAGAAGACCGGCGGTTCCATGGAGGACACCAAGCTCATCCTCGGTCTCATAATCGACAAGGAGCCAGTACACCCCTCCATGCCGAAGAAGATCCCCAACGCCAAGATCGCCCTCTTGGACGCCGCTTTCGAGGTCAAGAAGACCGAGATCGACGCCAAGATCGAGATCACTGACCCCAGCCAGCTGGGAGCCTTCCTCGCCGAGGAGGAGAACATGCTGAAGCGGATGGTTCAGAAGGTGAAAGAGACCGGAGCCAACGTGGTCTTCTGCCAGAAGGGCATGGACGACCTGGCCCAACACTTCCTGGCCAAGGAAGGCATCTATGCCGCCCGTCGGGTCAAGAAGACCGACATGGAGAAATTGGCCAAGTCCACAGGAGCCAACATCATCAACAAGTTCGATGAGCTGGAGCCCTCTGACCTCGGGAATGCCGAGATGGTGGAGCTGAAGAAGATCCAGGACGAGGAGATGACCTTCGTCACTGGTCTGAAGGACCCCAAGGCCGTATCCGTTCTCATCCGGGGCGGAACCGGTCATGTGCTGGACGAGATCGAGCGGTCCCTGATCGACGCCTGGAGCGTGGTAAAGGTCGCCATCGAGGACGGCAAGATGGTCACTGGCGGTGGAGCTACCGCTGTCGAGCTGGCCATGCGCCTGCGCGAGTACTCCGCCACCGTGGGCGGCAGGGAGCAGATCGCCATCGATGCTTTCGCTTCTGCCATGGAGATCATCCCCACCACTCTGGCCGAGAATGCCGGTATGGACGCCATCGACGTGCTCATCGAGATGAGGAAACAGCACAAGAACGGCAACAAGAACGCCGGTCTGAACCCCTTCAAGGGGAAGGTGGAGGACATGCTGGCCCTCAACGTCATCGAGCCCTACAGAATCGGCAAACAAGCCATCAGCTCTGCCACCGATGCTGCCGTCATGATCCTGAGGATCGACGACGTCATCGCTGCCCGCGGCTCCCCTATGCCTTCCGGCCCGCCCGGCGGCATGGGCGGCATGGGCGGCATGGGTATGGACGACGAGTAAACCCATCGGGGGGAAACCCCCATTCAATAATTTTTTATCACACTGGCGGAGGCTAAGGCGGTGACTGACAGGTCGAGGAAGAAGGAGTCCCAAGCGGCCGAGGAGCAGCAGAAGGCCGCCGATACGGTCGATGGGCAAGAAGCTTCGGAGCAGGTCGAGGAGACCAGCCCCTTGCAGGAGGCGGAGAGGAAAGCCTCCGAGTACTTGGACATGGCCAAGCGGATACAGGCCGATTTCGATAACTACCGTAAGCGGGTCCAGAAGGACAATGAGGACTTCCGCCGATTCGCCAACGAGTCCATGGTGTCGGAGCTGCTGTGCATACTGGACGATATCGAAAGGGCTCTAGCCTTGGAGTGCGCCGACAAGGAGTTCTACGGCGGACTGAAAGGCATTCACATCAATCTCATGAAAATGCTGGAGGCCAAGGGCCTCCGGCCCATAAACACTGAGGGTAAGTTCGACCCCAACCTGCATGAGGCCCTGTGCACATGCGAAGGGGAAGATAACGGAAAGATCATGGAAGTGTACCAGAAAGGGTACTATCTGGGGCCCCGGGTGCTCAGGCACGCCAAGGTCCTGGTGAGCAAGAACAACAATAACAAGGAAGGTGAGTGAAGATGTCTAGAATCATCGGAATAGATTTGGGAACCAGCAACTCCGCCGCCTCTGTCATGGAGGGCGGTCGGCCAACCATCATCCCCAGTGCGGAAGGGACGAGCATGGGAGGAAAAGCCTTCCCGTCCTACGTGGCCTTCGCCGAGGACGGACAGCTCCTGGTGGGCGAGCCTGCCCGCAGGCAGGCGGTCACCAACCCGGAAGGGACCATCAAGAACATCAAGAGGAAGATGGGGACCGATCACAAGGTCAGCATCAAAGGGAAGCAGTACACCCCGCAACAGATATCGGCGTTCATCCTGCAGAAGATCAAGAGGGATGCCGAGGCCTACTTGGGAGAGGAAGTCAGCAAGGCAGTCATAACCGTGCCCGCCTACTTCAACGACAACCAGAGGCAGGCCACCAAGGATGCTGGTGCTATCGCTGGCTTGGACGTGGTCCGTATCATCAACGAGCCAACCGCCGCTGCCCTGGCCTTCGGTCTGGACAAGAGCGGCGAGGAGCAGCGCATCCTGGTCTTCGACTTCGGCGGCGGTACCCTGGACGTCACCATAATGGAGTTCAGCGAAGGCGTCTTCGAGGTCCTTTCCACCAGCGGTGACACCAACCTGGGAGGCTCGGATATGGACGAGGTCCTGACTCAGTACGTGCTCAAGGATTTCCAGAAGACCGACGGCATCGACCTCGCCAAGGACAACATGGCCTTCTGGAGGGTAAGGGAGGCCTGTGAAAAGGCCAAGATCGAACTCTCCACTACCGGCCAGACGGAGATCAACCTGCCGTTCATAACCGCCGACAAGACCGGGCCGAAGCACCTCACCCGGGTCATCACCCGTTCCAAACTGGAGGAGCTGGTCAACCCCATCGTGGAACGTTGCCGCAGCTCAGTGGAGCAGGCCATCCGCGATTCCGGGCTTAAGAAGGACCAGATTGACCGTATCATCATGGTGGGAGGGCCCACCCGCATGCCTATAGTGCAGGGCTTCGTGGAGAAGTTGGTGGGAGCCAAGATCCAGCGGGGCATCGACCCCATGGAATGCGTCTCCATGGGCGCTGCCGTGCAGGGGGCGGTCATCGCCGGAGAGGTCAAGGACGTCCTCCTTCTGGATGTCACCCCCTTGTCCTTGGGAATCGAGACCCTGGGCGGTATCGCCACCAAGCTCATCGAGAGGAACACCACCGTTCCCACCCGCAAGTCACAGGTCTTCTCCACCGCTGCGGACAACCAGCCATCTGTGGAGATCCATGTGGTGCAGGGAGAGAGGGAGATGGCCAGGGACAACACGTCCCTGGGGCGCTTCATGTTGGACGGCATACCGCCCGCACCCCGGGGCATCCCTCAGATCGAGGTCACCTTCGACATCGATGCCAATGGGATCATCAACGTCTCCGCCAAGGACAAGGGCACCGGCAAAGAGCAGAAGATTACCATCTCCGCTTCCACCAAGCTCTCCAAGGACGAGATCGACCGCATGGTCAGGGAGGCGGAGCAGTTCGCCGACAGCGACAAGGAGCTGCGGGACAAGATCGAGATCATGAACCAGTCCGAGAGTGCCATCTACACCATCCGCAAGTCCCTGGACGAATTGGGCGACAAGGTCACTGCAGACGAGAGGAAGCCTGTGGACGACGCCATAGCGGAGCTGGAGAAGGCTCGCGAGGGCGGCGACAAGGACCAGATCAAGACCAAGATGGACGCCCTGTACAGCGCCATGGCCCCCATATCCACCAAGCTCTACAACGAGATGAGCCAGCAGGCTCAGGCAGAAGGAGAGGCACCCAAGAAGGGCGGCCCCGGCGGGGACGACTTCGTGGATGCGGACTACAAGATCGTCGATGAAGAGTAGATGAATCATGCCCAGGGACTACTATGAGATACTGGGCGTTGCCAAGGACGCCAGCCAGGATGACATCAAGCGGGCCTATCGCAAGCTGGCCCGCCAACACCACCCCGATGTCAGCCAGGAAGAGAAATCAGTGGCCGAGGAGAAATTCAAGGAGATCTCCGAGGCCTATGAGGTCCTCTCCGATGAGGAGAAGCGGAAGATCTACGACCAGTACGGCCACGCTGGAGTGAAAAACCAGTTCAGCGGCGGCGGGTTCAGCTGGGACGACTTCACGCACTTCGATGACCTGAGGGACATCTTCTCCGGCATGGGGGGATTCGGGAGCATCTTCGACATGTTCTTCGGAGGCTCTTCACAAGGGCAACGTGGCGGACGTAGCGCCCCTCGGGCCGGGGAATCCCTACGGTACGACATCGAGATAAGTCTCGAAGAAGTCCTGAACGGTCGGAGCGAAGAGCTAAGCATCCCGCATTCCACCAACTGCGAGAGCTGTAGCGGCAGCGGTGCCAAGGATGGTGCCGTGGAAACCTGTCCAGAATGCGGCGGGGCCGGTCAGGTGCAGATGGTGCGTAACAGCAGCTTCGGCCGCATGGTCTCGGTGGTGGAGTGTCGCAAGTGCCAAGGAGCGGGACGGACCTTCAAAGAGGCCTGCCCGCGCTGCAAAGGCGCTGGAAGGGTGCAGAAGACCAGCAAGATCAACGTCAACATCCCCAAGGGAGCGGAGACCGGGACCCGTCTGCGCATCGCCGGCGCTGGTGACGCTGGCTACAACAACGGCCCCCCCGGGGACCTGTTCGTGGTGGTGCATGTGCGAGACCATCCGGTGTTCCGCCGTGATGGGGCCAACCTCTGGGTGGACCTGACCACCACCTACCCCCGGCTGGCGCTGGGAGGGGAGGTGGAGGTCCCGACCATCGATGGTGAGAAGGCCAAGCTCAAACTTGCCCCGGGGACCCAGGTCAACTCCGTGCAACGCATGAGCGGAAAAGGACTCCCTCGTCTGGGCGCAGGAGCGCGTGGCGACCAATTCATCCGGGTGGGCATAAAAGTCCCCACCAAACTCAGCAAGGAGGAGCGTGAGCTGCTCAAGAAGTTGGATGGAAAGGAAGAGGGCAAAGGCGGCCTGTTCGAGAATATCCGCAAGAAGTGATCCTGGAAACCATTTCCAATGTTTTTATTCATTTTTAATTTGATAATAAAAAAATAATATTGTAAGAAGTTTTCAGGCGTTTCAGAGCCTAGCGACTTCCGGGACCTTCTTGATGAGCATGCCCTCGATGTTGATGGGCTGCAGCTTGACCGCCAGGTCCATGGCCCGCTTCAGCTTGGCAGAGTTGTCGGCGTAGATCTCGAAGAGCACGTCTCCCACCTCCACCCTCTGCCCCTTCTTCTTGAAGATCAAGAGTCCGGCCCCCTTGTCGTTGGGAGAGCCGGCAGCGCGGGCGATGGCCACCAGTTCCTTGTTGCTGATGTGATGGACATAACCGCTGCGAGCGGATTCCACCTTATGCAGATGCTTCCCGATCTGGATATCGTCCGCGGTGAGGTCTGGCTTGCCGTCTTGGGCTGCCACGATCTCCCGGAACTTCTTCAGGGCCTCTCCGGACGCCAGGATCTCCCGGGCCTTGGCCGGCCCATTGGGTATGCCTCCCATCTCCAGTATCATGCCGGCGATGTCGCAGGATTTCTCCACCACACTGGAGGGATGCGGGTCCCCTTCCAGGACGCGGATGAGCTCCCTAGCTTCCAATGCCGGGCCGATGGCGCTTCCCACCGGCTGGTCGCCATAGGTTATGGCGCACTCCACATGCATGCCCATGCGGTTGCCTAGGTCCATGAAATCCCGGGCATACTCGCGCGCCTCCTCTATGGTCTTGACCTTGGTCCCCGCGCCGGTGGGGATGTCCATCAAGAGGTAGTTGGCCCCAATGGCCTTCTTCTTGCTCAGGATAGATGCCAGCATCTGCGCCCGGGGGTTGATCCCCAGGGGGTATTCCACCTTAATGACCATATCGTCCACCGCAGCCAGGTTGATGGAGCCTCCCCAGGCGAAGACCCCTCCGACCTCTTCGGCCACACGTCTCAACTTGGCACTGTCAAGGTCC
>JAQUUA010000026.1 GCA_028694055.1 Candidatus Methanomethylophilaceae archaeon | reverse complement strand
CACCATGCGCAACCTGCTCTGCATTTACGAGGTCATAACCAAGAGCAACAACCCCTTCGTGTCCGGAGGGGGAGAGTACGGCGGTTACAGCGACATACAGTCCGCCCAAGCCAGAGCGGCGGAGGAAGAGGACATCCTGGATGACGGCAAGAAACTGGGCGCATCCGAGATGTTGATGTTCTCATCCCTCTTCCAGGCCGTGCGGAAGATGGAGAACCATATGGAGTCCATCTTCCAGAAGCGCATGGGCGGAGGGGACGCCGAGAGGGCGCAACTGGATGGTTTGGAGTCCTGGTACCAGGAGCTCAAGAACGTCTTGGAGATGTACCGTTTCCAGCCCAAGAGGGAGAAGATGACCGCCATGTTCGAGGGCGAGGAGGAGGAAGCGGAGATCAGCGGATCGGTGCGTAAGGCGAAAACAGGAGGAGGGAACTTCGCCTCCCGGGACACCAACCGCCTTCTGACCTCCATCCGTATCACTGAACACTATCTCGAGAAGGTCATCGTGCAGAAGGTCCTGGGCAAAGACCCTCCCGAGAGCGAACTGGACAAGCTCGACTACTGGTACCAGGAATTCGTGAACTGGAGGTAAGGCATGGGTGTCAGCGTCTCGGCCTCTACCGCCGTGCTATTAGTGGCGGCTATGATTTCCTTCGGAGTGGTTTACTCAGCGGAGGATTCGGCCCAGGACGCCCTCATGCATGCCCAAGAGCCCATGACCGACCGTCAGCAGGACATGCTGGCCACTTCCATGCAGATCAATCTGGTGTATTCCGTGTACAATGAGACCAGCGTCTTCCAGTATAGCAACATCACAGTTGAGAACACCGGCAACACGGTCATCGAGTTGGCCAACATCCGTCTGATGGTGAATGGCCAGTTCACAAGCTTCAATCCCACCATCCTCCCATCGTTGACCAGCGGCCTCTGGATGCCGGGGGAGATGGTGGTGTTGCAGATTTCCGATGAGCTGAGGCTGGACGAGAGCAACCGTATCAAGGTCATCGCCGGAAACGGTGTCAGCGACCTCATGGTCTATGGAGGGAGCTGATGTCCGCTGACGTACCCGCATCCCATGCCATCTTCATGGTTGTCGCCTTGATCGCCGCCACCGCCGTGGGTGCGGCCATGATCGGCATCGCCTTCAACCTCGCTGACGACTTGCAGAACAACTCCGAGAAGATGTCCGAGGTCATGCTCTCCGACATAAAGATCATCAACGACCCCATGGAGATGCGCTATGTGAGCAGCAACCTCTACCTTTATGTGCTGAACACCGGCGACACCAGCTTCGATGATCCCGATATGTGGATGGTCATTATCGACGGGGCGTTGGTGCCTTCTTCGGCGGTGACGCCTACCAATTTCGAGGGGAGCGGCCCGATAGGTCCCAATCAAGTGGTGCAGTTACGCGTCACATATGCATTGAGTGTCGGGGACCATAGCGTCAAGGTGCTCTATGGGAACCTCGCTGACGACCGTATCAGCTTCAGGATAGGGTGATGAGATGGCGGAAAAGGAGAAGGCAAGGATGAAGGATTTCCTCCCGGTGCACCTGCCACGGGACGAGTTCGCCAAGAAGATCGGGCTCGGCCTCCCTTCCAGCTCTTTGGCGCTCATAGAGGGCGAGGAGGGTTCCGGGCGCAGCGTGGTTTCGCAGCGTTTGACCTATGGCCTTCTGGAGAACGGCTTCTCTGTCACCTACATATCCACAGAACTCACGCTGAAGGACTTCATCAACCAGATGTACTCCATGAAGTACCACATCGGCCCCTACCTCATCAACACCCGCCTGAAATTCATCCCTGTGCTCCCCATCGTGGGCGATCAGATGCCTCGCCAAGGTTACCTGCAGACCCTCATGACCAGCAATGAGCTGTACAGCAGCGACGTCACGGTCATTGACTGCATGGCGGAGATGCTCCCCAGCGAGGTGGGAGGGGAGCAGATGGAGGCCCTCTTGCAGTATTGGAAGAAGGTCTGCTACCGGGACAAGGTCATCATCATCACCTCCCGTCATGGCCTGCCGGCCATGGATCGTCTGCGGCAAGCAGCGGACCAGTACTTCGACCTGGAGATCCGCAGCTCCAGCTACGGCATCCGTCATCTCATGAAGGTTCGCCGTTACCTCAAGGCCCGTGGGAAGGTGGACAAGATGATAGAGTTCCGGGTGGAGCCTGACGTCGGCCTGATAATCGAGATCACGGAGGTGTCCGGTTGAAGAAGAGCGTCTTCACGGTGGCGGAGGAGAGCCCTCTGCTGCAGAGATACCTGGACAATCTCCCCTATAAGCAGGGCAGCCCGCCCATGTACCATGACTCCTTGACCGTCAAGGAGTTGAACGACATCCGCAAGGCCGCCCTCTATGACCCGCAGCAGGCCAACATCATCTATTACGTGGGAGACGACCTTGGCGATGCCTATGTGCATGTGAACGCCGAGAGCAACAGCTACACCTCGGTGGAATGGCCCATCAGCCCGGAGCAGGCCGCCCTGTTGGAGAAGATCCGCTCCTCCATGCTGGTAAGGGCCGCCAAACGCAAATCCATCAAGACCGACGAGGAGAGGCGGCAGCTGATAGACGAACTCTTCGAAGAGGTGGTGAGGAACAAGGACATCGGATTCGTGGACCGCATCCGGAAATCATTCACCATCCCGGTACCGGAGGAGGACAGGGACCTCTACCGTTACTTCATCCACAGGGACATCAATGGATATGGTCCGTTGAACACCATCATGCGAGACCCCTACATCGAGGATGTGCACGCCATAGGCACGGAGAACATCCACATCATCCACAAGGCCTTCCAATACGGCCTGGTCTCCAATGTCCGCTTCCCCTCCGACAAGTACCTCAACAGCTACCTCATATCCTTGAGCGAACGCATCGGGAGGCCGGTGACGCCGACGCGCCCCATAGTGGACGGGGCCATGCCGGACGGGTCGCGTATCAACATCATCTATTCCGAGGACATCAGCCGCAAGGGCTCCAGCTTCACCATCCGCAAGTTCTCCGCCGAGCCCATATCGGCGGTGCAGCTGGTGAAGTGGGGCACCATGAGCGCCAAGCTCGCTGCTTACATATGGCTCTGCCTGGAGAACAAGATGAACATGATCTTCTCCGGTGAGACCGCTTCCGGCAAGACCACCTCGCTGAATGCCATATTGCCCCTCATCGACCATCGCAACAAGATATTCTCCGCCGAGGACACCCCGGAGGTCAAGCCTCCGCACGACACCTGGCAACGCTGCGTCAGCCGGGAGTCCGGTCCGGTGGAGTACCGGGTCACCATGTTCGACCTCCTGCGGGCGGCACTGCGCTCCCGTCCCGACTACCTCATCATCGGAGAGATCAGAGGTGAGGAAGGGAGGGTGGCCTTCCAAGCCATGCAGACCGGCATCCCGGTGCTCAGCACCTTCCACGCCGCCAATGCCACCAAGTTCATCCAGCGTTTCACCGGGGACCCCATCAACATCCCCATGACCTTCATCGACAACGTCAACGTCCTGCTCTTCCAGTCCGCGGTGAACGTGGACGGGAGGATCCTCCGTCGGGTCACCAGCGTGGAGGAGTTCGTGGGATACTCCAAGGAAGAGGGCGGCGTGCTGACCAAGAACGTCTTCAAGTGGGACCCGGTCTCGGACACCCATCTCTTCCGTGGTTTCCAGAACTCCTACATCCTGGAGGAGAAGGTGGCCGCCGATCACGGCTACATGGACAAGAGGAAGATCTACGAGGAATTGGACAAGAGGGAAGCCATCATCAAGAAGATGGTGGAGAACGACATCACCGACCATCGTTCCGTGAACGAGGCCCTGGTGCGCTATTTCGAGAGCGGTGCGGAGGGCCTGCCGTTCTTTGTCTAGGGTGAGCCCATGCTGGAGAAGACCTACGAGCTGATTAAGAACGAACCGGGGCGCTACCTGCTCTATGTTGTCGCCAGCACATTGCTGGTGGGCACCGTTGTCCCGACCGTCCTCCTCAGCCTCATCGACCTTGGTCCTCCCGGCCTCACCCTCTACCTCATCATGCTCTCCCCCGGCTTCCTGGTTTTCCTGGTGGCCATCATCCCCTTCCTGCAGGTGGGGATGGAGAAAAGACGGGTGAACCAGATCATGCCGCTGTTCGTCACCCACATGGCATCCATGGTGACTTCCGGTCTGCCATTGGAGAAGGTCTTCGGCTATGTGGCGGCCATGCGGGATTACGGCATCATCGCCGAGAACTGCGGCCAGATCCAGAACCTGGTGGTGAACTACGGCATGACCGTCTCCGAGGCCTGCCGTTTCGTGGCCAATGACATCAAGAACGACATGGAGAGGGACTTCTTCATCCGTCTGGCCCACGCCATAGACGTGGGGGACGAGATGGGGGTGTTCTTCAACTACGAGCAGGAGATCATCATGGATGAGTTCCAGCTAAACGCCGAGTCCACGTTGAAGAACATGGACTTCGTGAAGGAGATCTACGTGGCGCTGATAGTGGCCATGACCTTCCTGGTGGTCTTCGTGGCCATCATCCCCCTGGTGGGCGGCGGCGTGAACGAGATGATGCTCCTGGGCATAACGTTCACATTCCTGGTCCTGGAGGTGATGTTCCTCCTCATCTCCATCTTCGTCATGCCCACCGACCGTATCTGGTACCCCTGGTCCACCAAGGTCGCCAAGAACATGGTCACTGGTACGGACAAGCTCCTCATCTACGTCATCATCCTGAACATCGTGGCCTTGGCCATCTTGGCGGTTTATGTGTTCTTCAGCGGCATGGACCTGCGTCTGGCCATACCCATCGTCAGCACCCCCCTCCTCATCTCTGGCCTGCTCATCAACAGGGAGGAGCAGCGCATCAACAACCGGGACAACATCTACGGCTCGTTCATCCGTGCCTTGGGGCGCTCCATGGAGGCCAGCTCCGCCTCCCTGCCCGCTTCCGTGCGTCAGATCAGCCAGCATAAGTTCGGATACCTCTCCACGGCAGTGGAGAACCTCTCCAAGCGTCTGGACACCAACATCGACCCTGACCTGGCCTGGGACAACTTCATCGCCGAGACCGAGAGCAACTTCATCGACAAATTCACGCGCATGTACATCGATACCACTGGCCACGGTTCCAGCCCGGAGCGCACCAGCTATTTCATATCCAAGAACATGAACAAGTTCCTGGCCATGCGCAAGAAGAGGAACGTCTTCGTCTCCTCCATGACCGGGGTGTCCTACGGCACCATGGTGGCCTTGGCCGGCACGATGTGGATAATGTACGCGGTCATAGACTACGTGGGCGTCCTCATAGAGAGCATGTACGGAGGGATGGCCAGCGGTGGGGCGGCCTCCATATTCCTGGGGTCCATAATCAACCCCAGCTACGACCTAGGGGTGTTATCATTGGTGGTGATCGTCATCCTGTCCATCCACGCTTTGGTATCCTCCCTGACCATCAACTCCATGAAAGGTGGGCACTGGTTCGGCGGCGCCTTCCATTTCAGCGCCTTGATATGGGTGGGGGTGACCTGCACCTATCTGGTAGACATATTCATAGGAATGATAATGACATAGAGGTATGCAGATGACGAAGGAGCAGAGGGATTCCGGAATCCGGGGCGGCGTTTCCCGCCGACATCGTTCAGCCTGTGCCTTGATGGTGGCCCTGATGCTCTTGATGCTCCTGCCTCTGCCAGGAGCCGATGCCGTCCCGGCAGGGGATGACCGGCAGACATCGGTCTTGGAACGACAATTCGATTGGCCGACCATCCAGTCCGGGGAGTACGATGTCATAAGCTCCGGAGGCCTGGAGATGGCCCGCATGAGCGATGTGCCCTACCTCTTGCCGGTGGAGAAGGTGAACATAGCCCTGCCCTCTGGCCAGATAAGCGGTCTGGAGATCGCGGTCATCACCAGCGACCCGGTGTACCTGGGAGGCTTCTCCCTGCAGCCGGTTTACATCGCCAGCAGTTTCGGCCGCAGCCTTTATGGCAGCAATGACCAAGCCACGGAATATGTGGAGCAAAGGGCGCTGCTGCAGGATTCGGACGGCAGCACCTTGTACCTCTCGTTGTCCCCGGTTTCCTATGACCCGATAAGCGGCGACACCTATTTCGTGGATCGGATAACCGTCACCATATCGTATCATCTGGACTCCGTCCCGCAACTGACCACCTTCACCGCTGCTGGAGAAGACCTCCTCATAATCACCTCCTCGGACATGGAGACGGAGTTCCAACGTTTGGCGGATTGGAAGGAGTCCCTGGGGTTCAACGTCCATCTGGTGAATGTCAGCACCGCCGTGGGCGGTGGCTCGGTGACGGCGGAAGCCATCAAGTCATACATCAACAGCCAACACAACCTCTCCAGCATCGAGTACGTCCTCCTGGCCGGAGACCATACCGTCATACCGGCTTGGCACGTGGCCATCACCCTGCCCATCGAGGGCGGCAGCCCCTTTTTGGTTTCTGACCTCTACTATGCCTCCTTTGACTACACCGTGGATTGGGCCAACGACATCCATCCCTACTACGACCTCAGCATAGGGAGACTCCCTTTCACCACGGTCTCCGAGGCCAGCAACTACATCGACAAGCTCATACGCTATGAGTCCCAAGCCATCGGCGATCACTACGATGAGGTGCTGTTCATCGGCCAGGTATTGGATGACATCACCTGGGGCGGCGACGGCAAGGACAGCAATGCCGTTCATGTGCCGTCGTCCTACAACATCACCACCCTCTACGAGAGGGACATCGATCCCGCTTCGCTTACCCAGACCATGGTCAAGGATGCCTTGGAGGCCGGTGCGCACATCGTAAACGACCTCAGCCATGGGGACTTCGACTACCTGGTGAGCTTGGATTCCGCCTTCGTCCCGCAGATCGACAACCCCTTGCCGTACATCTGGTACAGTCAAGCCTGTCGGATAGGCGGTTTCGATCAGGACCCCAATATCGCCAGCACCATGCTCGCCGATGAGAACAATGCCGTAGCCATGGTGGTGCATTCCCGGGAGGGCCTGTACATGGAGGGGGACCCCGTCAACGGCACATCCAACTTCTTCGACTTGGCCTACATGGAGCGTCTCTTCGATGAGGACCTCCTGCTCGGGGACGTGGTCCGCCTGTCCAAGGAGAGCCTCGCCAGTGAGCTGTCCGATCCCTTCATGAAGTGGATCTACACGGAACTGAACCTCCTGGGAGACCCCACCCTGAAGGTGGGCGGTTACGATTCGTTGTTGGAGTCCAACATGCGCATCGATGACGACTCCGAGCTCCTGGCCACGGCTAGCCTGTTGGGCTGGGAGGGGGACGGGTCGCTGTCCGACCCCATCGTCATACAGGGCTACCAGCTGCGCAGCAGCGACGGTGATGAATGCCTGTACATCGGCAACACCACCCTTCACCTCTCCATCCGCAACAATACCGTGACCCGCTCCGTGACCGGGCAGGAAGGGATAGTCCTTTTCAACGTCATCAACGCCGAACTGAGGAACAACACCTTCCGTTACAAGGACCGCGCCCTGCTCCTGGACCAATGCCAGGATCTAACCGTGGCCAACAACAGCTTCCAGGACAACGCCGTGGGGATCCAGCTCAGCCAATGCCAGGACTGCACTGTCCAGGGCAACCATCTGTCGGATCAGAACTCCGTGGGCATACTCTTGAACGGGAGCGACAGCTGCACGCTGGAGGACAACATACTCTCCCGCTGCCAGGGTTATGGGGCTTCTGTCACCGGGGACGGCAACGGCATCCAAGGCAACAGCTTCTATCTCAACAACGGCACCGGCATGCTGACGCTGGCGGCCTCTCAGGCCTTCAATGACGGCAGCAACAGTTGGGATGGCAACTTCTGGTTCCTGCACAGCGGACCCAGTTATGCCTTGGCCGGCAGCGGTTCGGACAGCAGCCCCCTGGCCAGCGACCCCTCCGGCCCACCGGTCTTCGACACCGCTTACCTGGATGACCTGCAGGGAACGGAGCAGGGTCTTTTCACGGTGGTGGATTTCACCGCCACATCCCCTTACGGCATGGGTTCCTATGAGCTCAGTGTCAATGAAGGTTCTTACGATGAGAGCGAGCCAGAGATAATGCTCCGGGACCTGGGCCTCTCGGAAGGTACCAACAACCTGAGCATGATGGCCTTCTCCAATGTCGGTAACGCCGCCGTCTACAACCTCAGCATAGAGGTCACGGCCATGGGCCTCTCCGTGGACATCACCGCCCCCACGGAGGCCTACTTGGACTCTGACCGGGCCACTATCCGTTGGACCGGCACCGATGCCGCCAACCGTTCCCATTTCATGGTGCGCGTGGATAACGGGGATTGGCTGAACCTCTCCCAGAGCCTCCGTTACACCACCCCCTCCCTGTCACAGGGCTGGCACACCGCTGAGGTGAAGGCGGTGGCTTGGGACGGGACAGAGGCCAACGACACCGTGTCCTTCTTCATCGATACCGTGGTGCCGCAGCTCTCGATCACTAACCTGGCGGAGGGGCAGATCCTCACCAGCAACCAGATCTATGTCAATTGGACGGTCTCCGACCCCTCGCCATCCTCGGGTATCAGCCATTTCACCCTGCAGATCGGCACGTCCACCGCCATCAGAATCGATAACTCCTCCGCCCGCAGTTACACCATGCCCCTCTCGGAGGGGTCGCAACGCATCACCCTGAGAGCCTACGATCAGGCGGGCAACTACCGTCAGGTGCAGGTGAACGTGGTGGTGGACAGCGAACCGCCGCTCATAGAGTTCCTCCTCCCTTCCAACCACCCCTATTACTCCAGCCCCTTGACGGTGAACTGGAGCGTAGTGGACGCTGGCAGCTCCGTCAGCGCCCTGCATGTCCGCATCAACGGGGGCACATGGGTCAACGTCACCGGCATGAGCACCCACACCTTCACCGGCCTGGCGGAAGGGTACTACGAGGTGGAGTTAAGGGCCACCGATCGTGCTGGACACACCGCCTATGGGTCCCAGGGGATGGTGGTCTCCGAGAGCCAAGCCCTATTGGACTTCATCCATCCCCACACCGGCGGCTACTCCCGTTCCCCGGACCGATTCGATTGGGAGGTCTGGGACCGGCGTGGGTACACCTACACCTACTCCTATTCCTTGGACTCCGCCGCTTTCGTGTCCACCGGCGCCGTCAGCCATGTGGACCTCACCCTCACCGACGGCAACCACACCTTGGTGGTGAAGGCGGTCTGCAACCAGACCGGCGCCGTCCTGCAACGGTCGACCTCCTTCGTCACCCTCAGCGCCGCCCAGCCGCCGGCATGGACCTGGCCGGAGGATGGGGAGGAGGACTTCCTCTTCGACCAGAGGCCTTATGCCGGATTCGAACTGGTCATGCTCATCGACCGGGACCTCAGCCATATCACCCTGGAGGATGATGCCGGTTCCCCGGTCCCCGGTAGCACCATATGGACCGGTGACGGCGTCATGGTGTTCATACCCTCCACCGCCCTGGATTATCCGGCCAACTACACCATGTACGTTAACGTGGTGGATTTGGCAGGCAACTCTCAGTCCTATCCCATCTCATTCAGCACCAAGAGCGTCTCCCTCCCCGGGGCGCCGCAGGGCTTCTCCGTGGACTACACGCCGCGATGGGACGGGGTCTCCATGACCCTGAGCTGGGATGCCCCGGAGGATGACGGAGGATATCCTTCCGACATCTCGCCCCTGATGTACAACGTCTACAGGAAGACCAACGACACGGACTTCACCATCATCGCCACCGTCCCGGACCTCAGCTACACCGACGACAGCGTGGGCTGGAACGATTATTTTATCTACTACGTCACGGCAGTGAACCCGGTGGGCGAGGGCCCGGCATCCGGGCTGGGCATCAGCGCCCTGCCGGAGGAACCGGACCTCTGGACCAAGATCTCCCTGCTCTTCGAGCATCTGGGGGAGATCATCGATATCTTCCTGGCCGATGCCGGTTCATACCTGGATATGATAGGGCAGACTCTAGGGGGCTATTGGGATGTCGTGGCGGAAGCCGTGGGCTCCTTCGTGGATTCCAGCGTGGCCGCCTTGACGGAATTCCTGCAGAACGCCGCCGATGCCGTCGTGGAGGCCCTGAACTCCTTGGGAGATATGATCATCAGTGCCCTGGAGGCCTTGGGCCAGGCCATAATGGATGCCGCCGATGCCATCTCCCAGCTCAGCACCGAGGACCAGCTGGCCACCCTGTTCATACTCTTCCTGTTGGCATTGCTCTATGTGCTCATAACGGGGGATTCATCCAAAAAGAAGAAGAAGCCGGAGCCGGAGGCGCCCAGCCGCTACCAGCCTCGGGCCAAGCCGGAGGCGGCCACGGCCGCCCTGGTCATCCCTCGCAGCGTCAATGCCACCATCATGGAGCAGAACGGTAGACTGATCATGGAGGAGATTTCGGAATTGGAAACCGCCTACCAGGACGGCCTGGTGGGCTGGCAGGAGTACGAGACGGTGAAGAGCGAGCTCAGCGCCCGCCTCTCCGCTCTCAGCCTGGCTTCCTATTTCACCAAGGTGAGCGAGGACACCTTCTGAGGTCCGAGATGCCCAGAAAGACCCTGAGGATCCTGGCCCTCCTCGTACTTCTGCTGTTCCTGGCCCTACCGTTCGCCGCCATGATCAGCAGCGCTGCCGACAGCGTGCCTCCCTACCTGCAGATCGTCTCTCCGGAGGGCGGGGAGGTGCTGCCCTCCTCCTTCACCTTGGAATACGTGTCATCGGATGAACTGCCGCATGCGGTCCATATCTATGTGGACAGCGTCCTCTGGGAAGAGGACATCCCCACCCCCTACACGGTCTCCGGACTGGCGGACGGGCAGCGCAGTATCGCCCTCGTGGCGGTCAACAGCCTGGGACTGCAGACCCACCGGAGCGTGCTGGTTACCGTGGACGGCACGGCGCCGATGCTGCAGTTCACTCACCCCTCTGAGAACCAGACCCTGGATGCCGACGACGTCATACTCAACTGGACCGTCCAGGACGATCACCTGCGGCAGCTGCTCCTGTTTATGGATGGCGACGAGGTGGACGTCACCGGTCTGGAATCCTATCTTTGGGAGGACCTCTACGAAGGGCCACATCAGGCCAGCCTGTGGGGGGAGGACCTGGCCGGCAACAATGTCAGCGTTTACCTGAATTTCAGCGTGGACACCGGCCGGCCGGTGCTGCTCTTCCTCTCCCCGGAGAAGAACAGCTACCATCCCGGCCCCGATCTGCGTGTGGATTGGGTCGTGCAGCCGGCAACGGCCACGGTGACATACAGCTTGGACGGCGGTGCTTGGACGGCGGGGGCCATGGACGGGGTGGATCTGGCAGCACTCGCGGAAGGTCGGCACACCATCAGCGTGAACGTCAGCCATGAGGGCCTGTACAGCCAACGCAGCCTGTCCTTCTACATCGACGGCACCGGGCCGGGCATGCGCATAGTATCGCCTTTGCCGGGCATGCGCTTCGGCGGCGGCACCGCGGCATTGATATGGGACGCGGACGACATCTCCGGATACAGCAGCCGTGTGAGCTTGGACGGCGGGGCGTGGCAGTCCGTGGAAGGGGATTCCCTACTGCTCAGCGGCCTCAGCGCCGGGCTGCACACGGCCACCGTGAACGTCAGCGACGCCGCCGGCAATAGCATGGAGGCTGATGTCAGCTTCTACAATCGGGTGACGGACGTTCCCGTTGGTCCGCTCACCATCACCAGCGACAGCAGCCTGCGCACCCTGGCATCCATCTACGGGTTCCCGGGCGACGGCAGCGAGGCCGACCCCTACTTCATCTCTGGCATGGGATTCAACGCCGCTGGCTCCAGCTACGGCATAATGGTGCAGGACACCACCCTGCACCTGCGCATCCAGGACTGCCTGGTGTTCAACACCTC
>JAQUUA010000156.1 GCA_028694055.1 Candidatus Methanomethylophilaceae archaeon | reverse complement strand
TATGAGGAGTTGCGGATGACCAGGCGGGCCAAGGACTCCACGCTCTCCGGTTTGATGGAGCGCAGGGTCTCCAGAAGGACATCCTTGCCCGGGTTCCGGGGAAGCTCCAGGACGATGCGGTAGGCATCCGTGCTCACGCCCACGCTCTCTCCCAGACGGGCGGTGAGCAGGGCGGAGAGTATCTTGCTGAGGGTCTCGTTCACCCGGCTGCCGAAGCAGGAGTTCAGAATGGCCAGACGGTCGCCGACCTCCAAGGTCATCAGCTTGTCGCTGGGGACCGGGCCGGCTTCCTTCTGTTTCTCGATGTATTCCTTCACCCGTCTCTTGGCATCCTCGTCGCCATTGTAGGAGCGCATGTCGCCTTTTCGCCGCATGCGGCCGACCTCGGCCGCCACCTCGAAGGGCACCGGGATGTCCTCGCCCACCCAGGAGGGGACGGACCCGATCTCCCCCACCTGCTCCACCAGCAGCTCGTCCTCCCGGATCTCGATGATCCGCCAGTTCCTCCCCTTGGCGATGAAGGTGGCGAAAGGCTCGGCGAAGCTGGCCACGAAGCTCTCATCCAAGGTGCCCACGATGGCTCGGTTGCTGATGTCCCGGATCAGGAAGGTCCGTTCGTCCGGGATCATGGAGATGTTGTCGTAGAAGTACTTCATCCCCTTGCGGGTGCGGCGGAATCCCTCCTGGTCCTCGAAGAGCATCTTGATGGACAGCAGCTGTCCCAAGACCTCGTCCATCACCTCCCGTTTCAACGACAGGAATGGCTGGGACCGTTTTAGCAAAGCAAACGCATCATCCCGGCTCACCATGCCGCTCATGGTCATGGCCACCAGTTGATTGGCCAGGACGGTGAGGGGACAGGGGCGGGAACGCTTCTTCTCGATCTCCCGGGAGAGGGCGCGACGGACCACCACCATGGCCTCCGCCACCTCGTCCGGGTCGCTGGCGATGATGGCCCCTTTCACGGTCTCACCGATACGATGGCCGGCACGGCCGGCACGCTGCACGAGCCGGGAGACCTGACGAGGGGAGTTGTACTGGATGACCAGCTCAGTGGACCCTACGTCGATACCCAGTTCCAAGGACGAGGTGCATACCAAGGCCTTGAGCTCCCCTCGTTTGAAGCGGTCCTCCATCTCCACGCGGATGTCCTTGGACAACGACCCATGGTGCACACCGATAAGGAAAGCATCGTTCCACATGTGATAACGGGCGGCGATCCCTTCCGCCGTCTCCCGGGTGTTGACGAAGAACAAGGTCGACGTATGTCCTTGCACCAGCTGCATGGCCCGGCGCATGGTGGCTATGAGCTCGGGGTCCGTGGCCATCTCCCCGGCAAGACGCAGGTCCTCGTCCATCGGCCGAGGGCTCTCAACCCACAATTCCAGCTCCCGTATCATGTCGTGTCTGCTGACCACGACATCGCGTCCAAGGCCTCCCAGATAGGATGCCACTTCCTCTGGCTCGCCCACTGTGGCCGAGAGGCCGATGCGTTGGAACTCCCCGGCAAGGAGGACGAGGCGCTCCAGAGCCACCGCCAGTTGCGCCCCCCTCTCGCCGGTGGCCAACTCATGGATCTCGTCCACCACCACCCACTGCACCCGGGAGATGTGCTCCCGGAGGTTCTTGCCGGTGAACATGATCTGCAAGGTCTCCGGGGTGGTGATCAGTATGTCCGGAGGCTTCTGGGACTGCCGGGAGCGTTCCGCGGCAGAGGTGTCCCCATGCCGCACCGCGATGCGTATGCCCAGAGCGTTGCCGTAGTCCTCCATGCGCCGGAGCATGTCCCGGTTGAGGGCCCGGAGCGGTGTGATGTATATGCACTTGATCCCCTTGCCCGGCTCCCGCATGATCATGTGCATTATGGGGAGCATCGCCGACTCGGTCTTGCCCATCCCGGTGGGGGCGATGACCAGGACGTTCTTCCCATCCATGACCATGGGTATGGATTCCCTCTGCGGAGGGGTGGGCTCATAGATGCCCCGTTCCTTCAGGGCTTCGATTATGAGGGGATCTAATCGTTGGAAAGACATCTGTGTGTCTGTCTCCTTTCTTCAGCATATTTCAAGCTGTCTAAGCAACAAAGAGAGGAACGGGCCTTTAATATAATGATGGATGAGGGCACCGAAACACGTTCATCGATGTCGTTCATCCAGTTCTTCCATCGCTTGCAGTATGTCCATCCGGGTCACCACCCCCACGAGCGACTCACGGTCCCAAGGCTCGACCACGAACAGCCTCAGGTTCCTGGATGACCGGTCCCGGTTCATCATCTCGAAGGCATCCAGACTCTCGATGTCTGATGGAATCCTCAGATGGTCGTCGCGGATAATGCTGTCCAGAGGCGCCAGAGGGGCCTCTTCGTGCAGGCGGATGATGTCGTCCCTGTAAACCTGTCCTCTCAGTCTACCCCTCTCAGTCAGGACAGGATAGACATAATGTGGTTCTGCCCCGGAAATCCGCATGGCCTCAGTGGCATCGGAGTCTTCCGGGACGGTTGCCACCGGGGTCTTCATGATGTCCTTGACCGACACCGTCCCTAGCGTGCTGATGTCGAAGGAGAAGGTCCGACGGGTCATCTGGCCTCGGTACAAACTGTAGTTGCCGGTGATGATGTA
>JAQUUA010000155.1 GCA_028694055.1 Candidatus Methanomethylophilaceae archaeon | reverse complement strand
GGGATGGTCATGCACATCGGCCATTGGATGCAGATGGTACCCTGTCGGGTCCTGAAGGCGGAAGGGGATGATTGGAGGAAGCCCCGCCTGACATTGGTCTTCGACACCGAGATGGTGCACCGCCCTGGAGACCGGGCCGTGATGACCTACCTGGAAGGCGGCAAGCTCCGTATCGTCGGCACCATGCTGCTACCGTGAGCAGCCAGCAAGAAACTGTAAAATAGAATGATATGGTTAACCATGCCATTCGTAATCATGGTTCACCTTGTCATCGTGGACTGCTAGGGGTTGATGGGATTGGATTTCTGGAACAAGGATATCGAGACCATGTCCCGTGTGGACATCGAGGCTCTGCAGCTTAAGCACCTTAAGGCCCTGGTCTCCCGTCTCTATGATTCTTCGCCCCTTTATCATGGACGCATGCGGCAGCAGGGAGTGAGGCCCGAGGACATCCAGACCGTGGACGACATCCGAAAGCTACCCTTCACCAAGAAGAGCGACTTGCGGGACAACTACCCTGACAAGCTCTTCGTGGTCCCGCAGTCCGAGATCAGCCGCTACCATGTTTCCTCTGGAACCACCGGCAAGCCCACCGTCGTGGGATACACCCGCCGGGACTTGGACAATTGGGCGGAGTCCTTGGCCCGAAGCTTCCGGTCCTTCGGTATGGGCGACGAGGATGTCCTGCAGGTGAGCAACGGCTACGGCCTCTTCTCAGGAGGTCTGGGGATGCATTACGGCGCCGAGAAGCTGGGGGCGGCGGTCCTTCCCGCCGGCACCGGTAACACCAACCGACAGGTGGACTTGATGTTGGACCTCCCAGTCACCGCCATTGCCTGCACCCCATCCTACATGATTCATATCGCCGAGGTCGCCGATAAGAGGGGCATAAACCTCCATATGACACTCATCTTCGCTACGGAATCCTGGGGGCGGAACCATGGTCGGAGAGCATGCGCCGTCATATCCAAGACCGCACCGGCATCAAGGCCCAGAACTGCTACGGGGCCAGCGAGCTTTCCGGTCCTCTGTTCACGGAATGCAGCGAGCAGCAAGGCATCCATGTCTGGGGAGACCTCTGTCTCATCGAGATACTGGACAAAGAGAGCGGTGAGCCGGTGGCCGAAGGAGAGGAGGGCGAGATGGTGGTCACCATGCTGCAGAGGGAAGCCATGCCCATAATCCGTTACCGCATCGGAGACATCAGCTCCCTGCTGTGGGAGAAATGCAACTGCGGCCGCACCCATCCTCGCCTGCAACGCCTCACTGGTAGGGTGGATGACATGCTCATTGTACGCGGCATAAACGTCTTCCCTTCCCAGGTGGAGCATGTCATAGGGGAGCTGGAGTTCCTGTCCGCCCACTACCAGATCACATTGGATGCCCATAATTTCATGGACCGCATGCAGGTGGAGGTGGAGCTGGATGAACGTTGCCTCACCGATGACATGGTGGAGCTGGGCAAGATGGCCCGTTCCCTGGACAACCGCTTGAAGGATGTCTTGAACATCAAGGCCGAGGTCAAGCTTCTGCTCCCGGGAACCCTGCCGCGTTTCGAAGGGAAATCCAAGCGGGTCATAGACAACCGGGTCTACGATTGAGGCCCAGTTCATTTTTCTCAAAAGATTGAAATATATTATTGTCATAACTGTGACAATCTGTGACATGATATGTCTTGACATGACAAGGGAGTGTTCTTAGGATGTTTGGAATCGACGACCCCTGGATATGGTCTGGCTACGTTTTCGCTATACTGCTGACCGTATTCACAATCGTATACGGATGGATGAAACACAACGAGGAGGAAGACTGAGATGTTGGATCTCTCTCTCTTCTTGATAATCGCGGGGGTGTTCCTGGTGGCCACCTTCTATCTGGGCTGGCTCGGCTACCGTCGTACGGTGAGCAACGAGCAGTTCATGGTGGGGGGCCGCAAGATGAACCCCATCATCCTGTCCTTGTCCTACGGGGCGACGTTCCTGAGCACCTCCGCCATCATCGGATTCGGCGGGGTATCGGCACAATTGGGCATGGGCACCATCTGGTTGATGGCCTTGAACATCCTCTTAGGACTGATCGTGGCCTTCCTGGTCTTCGGCAAGCGGACGAGGAAGATAGGTAAAGAATTGGGAGCCCTCTCCTTCCCCGACTTCTTGGGCCGTCGCTTCAACTCTCCCTTCATCCAGATCTTCTCTGCCGGTATCATCATCGTGGGCATGCCCATCTACGCTGCGGCGGTATTGTTGGGCGGAGTGAATTTCATCGATGCTTCGTTGGACATCAACCGTGACATAGCCCTGCTACTGCTATCCGTCATCGTGGCGATCTATGTGGCATACGGGGGCATCGTGGCCGTTATGTACAACGATGCTCTGCAAGGGGCCATCCTGTTCTTCGGGATGATACTCCTATTGGTGTTCACATACAGTACCCTTGGCGGTGTAACTGCTGCCAACCAAGCCCTAACGGATATGGCGGTCGACCCCGGCGTGGGCGCATTGGCCGCAGACGGTATGACCGGTTGGACCTCTTTCCCGAGCTTCGGTTCCCCGTTGTGGTACACCTTCGTCACCACCTTCATCTTGGGAGTGGGAATCGGGGCTTTGGCCCAGCCGCAGCTGGCCGTCCGTT
>JAQUUA010000154.1 GCA_028694055.1 Candidatus Methanomethylophilaceae archaeon | reverse complement strand
CGGCTTCATTCCGCATCTTAGCGGGAATCATCAATCGTCCTTTATTATCGAGGGTGAGAGAATAGCTTCCAAAGAACATATCTACCACTTACCTCCACTTCTTACCACTTAGCACTCATATTATACGCACAAGGATTAAAACATGTAAACACTTAAAAAAGTCCTAACAAAATTGTCAGAACATAATTAATCAATATTGTTTAATATATTAAACACCAAAAGTCTATTAGTATTTATTTAGTATTATTTTGGCATTAATTATCTTCATCATCGAAGTCAATTTCATCTAATTTGGAAAAACGTGAATCCCCACTTTGACTCCGTTCTTTGAGCAATTGCGCATCATCAATAATGCGGTAACCATCGCCGCTTTTAGGTAACTCGGCTCCTGGTTTGATCGGTTTAATCGGTAGGTCTGAAGAAATAAGGGCAAAAAGAATTTGTTCGAGTTCAATAGCATCGCCAGGAATGATGATTGCCTCGTCCTCATCTTCATACTTGTCGCTAATCAATACCTCTTCATGAATTAATAATTCATGATTAAATGGTTTAAGCGTGTACGAACACTCTAAAACGGCGATGACTTGGAGATCAGCATTAATTCGAATAAAATTCCGGTATTTCGTAATTTCAACATTACCATAACATTTTTTAATACTTAAAAATGGACTTACAAAATTAAAATGCTTTTTCTCAAAAAGAAATTCTTTTTGAATTGGGATTGTTTTATCAAGAATCAATTTTGATTTAGAAATAATCATCTGTTCAAGTTCGGCGAATTATGCCAAATTTTATATTTAGATTTTCTAAGACTGCCGTTTCAATCGCGTTGACCTCTTCGTCTTTTAATGTGCGATCTTCGCGTTCATAGGTAACAGTTAAGGCAATCGACTTGTAGCCTTCCTCGATTCCTTCACCGCTATAAATATCGAAGATATCAACATTTTTGATAATCCGATCAATCGCAAGAATTGCTTTGCTTATCGCTTGAGCAGCAACTTGATTTGATACAACAAGAGAAAGATCGCGTTGGACAGAGGGAAAACGAGAGAAACTTTTAAAGGCTGTCTGCCCGTTTTCTAATGAAAGCAAGGAAATAAGGTCTACCTCTAGAACAAAAACATTGTTTTTGCCTAGATCATATTTGCTAATTGCCGCGGGATGTAATTCACCGAGATAACCGGCAATTTTGCCGTTAATTTTTAGAAAAGCTGAACGACCGGGATGCAGTTCATTTTGTTCACTCTCGAGTTTTTCCAAACTATAACGTGATTCTTTAATACCAAGAACGTTGGCAATGCCTTCGATAAAACCTTTAAGGTGATAAAAAGAATACGGGACTTCGCTAAGATGGTGATGATAGAGATCGTTTCCAACCAAAACTAAACCGAGACGAGTGGTGCTTTCCATAGTCGAATCGATATCACTTACTTCGTAAATAGCTAAATCTTTATTGCAACGAGCGATATTATAGCTCGCAATTTTAAGTAATGAAGGCATAAGGCTGAGGCGCATATATTCATGTTCGTCAGTTAAAGGATTAATTAAGCGATGAGCTTCTCCTTTGCCAAGTAAGTTTAAACCATTGAGCTCTTCTTTTTTGACAAGCGAATACGTTAAAACTTCATTTACGCCTTGACTAGTCAAATAACGCCGAATGGTATTTATATGCCGTTTATCCTTTGGATAACCTCCGACTGTAACTTGCAGTGAAGGCAAAATATTAGCAATCTTATCAAGACCGAGAATGCGAATGACTTCTTCGCTAATATCAGCTTCGCCGTCGACATCAATTCGCCATGAAGGTATTTCAACTTTGAAATCATCGCGATTTAATATTTCGACTTTCATCCAGTCGCGTTTAAGAGTATCGACTATTTCCGCCTGCAAAAAATTAGTGCCAAGACGATCGTTAATATAAGAAACTGACGTGGTAATAGCGGGTGTCGTCTTGACTGGTCGCTCATCATAAGTGACAGTCTGCTCAACATCCTTTGTTTTACAAAGACTGATAATCAAATCCGTCGCCAAACCCATTACTTCGTCATATTGATAAGGATTAATTCCTTTGATAAACCGCGCTGAAGAATCACTGGCAAGACTTAAGCGCGTTGAAGTGCGACGAATAGCGTCAAAGGCAAAATTGGCGACTTCTACCACAATATTTTTTGTTGTTTTATCAACGGCTGAAGCTAATGAGCCCATAATGCCACCTAAACACATAACCCTATTATCGCTAGTAATCGCAATATCGCCTTTTTGAACTGCATATTCGTTTTCGTCCAAAGCGACAAACTTACCGACATAATCATCTTTAATGATAAGTTCGGCTTTGGGTAGTTTATCCAAATCATACATATGGAGAGGCTGACCAGTTAAAAGCATGATGTAGTTTCCGATATCAACAATGTTATTAATTGAACGAACACCCATGCTTTGCAGGGCTTGCTTCAACCAAATTGGTGATGGTCCAACTTTAATGTTTTTGATTACGCGTCCGGAAAATTGCGGACACAAAGGTGTTAACGAGGAAACAACAAACGATGTTTTGCTCAAATTAAGTGTATTAGGACGGGGAATATTCACTTCTCTTTTATAAAGAGTCGATATTTCACGGGCAACGTTAAGTATACTATGA
>JAQUUA010000153.1 GCA_028694055.1 Candidatus Methanomethylophilaceae archaeon | reverse complement strand
CAAGGTACTATTTCATTTGCATTAGAAGTACCCGCACTATTAGTGTTAGAAACAGCTATGCGTGTAATTGCTATAGACGCGACTATTGGTACTACTTATGCTCCAGATATTGTAGGAATACCGCCTGCAGATGATACCGGATTATTAGATAGTAACAATAACCCAATTATTCCAGAAGACGGTGAACTTATAATAGGACCTACAGATGGGTACGGTGATCCAAAATATGCTTATCAAAAAGGTTTTGTGGGTATTAGTGGTGACGAATTAAATCAACTTATAAATATAATGTTTGTTGAAAAAAAAGTAGAAGATGAAACAATACAAACAGTAGCTGGGCGTGTATTAAAAGAGTATATTGTAGAAGTAGATGTACAAGATATGACATTAGAATATCCATATGTTATACCGGATAGTCCGTGGGATGTAACAAAAGATAATACATTAATATTTATAGCTAATATATATCAAGAAGATTGGGATGTTGTAGACGAACATTCGATTATCATGAATAGTGGTAAAACTTATACTAATACTATGTTCGAAATTAGACTCTACAGATTTGAAGAAATGTCTTGTGGAGGTAGAGGAAAGTAGGTGTATTAGTATGGGTGTGTTTTTAAATAAAATAATATCTGTATTATTTAAAACTAAAGAAATAAGTAAACAAACAATAGATATAACTAAACATGCAATGGAGTATGGAAAAGCTATAAGACGAATTATTTTATTATTTGTTAGTTTAGTTTGGTTATGGACCATACAAGTAGCAGTTAAGATGTATGTAACAACCTCCACACTAGATTCTAATTATACACATTTATGTATAGCAATTACAACAATGATTGGGGCTTGTTTTGCGTTTTATTTTACAGGTAGAACAAGCGAACAAGCGTCGCAACAAATAATAACGGAAGATATACAAAACATAGAATCTAACGAATAATGTTTTAAGCGTGGGGGTTATATAAATGATAGACAAACTATTTGCAATTGCATTACAATTAATGGATAAACATTTAATACTTGCTTCCGTATTAATAGGTGTGTTATCTTTATATATATTGGGTTTTAATGCAGACAAATTAATACAAACACAATATGCTCTTTTAGCATTTATTATTATAGACATATTTATAAGAATTGCTTCTTATATTAATATATCATTAAAAATAGATAGTAATAAAAAAGGCATATCTCAAGCAAATACAATGACTACAAAACTTGAAAATATTTTAGATATTACAGAATCTCTAGCAACTGTACATGTAAATATAGTATCTAATATTAATGCTTTAAACAGCAGTATTTTAAAATTATGTGATATGATGAAAGGTATTCCAAACAAACCACAACTAAGATTATTTATTTCTATGCGCACTAAATTATATTTAATGGAAATTATAGAACAATGTATATCATATATATACAGCAATTCTTTAGTAGACACATATATGTCTATGACATCTGTTAATAGACGAAAAATAAATTTAGATTTGCACAAACGCAAAGATATTTATTATAACGAAATACAAATATATCTTAATCCAAATATAGTACTTAACGCAAAAAAAGAATTAGATAACATCATAGATTCTTATATTAACGAAATTATAGATTTAATGGATTCTAATGTAGCTAATGTAGAAAAAATGTATACATTAATGATTATTAATACAACAACAGAAGAACAATTATTAAAAATTTGGTGTATGCATATTTCTAATTTAACAGACGGCGTAAATATTTTAACTATAGATGATATGAAATGAGAGTGATCTAAATGTTGCGTGTTATACTTATATTTGTATTAATGCTGTATAGTATAGTTTTAGCATATAAAGCACGTTTAGATTATCAGCAAAGTAAATCTGATAATATATATTTACTAAACGATAATAATGCGTGTGAAATTGCTAAAGAAAAATTAAAAGAATCTAATTTAATATTAACGAGAGCAAATGAACAATTATTGAGAGTAAATAAAGATTTATAGAGACCGCGCGAGGAAACCTACAGATTTAGCGGTTGGTAGTTCACAAATTTTGGAGGATTATTATAGTCATGAATGATGAAATGTTATCCTATATTAAAAATATGAAAGTTGTAAAAAGTAATAAAGAAATTGTGGAAGATAATACTAAAACAGAGTATGTTGGTCCTGTATCTTGGGGGGAACCTATTAATAACACACCTACTGTTACTGTTATTAAAGAAGGTAGCAAGATTAAGATTACACCTAAAGCTACTAAACAACCAATAGCAAAGCAGGAACCCGTTAAACAAGAGAATCAAATTCTTATTCCAGATTTAGAAACAACTATAAATGTTACAACAGATAAACCTTATAAACTTACTAAAGAATACGTTGTATCCAAACTAAAAGAATATGAAAGCGAAGAAATATATAAGAGAACAACATATCAAAAGAAAACTGTTAATGCGTATGACTTAGTAGGATGTATACGCAAAGTATATTACGCTATTAAAGGTGTAGAAGAAAGACCTGCGCCTAATTCATATCCATATGGTGAGCTTGTTACAAGTATGGGTAATGCTGTGCATGATATACTACAAAAAAGATTACCTTCAGATAGTAATGAATTAAAAATTAAGATATCAGATGCATATGATATAGT
>JAQUUA010000152.1 GCA_028694055.1 Candidatus Methanomethylophilaceae archaeon | reverse complement strand
CCGTCATCTCAAGAACACCGTCTACGACCGCGGAGGCAGCGGCACCAACCCCAAGGAGGCCCAGCGCATAGCCCGTGAGGTCTGGGTGCATTACCGGGACCATCCCCATCTAAGTCTGGCCGTGGCCACATTCAGTGTCCGTCAGAAGGAGGCCGTCGAGGCCGAGGTCATGAAGCAGCGCCGGCGGCATCCGGAGCTGACGGCAAAAATGGTAGCCAACAAGAACGAGCCCTTCATGGTGCGGAACCTGGAGAACCTGCAAGGTGATGAGAGGGATGTAATCATGGTGAGCATGGGTTACGGCTTCGACTCCGAGGGACGGCTGAGCCTGTCATTCGGGCCGCTGAACCGGGACGGAGGGGAGAGGCGCCTGAACGTCCTCATGACCAGGGCCCGTCACAGCTGCATGATTTTCAGCAACTTCCGGGCCTCAGACATGCGTCTGAAGCCAGACACCCCTGCCGGTGTCCGCCATCTGCAGACCTTCCTGCAGTACGCGGAGTCCAAGAGGATGTTCTTGGAGGATTTCGAGCCCAGTGACGACCCGCTCGTTAATTCCGTGGCCGACTTCCTGCGCTCCCGTGGCGCCAATGTGGATGTGAACATCGGCAATCCCGGCTACCGCATCGACATCGCCGTCCGCTCCCCGGATGGGTCGAGGCATCTGGTGGCGGTCCTTTTGGATGGTCCCCGGTATCAGGCCTTGGAGCGCACCAGGGACCGGGACCGCCTCTGGGAGTCCATGCTCCGCAACCTGGGCTGGCAGACCCTGAGGGTCTGGTGCCAGGACTGGTACAGCGACCCCGAAGGGGCGCGGTCGAGGCTCTGGGAGAAGGTCCATGTCATCTTGTCATCCTACACCCCGCCGGATACAACGGCTGTTAGGGCTGTCTTGGAGGAGAACGGCGACGACACCGACGCGGGAGGGGGCGATGCCCTGCTGGAGTCCTTGATGGAACGGGGGCCCATGCACCCAGACCTCCTTCTGCAGGAGTACCGTCGTCGTCGGGGCCGCAGCCGCATCACCCCGTCCCTTCGGAAGGAACTGCAAATTATTCTGGAAACGGCCATGGCCAAGGGGGAGCTCCGTCAGGAGGACGGATTCTACATGCTCCCAATCCATTCCCGGGAAGCCCCCGTGCCTGAACTCGACCGCAGCGATTGGGATCCAGAATGGGTCCCACCCTGGCAGTACCGTCGAATACTGGAAGCGTCAGGCGAGCAACTGGAAAATGACAATAGGGTCGATCTGATGGCCTCTTCTCTGCATCTGAAGAAGGGCAAGCGCTTGAAGGCCCATCTCGATGCCCTCTTCCCCGCCGATGGCGCGCCAGAGCCGTAATCGACATGATTTTCTATCCCTCCGGTCCTAGAGGTGACGATATCATGGAAGACCGCATGGAGAGGATGATGGATGAGGCCCTGAGGCTGGGAGCGGAGCATGTGGAGCTCCGCTACCAGGAGGACCTTTCCCGCAGCTACCTGCTGAAGAACGGATGCCCGGAGATGAGCGCCTCGGAGGCCAGCTCCGGCATATCCTTCCGGGTGCTGGTGGACGGGGCCCTCGGTTTCGGGGCCAGCAACCATCCGGACGAATCCGTGATTCGTGATGTCTTGCAACGGTGCGTACGCAACACCCGCTCCTCTGCCCGCATGCGTGACCGTCCCATCCGATTAGCGGAAGAGGATGCCTGCCGGGCATCCTACCAGGTCTCGCAGCGCCGACCTTTCCAAGACCGGGAGTCCGACATCCAGGACTACCTGCGTTCCGTGGACTCCGCCGCCTTGGAAGGCGTCAGGTCCCAGGGAGCGGACCTGCCCGGTCGCTTCCTGCAATTGGAGGTCTTGCAGACCAGCAAGCTGTTCATCAACTCCGAAGGCTCCCGGGTGGAGAGCGTCATACCCCGGTGCATGATGCACATGATACTCACCGCCATGGGTCCGCAAGGAAGCGCCCAACGCAGCCTCTCCCGAGGCGGGAGCGGAGGCTGGGAGGTGGTGGATTCCTGGGACCTTCTCCGTGCGGCCAAGGACGAGGGGGCGATGCTGGCGAAGGTCCTCACCCATGCCCAGCCCCTCCGTGGCGATGTCTACGATGTGATCCTCGGCCCGGAGGTGGTGGGCCTGGTGGCGCATGAGAGCAGCGGTCATCCGGCCGAGGCCGACCGGATCCTGGGAAGGGAGGCCGCCCAAGCCGGAGAGACCTATCTGGACCAGGATTCACGGGGCCTGAGGGTGGGTTCCGAATTGGTGAACGTGGTGGATGACCCCACCCTCCCCAACTCCTTCGGATACTACCTCTATGATGACGAAGGGGTGAAGGCCCGCCCCCGCGATCTCATCCGCGGAGGCGTGATAGAGGAGTTCCTGCACAACCGGGAGACCGGGGCGGAGATGGGGTGCGGCAGCAACGGCTCCTCCCGTTCCCTGTCGTTCAACCGGGAGCCCATCGTGCGAATGGCCAACACCTTCGTGGCTCCAGGGGACCATTCCCTGGCGGAGATGCTGGAAGGCATCAAGAACGGAGTGTTGATCAAGAACTTCATGGAATGGAACATCGATGACCGTCGCTACAACCAGAGGTATGTGGGTTTGGAAGCCCATCTGGTGAAGGACGGCGAGCTCGCAGGCCTGGTACG
>JAQUUA010000151.1 GCA_028694055.1 Candidatus Methanomethylophilaceae archaeon | reverse complement strand
ATCCCCTACACCGTCAACAAGTCCAGCCTGGTGGAGAAGATCGCCGATTTGGTGAAGAGCAAGCGCATCGAAGGCATCTCCGACCTCCGGGACGAGTCCGACCGCAACGGCATGCGCATCGTGGTGGAGCTCTCCCGGGACGCCATGGATGAGGTGGTCCTGAACCAGCTCTTCAAGCACACCCCCATGGAGTCCACCTTCGGCATCATCAACCTGGCCCTGGTGGACAACAAGCCGGTGCTCATGGACCTCAAGACCATGCTCCAGCATTACCTGGACCATCGTCGCGTGGTCATCACCCGGCGCACGGAGTACGACCTGGCGCAGGCCCGCAAGCGGCACCACATCCTGGAAGGACTGATGCGGGCCCTGGACAATCTGGACGACACCATCGAGACCATACGGGAGTCCAGCAACCCCGAGGCCGCCCGTGGCGCCCTCATGGGCCTGCTGGGCCTGAGCGAGGAGCAGGCCAAGGCCATCCTGGACCTGCGCCTGCACAAGCTCACCGGCATGGAGATGGAGTCCCTCCGGGACGAGTACCGGGCGGTCACCGCCACCATACTGGACCTGGAGGACATCCTGGCCCACGAGGACCGGGTGCGGGTCATCATCCGGGACGAGCTGCTGGAGATGAAGGACGGCTACGGCGACATGCGCCGCACCCAGATCAACTACCAAGACATAGACGTGGAGGCCGAGGACCTCATACCCCGTGAGGATCTGGCCATCATCATCACCCAGGACAACTACATCAAGAGCATGCCCTTGGACACCTACCGGGCCCAAGGCCGCGGCGGCCGAGGCCTGACGGGCATGGGAACCAAGGAGGAGGACCAGACTGTGGACATGTTCACCTGCTCCACGCACGACTACGTGCTGTTCCTCACCAGCACCGGCCGCCTGCATTGGCTGAAGGGATACAACCTGCCATCCGGCGGCCGCCACGCCCGGGGCAAGCCCATCGTGAACATGCTCTCCGACCTGGAGCCGGGCGAGAAAGTAGTGAACACCATCCCGGTGGATGCCTTCCCAGAGGACCGTTACCTGGTCTTCAGCACCCGTAACGGCGTGGTGAAGAAGACCGGTCTGGACGCCTTCAAGAACGTCCGGGTGCGGGGCATCAAGGCCATACGCATGGACGAGGGCGACGAGCTGGTGGCCACCCGCCTCACGGATGGGGGGCAGCAGCTGCTCCTGGCCACCCGGTTGGGGCAGGCCGTGCGCTTCAACGAGGCCGAGGTCCGTGCCACCGGTAGGGACACCCGGGGGGTCAAGGGCATATCACTCCGCCAAGACGACGCCGTGGTGAGCATGGCCGTGGTGGGCGATGACGACGACCTGTTGAGCATCACCGAGAACGGCTACGGGAAGATCAGCTCCGTGGCCGACTACCGGCACACCCACCGTGGCGGCAAGGGAGTCATCACCATCAAGCTCAGCGACCGCAACGGCCCGGTGGTGGCGGTGCGGCGGGTGGACAAGCAGGAGGACCTCATGGTCATGAACAACGAGGGCAAGGTCATCCGTCTCAATCTGGGCGAGATCCGCAGCAGCGGACGCAACACCATGGGTGTGCGCATCATGCGTCTGGCTCCCGGGGAGAGGGTGGTGGCGGTGGTGCCGGTGCCCCCGGCCCCCCCCGAGGAGGAGCCAGAGGAATGAGTCCATCGGCAGGATAGTATATTAAATTCGAAGATGGATTACATACGGTGGCCATGCCTCTCTTAGGAAGCGGTGGAGGGATCATTTGAGCGAGAAGAGCGTACCCATTTGGCAGGTGGCCGAGGAGTTCGAGAAGAGCATCCGCGGCCATGAGACGGAGATCGTGGCCAAGAAGGGCGACCTCCAGGCCCAGAGCCAGGAGCTGCTGGAGAAGGAGAAGCGCCTGGAGCTGCGCTCGGTCGAGCTGGACAACCGCAAGCGCGCCTTGGACGAGCTGGAGAAGGGGCTGCAGGAGCAGAAGGAGCAGTCCGACCGCATCCGGGAGCAATTGAAGTCCCGTGAGGCCCGGCTGGAAGGCATGCAGGACGAGCTGGAGACCATCCGGGTGCGTCTGGAGCAGAAGGACAAGGAGCTGGCGGAGATGGAGAAGTCTTTGCTGGAGGTCTTGAAGCGCAGCAACCAGTACGAGGAGCAGCTCATATCGGCCTTGGCCAAGGGCAAGGAGCATGACGGCGTCATGCACCAGCTGGAGAAGGAGATGCGCAGCGCCATGGAGACCGTCCTCAAGGTACGGCAGGAGAACCTGGCCCGGGAGTCGCTGCTGCTGGAGCAGGCCCAGGCCGTCTCCACCGCCAAGGGCATCGTGGTGGAGGAGCAGAAGCGCTTCATGACCTGGGATGCCCGGGTCCGTGGCCGGGAGAGGGCCTTCGACCGCACGGCGGAGACCCTCAAGCAGCCGGTCAAGGAAGAGAAGTGAAACTCATTGCAGTCAATAGGTTCATATCACGGTGAGCACAGATGACGGTCATGGACGATGGAAAGGGGGCGAGGCTGGGGGCGGCATTGATGGTGGCCATACTCTTGCTGTCCACGGCCCTGGGCGGCGGCTTGTTGTTCTTGGCTTCCTTCGGTTCCGAGGCATCGGGCGTCGGCGGCGGCGATTGGACTATCACCGATGAAGTGACCGTCAGCCAGCACATCAGCTACA
>JAQUUA010000150.1 GCA_028694055.1 Candidatus Methanomethylophilaceae archaeon | reverse complement strand
CCCTATTGCAGACCTCAGTGACTCCTATTTCTATTTCAGTTCTCTTCAGAGCCTCAAGACCAGTGGTAAGGAGTTCCAAGAGCGTATGCAATACCAAGGGATAATGGTTCGGGACTGTGCCTCGTTCGGCCGCCCCTTCGACCGTTTCATACGCTTCTGTGTCAAGGACCGGGAGCGGAACTCCCATTTCGTGCACGCTGTGCACGATACCTTGCGCTCCCTCGGGTGGTGAGAACGATGGAAAACTTACTCCCTGCACTTCTGGTGGTCTCATTGGCCTTGGCATTCGATTTCGTGATCGGTGATCCCCCCAACCGTATCCACCCCCTGAGGTGGATGGGGAATCTCTTGGACCACCTGGACTCACGCATCGATCGCGCTGGCAAGGCCTCCACCCGGTTGAAAGGGTTCTTTTCCTACATTCTGCTCTTGGCCATTACCGTCATCATTTGTTTAGGAGTACTGGCGGCCGCTCGTAATCTCATCGGTGACTGGGCATGGATCCTTCTTACGGCAGTGCTGTTCAAGCTAAGTTTCGCCGTCTACTCATTCCGTAGCCACTGTCAACCCATCGAAAACGACCTCCGCCGTGGTGACCTTCCTTCTGCCCGGGACAAGGTGCAGATGGTGGTCAGCCGGGACACCTCGACTTTGGGCGAGGAGCACATAGCCTCTTGTTGTGTGGAGACGGTCGCAGAGAACTTGGTGGACAGTGTGTACTCCCCGAATTTCTACTTCGGACTTCTAGGCGTATTCGGTGCATTCATGTTCCGTTGCGCCAACCTCATGGATGCCATGTGGGGCTACCGCAATGAGAAGTATGGCGACTTGGGCTTCTTCCCCGCTCGCTGGGACGATGTCCTGGGATTCGTGACCGCTCGTCTCTCCGTGCCTTTCCTGGCACTCTCCATATGGATCGTTGGCGGAGACATCAGGGGTTTATGGGAGGCTGTGAAGGCCGACCATGCCAAGACTCCCAGCCCCAACAGCGGCTGGCCTATGGCGGCGGTTGCCGGAGGATTGGGATTGGGGATGGAGAAAAGAGGCGTCTATCGCATGGGTAAGGGCCCCCTCCCCCGTGTGGACGACATCCGTCGTTCCTATCAGTTGATCGAGATCAGCTCCATTCTCTTCGTATTCCTGGTCACGCTGCCTCTGTACATTTTTATAGGGATGGATGTTCAGATATTCCTAGAAGACGCCCTTTGGGGAGTTCTAGGGGGATGAAATGATAGATATTTCCGCTGAGATAAATTTCCATGAATCACAGAACCATCCTGTGGCTGTGATCCGGTTCAACCAGATGATGGAGGTATTGAGCTCCGCCATGCGGAACGGCGGCGACACTCGCACCGATACGTTCGTTTTCGTCGAGGTGCCCAAGATGTACGACCATCCCGATCCTCAGAAGGAACTCGATACCATATACTCCGAACTGAGAATCCCCTCCCACGCCGTGGGTTTCATGACTGCTGCCGAGATCAAGCAGGTGTTGACAGTTTGTGACAATGAGATCGATGGCATGCGGACCAAATGCATCGCCACCGCTGGGCTCTCCAACCGTGTGGTGGCCGGTGAGATCATAGACGACATGCCTGACCGCTTGCGACGCAGCGTGGAGAAGGCTGAGGAACGCCGCCGTCGGATGGGCACCATCAACATCATCGGTGTGTCAGCCTTGCCTCTGACTATGGAGGCCAAGCTGAATAGCTTCATCGTGGCCACAGAGGCCAAGACCGTGGCCTTGCAGAGCCTGGGACACGAGGAGACCGGGACCACCACCGATTCCCTGGCTATCGTCTGCCCGCAAGGGGAGCAGAGGCAGATGTACTGCGGTACCGGTACAGACTTGGGAATCTCTCTGGCCCGTTCAGTCACCACCGCCGTCCGTAACAGTCTGGTGAAGAGGGAGGATTTCCCCGAAGCCAAGAGCTTCTTGGAGCATCTAAGGGCCTTCGACATCACCCAACAGAGCATGTGGGATGCTGCTTTGGACCTCTATGTACCCAACCCAGCTTGGGAGACCGAGCTTCTACGGGACATGTTCTTCGAATCACTGCAAATCTATTCAAAAGACGTCAACGTGAACTCCCTGGTGATGGCAGCCATACTGCTGGAACGCTGGGGGGACCACGACAAGCTCTATGGTCTGGAACGAGGGGAGTTCCAAAGGGATCCGATCCATATCATCGCGGATGAGATGCTGGGGATGCAATGTGCCCAGTACATCGCTGGCACCAGAGGGCTCTTCGAGTTCCATCGCTTCGATCGTCACAAGCCCGGCATAATAGGACGTCTTGGCCCGTTCATGGACGACATCATATGCGGTCTGGTGGGGGGCATCATGTCATCCATCTACACCCGTCTCTTCCAGGAGGAATGAGATGGGGGCGGTGAAAGGGCATTTCTCCTTTTTCACCATGATGCGTCTGGATATAGATGAAGAGGACATGCGTAGCATGAATGCGAGGTTCCACCTTGTTCCTTTGGTGGGTCTTCTGTATGGCCTGATCTCCGGCATCAGCATCTACATTCTGCAAAGTCGGGTGGGTATGGCCGTGGCGGTGGCCACTATACTACTCTTCCTGCAACTGTTCAACCGTTTCCTGCATATGGATGGCTTGATGGATGTAGGTGACGGGCTCACCGTGTCCGGTAC
>JAQUUA010000149.1 GCA_028694055.1 Candidatus Methanomethylophilaceae archaeon | reverse complement strand
GGCAGAACGCCTGGGAAGAAGTGGCTTACTCGGCTCGAATGAGCGGAGTGCCTCCGATCATAACGGGCGAGAATATTTTTCGAATGATCGTCGAAAACGATTATGGATCGGCTTTGGAGCATATTATAGTGAAGTTCGATATAAAAATAAGCAAAGGCAACGCCCCCGAACTTTTAGAACATCGCATGGCCAGCCATAGCGGATTTTCGACAAGATACCTCGAGGCCAGCAAGGGGACGGAGGCCGGCCGGCAGGAGCAAGAAAATTTGCCGATGTCGTTCAAAGAAGCGGAGGAGGTATACGAGATCATCGTTCCATGGCATCTGCTTGCCAATGATCCGAAGCAAGCGGAAGAAAAAAAGAAACTTTTGCAGGCGATCGAGCAGAGCATCAATTCTTACCAATCGATGATAGCGAACGGCATTCCCAGAGAGGTTGCCCGCTATTCTTTGCCTTTTTGCAAAGCCGTCGGGATATACCACTACACGATGAACCTGCGCTCTCTTTTGAATTTTTTGTCTTTGCGTTTATGCGTGCGGGCTTCGGCCGAAATGCGCTGTATCGCCAGCCAGCTGTATTTGCTCTTGGAAAGGGAGATGCCGCTGATAAAAGGTTTTGTCGGCTGCCGAGGATTCATGTCTGGAGTGTGCCCGGAAAGCGGAGTGACGGGCGTGAGAGTCGGGAAGCCTTTGAAGTTTTACCCTCCCTGCCCTTTCTGTCCGAAAGAAAGCAGCATCTATATACCTACCCGCAAAGAATTCGCCAAAGAAGGCCGCGCCAGGGGTTTCGACAAAGAGACCGCTTATAAGGTCCAGAAAGAGATATATGCCCGCTGGGCGCAATGGGGATCTCATGATGTTCGGAACCAATAAAAAATGATATTCAGACAAGATCTGCTTTTTGCTTTTCGCGTTCTGATGGTAAAGATCCAGAAAAACCAATGACGGAAAATTTTACAAGCAAAAATATAATTCTTTACAAAGGAGACATTCCCGAGGATTTTTTCGAATGGATATCGCAGGTAAAGATCGTCGGGTGGGACATCGAGACGTCCGGCCTTGATTGGAAAAAGGAAAAGATCGGCACTTGCCAGCTTTATACGCCCAATAAACCTCCGGTCATAGTCAAGGTCGGGAAGACAAGGCCGAGGAATCTTTGCGAGTTGCTGGCCGACGAATCGGTGAAAAAGATATTCCATTACGCTTTGTTCGATCTTCGTTTTATGGCGAGCCATTGGCAGGCGGAACCGAAGAATATCGCCTGCACGAAGGTGGCGATAAAACTTCTCGATCCGAAGCATTCCAAGAAGCATAGCCTTGCCAGCTTGCTCAAAGAAAGGATGGGAGTGATAATAGACAAAGGCGAACAATGTTCGAATTGGCTTTCGCCCAAATTGACCGAAAAACAGAAAGAATACGCGGTGAAGGACACTATCTATCTTCCGGAACTTTTGAAAAAACTTGAAGCGGACCTGAGGTCTCAAGATCTTCTTGATCTTGCCCGCCGATGCTGGGACCACATACCGGCGCAGGTTCAGCTGGAGATCAGAGGCATAAAAGACGTTTTCGATTATTGATAAGCAAAAATAGGACAAAAAAATGCAGGGACAAAACAGGTCGGAGATCAAAATAGGATTGGAAGTGGAAGTGGTTTTGAAGGCCGATCAAAGAACGGGCAGGCTGACCCGCGGCATCGTTGCGGAAATATTGACCAGCTCTCCGTTCCATCCGCACGGGATCAAGGTCCGGCTTCAGGACGGACAAGTGGGCCGGGTCCAAAACATCATTTCGAGATAAATTATTTTTTAGAAAAATTTAATGAAGATCACTTTTTTTGGAGCGGCCAGGAACGTGACCGGCTCGAAGCATTTGATACAGACCCAAGGGTTTAATCTGCTTTTGGACTGCGGAATGTACCAAGGGAAAAGAGACCAATCCAACCAGTCGAACAGAACTCTTCCCTTTTCAAGCAAGGATATAAATGCCGTCATCCTTTCGCACGGCCATGTGGACCATAGCGGGCTGCTGCCCGTTTTGGTAAAGGAGGGATTTATGGGGAGGATCTATTGCACCGGCCCGACCGCCGAGATCACGAAATATCTTTTGGAGGATTCCGCTTCCATCCAGGAGAAAGACTGCGATTATTTTAACAGCCACCTCAGAGAAGGAGAATCTCCGATATCTCCGATCTATACTACCAACGAAGCGGAAAGGACCTTCGCTTATTTCGAGCCGGTCTCTTATTTCAACCGGAGCAGCGAATGGACGGAACTGAATAAAAATATCCGTTTCAAATTTTATGATGCGGGGCATATACTCGGGTCGGCGATAACTTTTTTGGAAATAAAGGAAGGGGGAGAGACAAAGACGCTGGTCTTTACGGGAGATCTCGGAAGAGAGAACCTTCCCATTTTGCGTTCGCCGGAAGCCGTTGAGGAAAAAGCCCAAACAATGATCATGGAATGCACTTACGGGGCAAGGGTCCATCGGCCGATCGGAGAGGTGGCGGACAGCTTGAAAAAAGCCGTCTATCTCGCCATTCGGAAGAAAAGCAAGATAATCGTTCCGGCTTTCGCTCTCGGCAGGGCTCAGGAACTTATTTATATAATCCATAAGCTTATAGACGAAAGGCTCATCCCGGAGATCCCGATCTATTTTGACAG
>JAQUUA010000148.1 GCA_028694055.1 Candidatus Methanomethylophilaceae archaeon | reverse complement strand
CTGCCGTTGAGGGCGGTTATTACGAGATACCGCGCCGCTTGGACGGGAAAGGCCTCGCTGAGGCATTGGGGGTGAGCAAGGCCACGGCACTGCACCATCTGCGACAAGGCGAGAGCCGTCTCATCCGTAACATCTTCAACGGTTCTTAGTCACCAGTCCCCGAAGCGGCCGAAGTCCTCCGCTGCCCGCACCAGGGCCAGGATGTTGCCGGGTGGGCTCATGGGCGGGACTTCGCAACAAGTGCCCAGAATGAACCCGTTGGGGCTGTCCCTGCCGCCCAGTAGCTGTCTCTTCGCCTGCTCGTAGATGGCTTTGGGGTTAGGAACAGTGAACAGCTTGGTGTCTACAGAGGGCATGATGGTGGCCTTCTTTCCGAACATGTCCTTCATGATGTCCGCTGGGAAGGGCTGTTGCCCCTTGTAGCCGATATGCATGATAGTGAAGGGGGCGTAGACTATGTTCTGGAACAGATGGATGTCTTCAGCGTGATTACCACAGAAATGATAGAAGACCTGCGGTCCAGCACCCTTTAGGAAAGCCTGTTTCACCAAGTACTCGACATTGTGTGGAGACAGTTGCTGGATGGTCTCCGGAGACATGATATCGCTGTTGGCGAAGACCGCGCCGGTGCTGATCATGGCCATCCCATAGCGTTTGGCAATAGCGGCGGCTCCGTTGATGGCGGTATCCACATAGGTACGTACCAGCTTCTGGGCCAGGTCCATCTCCGTTATGGTGAACATCAGGAATTGTTCCAATCCACAAAGGGCGGCACCGGAACCCACGGGCTCAGGGCAATAAGCCATGGGCACGAAGCGTTCAGGCATGTTCTTCTGGATATAGGTGTATCCTTCCACCAGACGATTATAGGTGTAGCCTTTCTCGATCTCAGCCATATCTGGTACATGTAACTTGTCCACATCCTCTGGATCGTTAACAACCACATTGTCTGGAACAGGGGCCATGAACTCCATGGGCTTCAGGACTAGACCCAGCTCAGTCAGCCAGGGATGTGAGAAGTAATATTTGGTTACCGGAAGCAGGTCGTAGAGCTCCTGGATGTAGGCTAGGCAATGCGAACCCAGCTGGGGGTTCTCGTAGAAGTCCCGGATGCGGTAGCCACAGGCAACCGTGGAGTGGGCCAGCATCATGGGGTCCACCGGAAGACGGTCGAATTCACCCCTCATGAATTGCGAGCTGTATCTCTTCTTCGACACCTTGTGCCATTCCTTGTTTAGAGGAGGGAATAGGGAGGGGACATCCATGTCCACAATATCCATCCATTGGTTGAAAAAGGTATCCCGGTGGTGAAACGTCTTTATGGTAGATTCCCATTATACGTTGGACAAATCATCCAACCAGAGGCTTGACATGGAATGGACCAAGGAGAAAGTGAACGAGGAGCTGGAGAGGGGCTGGACGGGGCCGAATGAATCGTGTCCATATCATCCCTGTCATTACCTGGGACAGGATTGCACCTACTGCTTCTGTCCCTTCTATCCTTGTCAGGACTCACAATTAGGTGAATTCGTGACTTCCAGCCGGACGGGGCAGCCGGTCTGGAGCTGTGTGGACTGCCACCTCATGCACCGTGAAGGACCCTGCCGTTATGTGGCGGAAAGGGTGGAGGCCATGGGGATATCGGATGCGGAAGATATCCGTCTGGCCGTGCTCTTCGCAGAAGTGAAGGCTAGGTTCTTGGAACCAGGTAAGGCCCTTATGGTCCTGGGGTCCACCTCCGGGGCCGGGAAATCGCTCACGGTCACCGCCATCTGCCGCATCATCGCCAATAAGAGACGGTCGGTGAGCCCTTTCAAATCCCAGAACATGAGCCTGAACTCCTATGTCACCAAGGACGGTTATGAGATCTCCCGCATCCAGCACCTGCAGTCCCTGGCGGCGCGGATAGATCCAGATTACAGAGTCAATCCCATACTGCTCAAACCGAAAGGGGATTCCATCTGCCAGGTGATCGTGGAGGGCAAACCGTTCGGTGATTATGACGTTCAATCATACTACAGGGACTTCGTTCCCGGGCCAGGCACGGAGGCCTTGCAACGTAACCTGGACTTCTTGAGGCTGAAATACGACCACGTGGTGATGGAGGGAGCAGGTTCGCCAGCGGAGATCAACATCTACGATCAGGATATCGCCAACATGAGGGCGGCCGAGATGGCGGATGCCGACTGCGTGCTGGTGGTTAACATGGAGTGGGGAGGGGCATTCGCCTATGCCTACGGAACCTTGGCCCTTTTGAAGCCTGATGACCGGAGACGGGTGAAGGGCATAATCCTGAACAACATGCATGGCGACGTCGAATCCTTGGATCCCGGGGTTCAGATGATCGAGGAACTCACCGGCGTGCCGGTGGTGGGCGTGGTCCCGCATGTGCAACTCGCGCTGCCAACGGAGGATTCCATGTTCTTCCGGGACGGAGGGGACATCGGCCGAGGCAAGGTCACCGTAGGCGTAGTGCGTTTACCACGTATATCCAACTTCACGGACTTGGATGCATTGGCATTGGAGGATGTGAACATCCGCTTCGTGGAGTCACCTCAAGATTTGGATGGTGTGCAGGCCATCATACTGCCGGGAACGAAGAACACCGTCCAAGACTTGAAATGGATGCGCCAGGCAGGTCTTGATGAAGCCATCAAGTCCCGAAAAGGGGCTGT